>CAZBGV010000108.1:0-12040 GCA_964491485.1 uncultured Woeseiaceae bacterium | reverse complement strand
TGTCGCCGACGTTGTCGGCGATCACGGCCGGGTTGCGCGGATCGTCCTCGGGAATACCGGCCTCTACCTTGCCGACCAGGTCGGCGCCGACGTCGGCGCCCTTGGTGAAGATGCCGCCGCCGAGGCGCGCGAAGATGGAGATCAGCGAGCCGCCGAAAGCGAGCCCGACGAGCGCGTGGATCGCGGCATCCTCGCCGAGCCCCGCGCCGCGCAGGATGGCGTAGTAGCCGGCCACGCCCAGCAGGCCGAGCCCGACCACCAGCATGCCGGTGATCGCGCCGCCGCGGAACGCGACGTCGAGCGCCGGGTTCAGCCCGCGGGTCGCGGCCTCGGCCGTGCGCACGTTGGCGCGCACCGACACGAACATGCCGATGTAGCCCGCGAGACCCGAGAACGCCGCGCCGATCGCGAAACCGATGGCGGTCGTCCAGCTCAGGCCGAAGCCCACGATCAGGAACAGGACGACGCCCACGATGGCGATCGTCGAGTACTGGCGGTTCATGTACGCGCCGGCGCCTTCCTGGACTGCCCGGGCGATCTCCTGCATGCGCTCGTTGCCGGCGGGCTTCGCCAGCACCCAGCGCACCGAGAACGCCCCGTACAGGACGGCGAGCACGCCCGCGCCTATGGCCAACCAGAGTGCGACCTGATTCGTCATCGGTATGTCTCCTGATCGAACAAGAGCCCGGCGGCCGGCCGGAGCGTTGCAGCGCTCGCCCGCAATCCACTGATGAGCGTGCCGAGCCGGTCGGGAATCTTGTTCAGGTTATGCCGGTTGTGGAGCCGCCGCCTTCGGCACGATCTGCTGGTGCTTCAAAGACTTAGGCGAGCCCTGCTATGCAGGGCGCGCATCATACCACAAATTCGGAGCCTAGCTTTCGCGCGACCGGAGCGTTTCGCAACGTGACATACGCGGGCAGGCCGGCGACGTAGGGCGGGTAGTCCTCGCCGCGGATCAGGGGGGCCAGGTAGCGTCGTGCGGCGTCCGTGATTCCGAAGCCGTCGCGGCTGATGAAGCTCTTCGGCAACTTCTTTTCCTTGTTGGCAACTTTCGCGAGCGGGGCCTCGACGATGCGCCAGCGGTAGGGCTTGTCGGAGACGCGCTCGATGGCCGGCATGACGGCCGTCTTGCCCGCGAGGGCCATCCTGACCGCCGCCGCGCCGACCTCGTAGGCCTGCTTCACGTCGACGGCGGAAGCAATGTGGCGGGCCGAGCGCTGCAGGTAATCCGCGATGGCATAGTGATATTTGAAACCAAGTTCCTCTCGCACCAGGTTCGCGACCACCGGCGCGACGCCGCCGAGCTGCGCGTGGCCGAAGGCATCGCGGGTGCCGGTTTCGGCGAGGAAGCGCCCGTCCGGCCAGCGCGCGCCCTCGCTCACGACGACGACGCAGTACTCGTAATCTTCGACCGACTGCTTCACCCGCCGCAGGAACGCCTCCTTGTCGAACGGGACCTCCGGGAACAGGATCACGTGCGGCGCCTCCTCGGGCTTCTCGCCGGCGAGCCCGGCGGCCGCCGCGATCCAGCCGGCATGCCGGCCCATGACCTCCAGCACGAACACCTTCGTGGACGTCTTCGCCATCGAGAGCACGTCCAGGGCCGCCTCCCGGGTCGACACGGCGATGTACTTCGCGACGGAGCCGAAGCCCGGACAGTTGTCGGTGATCGGCAGGTCGTTGTCGACCGTTTTCGGGACGCCGAGGCAGGCCACGGGGAACTTCATCTTCTGGCTGATCTGCGACACCTTGTGCGCGGTATCCATGGAGTCGTTGCCGCCGTTATAGAAGAAGTAGCCGATGTCGTGGGCCTTGAACACCTCGATCAGGCGCTCGTACTGGGCCCGGTTCTCCTCGATGCTCTTCAGCTTGTAGCGGGCCGAGCCGAACGCGCCACCCGGCGTGTGGCGCAGCGCGGCGATGGCGCGCGCGGGCTCCTTGCCGGTGTCGATCAGGTCTTCCGTCAATGCCCCGATGATGCCGTTACGCCCGGCGTAGACGTTGCCGATGCGGTCCTTGTGCTTGCGCGCCGTCTCGATCACGCCGCAGGCGCTGGCGTTGATGACGGCGGTGACGCCGCCGGACTGGGCGTAGAAGGCATTCATCCTTTTCTTCGGCATAAAGGTTGCCTTTGCAGGTGATTGGGAAGGCGGGTAAGGATAACCGAACCGCGCGTTTGACCTCCACGACCGGAGCCGGTAGCGTATCCGGCCCTTCGTGCAGCCGCCAGCCGGGAGCGGGAGATGAGTCGCATGCGCATAGTGCTCCTGGGAGCGCCGGGATCGGGGAAGGGAACGCAGGCCAAACGGCTGATGCAGGAGCGCGGCATCCCGCAGATCTCGACCGGCGACATGCTCCGGGAAGCGGTGGCGAGCGGCTCGGAGCTCGGCCGCCGGGTCAAGGCCATCATGGATTCCGGCCAGCTCGTCTCCGACGACGTGATGCTCGGCGTGATCGGCGAGCGGCTGGATCAGCCGGACACCGCGAACGGCTTCATCCTCGACGGTTTCCCCCGGACGGAAAAGCAGGCGCAGGATCTCGAGGCGTTGCTCGAGGAGAAGGGTCAGCCGCTGGACGCCGCCGTCCTCATGGACCTCGATTTCGACATCCTGACGAAGCGCCTGACGGGCCGCCGTACCTGCTCGACCACCGGCAAGCTGCTCAACGTCCACTTTTCGCCCCCCGAGGAGATCGAGGAGTGCCTGCGCTCGGGCGGCGAGCTCGTGCAGCGGGAGGACGATCGCGAGGAGACGATCGCGAAGCGGCTCGAGGTGTACCGCGCGCAGACGGAGCCGGTCGTCGAGTTCTACCGTGCGCGGGGCCTGCTGCGGACGATCGACGCGGACGGCACCGTGGAGGACGTGGCCGCGCGGCTGGCTGCGGTCCTCTGACCCGAAAGGTCAGTCGAGGCTCGCGAGCAGCTCCTCGCCGATCAGCTCGCGCCGCCAGCCCCTGAACACCCGGAGATCGCGCGCGCCGGAGAGCGCCGCCTGAAGCTCCTTGCGCGATGCAACCACTTCCGGCACCACGCCGAGCCCGGCCGCCACGGCGGCAACCCGGCCCTGCAGCGCTTTCAGCCGCTCCCGGTGGCCCTCGTCCGGGCGCCGCGGCGGCTGCGGCGCGCCAGGATCGTCCGGCGCCCGCTGCGCCGCCTCCACGAGACGCAAGAGCTCCGCGCCGTGGCGGCGTGCCGTTTTCGGCGCCAGCCCGGGAATGCCCTGGAGCGCGCCCTGGCTCTTCGGCCCGGCCACGGCAATCTCGAGGAGCGTGGCATCGCGCAGGATCCATTGCCGCGGGCGGTTGAGCTCGAGGGCTTTCGTTTCCCGCCATGCCGCAAGGCTCGCCGCGATCCGGCGCGCGGCACCGTGCAGGTACCGGGCGCCCTTCAGGCGCTCGACCGCGGCCGCCGGATCCGGGGCATAAAGCGAAGGGTCGAGCAGCTCCGCCGAATCGGCGAGCGCCCACTCCAGTCTCCCGAGCTCTTGCAGCCGCGCGTACAGCACCTCGCGCGCGGGCAGCAGGAACTGCACGTCCTCGGCGGCATATTCGAGCAGCTCTTGCGACAACGGCCGCCGCCGCCAGTCGGCGCGCGTGTAGAGCTTCGCGATGGAGGCGCCGAACAGCTCCGCCATCAGCGCCGCATAGCCGAGCTGCGGCGCGTAACCGAGCAGGGCGGCCGCCACCTGGGTGTCGAAGATCTCGCGCGGCAGGAGCTGCGCGCCGAGATACAGCACCTCGAGGTCCTGGCGCCCTGCGTGCACGACCCAGCAGCGATCGGCGAGCACGCGCCGGAGCTCGTCCGGAGCGTGCGGCGCGGCGCCGTCCGCGCCCAGCGGGTCCGCGCAGAAGATGCGCTCGCGCGTCGAGATCTGCAGCAGGCAAAGCTCCGGCACGAACGTGGTCTCGCGCATGAACTCCGTGTCGATGCCGACGACCGGCTCGTTCTTCAGCCGTTCGCCGAGCGCGGGGAATGCCGGCGGCTCGACGTATTCGAACGCGGGGGCGGGTGGTTGCGAAGTTTCGGTTGCCATCGCGATCATGCGATCATTGCGGCTCCATGCCGCTATTGTGACAGAACGCTGCTGCTCCTTCTCCGAACTTTTCTCGACGTCATCGCCCTGAAGAAGGGGCCGGAACACGTTCCCGCGTCCTGGCTGCTGCTCGCAATCAGCACGGCGTTCCTTTTGCTCGCGCTGTTCGTCGCCACGCGCATGGTCGGCCAGGCTTTCGGGCTGAACCTCGCGCTGGAAGCGCTCGGCATCGGATTGTACGTGCTCGTGCTGGTCGTGACCGGTTATTCGCGCCGCCTGTTGCCCGTGCTCACGACGCTGCTCGGCTGCAGCAGCGTGCTGACCCTGGCGCTGGGCGCCGAGCTCGTGAGCTTCGCGTCGCTGTTGGGCCAGGATCCCGCGCTGCTGATCGGCATCCTGATCCGCTTCTGGTCAGTTTTCGTGGAGGGTCATATCATGTCCCGCGCGATGAGCCGGCACCTGTTCGCCGGCGTCGCCGTCGCGATCGCGGCGTTCACGCTCAGGTACGCGTTCCAGCTGCACGCGACGCGAGGCTGAGCGCGCGGGGGAGTAGGGCAGCGATGCACATCCACGTTCTCGGCATCTGCGGCACGTTCATGGGCGGCATCGCCGCGCTCGCCGCTGCGGCGGGCCACCGGGTCACCGGCAGTGACCGCAACGTGTATCCGCCGATGAGCACCCAGCTCCGGAGGCTCGGCATCGACGTGCTGGAAGGTTTCGACGAGGCGCAGCTCGAGCCCGCGCCGGACTGCGTCGTGGTGGGCAACGCCATGACGCGCGGCAACCCGGCCGTCGAGGCGATGCTCGAGCGCGGCCTCGCCTACTGCTCGGGTCCCGAATGGCTGGCACGTCACGTGCTGCGCGACCGCCATGTGCTCGCCGTCGCCGGCACGCACGGCAAGACGACCACGGCGAGCATGCTCGCCTGGATTCTCGAGGCGGCGGGCCTCGACCCGGGGTTCCTGATCGGCGGCGTGCCGGCCAACTTCGACGTCACGGCGCGCCTCGGCAGCTCGGCGTGGTTCGTCGTGGAGGCCGACGAGTACGACACGGCGTTCTTCGACAAGCGCGCGAAATTCGTGCATTACCGGCCGCGCACGGCCGTGCTCAACAATCTCGAGTACGACCACGCCGACATCTATCCGGATCTCGACGCGATCGAGCGGCAGTTTCACCACCTGGTGAGGATCGTGCCGCGCAACGGCCGGGTCATCGCGAACGCCGCCGACGCCAACCTGGAAAAAGTGCTGGCGATGGGCTGCTGGACGCCGCTGGAGCGCTTCGGCATCGACGGCGCCGGCGACTGGCAGGGGCGGTTTCTCGATACCCAGGAGCGGCGGATAGAGATCAAGGGTCCGACGGGCGAGAGCGCGCAGGCGGCGTGGACCCTCTCGGGCGCCCACAACCTGGAGAACGCGGTGGCGGCCACGGCGGCTGCCGCTGCGGCGGGCGTGAGCATCGCGCAAGCCGTCGACGCGCTGTCGCGCTTCGCGGGCGTGCAGCGCCGCATGCAGCGCACGGCGACCGTGGGCCGCATTGCCGTCTACGACGATTTCGCGCACCACCCGACGGCCATCCGGCGCTCGCTCGCCGGATTGAAGCGGCGCTTTCCGGGCGAGCGCATCGTGGTCGCGCTCGAGCCGCGATCCAATACGATGAAGCTCGGCGTGCACAACGACACGCTTGCGGCAGCGCTCGACGCCGCCGATCTCGTGTTCGTGTATCGCCCGCCGGAGCTCGATGCGCGCTTCGACGCGGCGCTCGCGCCGCTGGGCGAGCGGGTGCACCTGTGCGGGGATTACGACGCCCTCGTCGCGGCCGTCGCCGCGGCGCTCCGTGCCGGCGATCACGTCGTCTTCATGAGCAACGGCGGCTTCGGGGGAGCCCGGCAGAAGCTGACGGCCGCCGTGCGCGGCCGGGCCGGGGAGGAGGATCGCGCAAGCGCCTGACGGGCGGTTTGCGCGTAGGACGGCCGGCGGACGATGCTCGAAAAGCGGCGAGCGGCGCCTATACTCCGGTAAGAGCCGCACCTCACGCCCGCACGATGAGAGTCCCGCTGTTCCCGCTGCAGACCGTGCTGTATCCCGGCGGACCCCTGCCGTTGCGCATCTTCGAGCCCCGCTATCTCGATATGGTCTCGAGCTGCCTCAGGGAGCAGCACCCGTTCGGCGTGCTGCTGATCCGCCACGGCGACGAGACCGGCCTGGCGACCACTTTCCGGATCGGCACGCTGGCGGAGATCACCGACTGGTACCAGGGGAGCGACGGCCTGCTCGGCATCACGGCGATCGGCGGTGAGCGGTTCCGGCTGCTCACCAGCGAGCGGCGGAAGAACGGCCTGTACGTCGGCGACGTCGAGGTGCTGCCGGAGCGCGCCCACGCGTCGCTGCCCGAGGAGTACCGCCCGCTCGCGCAGATCCTCGCCGACGTGCTCGACGATCTCGGGCGCCTCTACCAGACGCTCGACCGGCATTACGACGACGCCGCCTGGGTGGGCTACCGCTTCGCGGAGATCCTGCCGATCAGCCCCGAGCAGAAGCAGTCCTGCCTCGAGACCGACGACCCGGTCGAGCGCCTGCAGATCGTGCGCAAGGTCCTGCACGAAGTCCGCGGCGCCGAAATCAACTGACCCCCGAGACGTAGCCGCCTTCCGAACGTAGGAGCCCGCCATGCGGGCGACCGAACGAAGGCAGCTTTGGTCGCCCGCATGGCGGGCTCCTACGGAGGACGGTGGAGGTACGAATCAGAGGGTGCGGAAGACCTTGCGGGCGGCGTCGAGGGTGCGGGCGATCTCGTCGTCGCCGTGCGCGGAAGAAACGAAACCGGCCTCGAACGCCGAAGGCGCGAGGTACACGTTCTCGTCGAGCATGCCGTGAAAGAAGCGACGAAAGCGTGCCACGTCCGTGCGGGCGACCTGCGCGTAGCGGGTGACGGGCGCGTCGTCCGTGAAGAGGAACCCGAACATGCCGCCGGCACTTTGCGCGGAGAACGGGACGCCGGCTTCGGCGGCGGCGGCGCGCAGCCCTTCGACCAGCGATTCCGTGCGGCGGGTGAGCGCCGCATAGAAGCCGGGGCGATCGAGCTCGGTGAGCGTCGCGAGGCCGGCGGCCATCGCGAGCGGATTGCCGGAGAGGGTGCCTGCCTGGTAGACGGGCCCCTCCGGCGCGAGCGCCGCCATGACGTCGGCACGCCCGCCGAATGCGGCCGCGGGCAGGCCGCCGCCCATGATCTTGCCGAGCGTCGTGAGGTCGGGGGTGATGCCGTAAAGCGCCTGCGCGCCGCCGTGCGCCACGCGGAAACCCGTCATGACCTCGTCGAAGATCAGGAGCGCGCCGTGCCCGGTGCAGGCGCGGCGCAGCGCCTCGAGGAAGCCCGGCGGAGGCAGCACCAGGTTCATGTTGCCGGCGATCGGCTCGACGATGACGCAGGCGATCGTGTCGCCCCATTGCGCAAAAGCGGCCTGTACCGCCTCCGTGTCGCCGTAATCGAGCGTGATCGTGTGCGCGGCGAGGCTCGCCGGCACGCCGGGCGAGCTCGGCACGCCGAGCGTCAGCGCGCCGGAGCCGGCCTTGATCAGCAGGGAATCCGAGTGGCCGTGATAACAGCCTTCGAACTTCACGATGCGGTCGCGCCCGGTGAAGCCGCGCGCCAGGCGGATGGCGCTCATCGTGGCCTCCGTGCCGGAGCTCACCATGCGGATGCGCTCGATCGAGGGCATGCACTCGCAGATCTTGCGGGCGAGCGCGGTCTCCAGCACTGTCGGTGCGCCGAAGCTCAGCCCGTTGCCGGCCGCCTCGCGCACCGCCGCCGTCACGGCCGGGTGCGCGTGGCCGAGGATCATCGGTCCCCACGAGCCGACGTAATCGATGAGCAGGCGGCCGTCTTCCGTTTCGAGCCACGCACCTTCGGCGCGCCGGATGAACAACGGATCGCCGCCGACGGCGGCGAAGGCACGCACGGGCGAATTCACGCCGCCGGCAATGTACTGCTTCGCTTCGGCGAAAAGCTGCATGGGGGACACCTCACCTGTCGCCGGGCATGCTACCGAAGCCGGCGGGAGCGGGGAACCCTGCCGGCGCGGCTGTTAAACTTTGCTGCAGGCACGACGGAGATGCTCCTCGATGAAAACCTGGATGTGCCTCATCTGCGGCTACATCTACGACGAAGAAGAAGGCGATCCGCAGTCCGGAATCCCGCCGGGCACGCGCTGGGACGACGTGCCGCTCTCGTGGCGCTGCCCCGACTGCGGGGCGGGCAAGGAAGACTTCGAGATGGTGGAGATCTGAGGGTTCCGCAATTGCAGAACCGCATGTCCGCGAGCGCGCAATAGCGCGGGCAGGCCGTCCTCGCCGACGAGGTGCAGTGCGCCGACCACGACCAGGTAATCATCGTCGTCTTTCGCGAGCGCCTCGATGCGCTTGGCCCAGCGGCGGTTGCGCTGGACGACTACCGCCTCGTAGAGTTCCGGGTAATCGTCCATGTCCGAGAGCATGCGTCGCTCGAGCAGGCCGATGTCGCCGTAGCGCCAGGCGCACACGAGCTCGTCCATCATCGATTCGATGCCGGCGCTCTCTTCGAGCGACTGGAGCAGGAGCTCGCGCTGCGCCTCGAGCGACATGCCGTCGAGGAAGCCCAGCTGCTCGCGCACCGTCTCGAGGCCGATCACTTCCTTGCCGTCGGCGGCCGCCTTGGCGGCGAGCCAGCGCTCGATGCCGTACTCGGGATCGAAGCCCAGGCGCGCCAGCATGAGCTGCTCGACGGTGATCGCCGCGAGCCAGGGCTCCGAGCGGGTGAGCGCCGCGAGCGGGATCTGCACGTCGGCCGCCAGCGCCTGCGCGCGGGTCCAGGCGTCGGCGCCCATCAGGCCCGGCAGCCCGCGATCGCTTTCGATCGTGCCGAGCTCTTTGATCAGCGCCTGCACCGCGGCCGGGTCGACGTCGTCGACGTCCATCTCCATGACCAGCGTGTCGGCGTCGTGGTACGCGTCCTCGATGCCGGCCGGCAGCGGGTGGTCCTCGGGCCGCAGCAGGTGCACCGAGCCCAGCAGGTAGACGCGGTTTTCCACGCCGTCGACGCGCCACAGCGTCAGCGGGTGGCCGGCTTCGGCGCCCGCCGGGGCCGCGGCGAGAAGCAGCGCCAGCGCGGCGAGGCGGCGGAGGCGCGCCGCGGAGATCACGTCCGAAGGCTCCGGGCGCGCCTGGCGGGCTCTGGCCTCAGTACCGGTAGTGGTCGGGCTTGTAGGGGCCGGCCTTCGCCACGCCGATGTACTTCGCCTGCTCGTCAGTGAGCTCGGTGAGCTTCGCGCCGATCCGTCCCAGGTGCAGGCGGGCGACCTTCTCGTCCAGCTGCTTCGGCAGCACGTACACCTTGTTCTGGTACTTGTCGCCGTGGGTCCAGAGCTCGACCTGCGCGAGCACCTGGTTGCTGAAGGAATTCGACATCACGAAGCTCGGGTGACCGGTCGCGCATCCGAGGTTCACGAGCCGCCCCTCGGCGAGCAGGATGAGGCGCCGGCCGTCGGGGAAGATGATGTGATCCACCTGCGGCTTGATGTTCTCCCACTCGAAGCGCCGCAGGTAAGCGACGTCGATCTCGCTGTCGAAGTGCCCGATGTTGCAGAGGATGGCCTGGTCCTTCATGCGCTCCATCTGCGGGCCGGTGACCACGTGGTAGTTGCCGGTCGCGGTCACGACGATATCGGCCTGCTCGCAGACCTCGTCGAACACCACGACGCGATAGCCTTCCATCGCGGCCTGCAGCGCGTTGATCGGGTCGACCTCCGTGACCCACACGGTGGCGCCGAGCGCCCGCAGCGACTGCGCGCAGCCCTTGCCGACGTCGCCGTAGCCGCACACCACGGCGATCTTGCCGGCGATCATCACGTCGGTGGCGCGCTTGATGCCGTCGACCAGCGATTCGCGGCAGCCGTACAGGTTGTCGAACTTGGACTTGGTGACGGAATCGTTCACGTTGAAGGCGGGGCACTTGAGCGTGCCTTCCTTCTGCATCTCGTAAAGGCGGTGCACGCCGGTCGTCGTCTCTTCCGACAGCCCGCGCACGTCCTGCATCAGCTCCGGATACTTGTCGTGCATCACCTTGGTGAGGTCGCCGCCGTCGTCCAGCAGCATGTTCGGGCGCCAGCCGTCCGGGCCGACGATCGTCTGCTCGACGCACCACCAGTACTCTTCCTCGGTCTCGCCTTTCCACGCGAACACCGGCACGCCGCTCGCGGCGATCGCTGCCGCGGCGTGGTCCTGGGTGGAGAAGATGTTGCACGACGACCAGCGCACCTCGGCGCCGAGCGCGGTCAGGGTCTCGATCAGCACCGCGGTCTGGATGGTCATGTGCAGGCAGCCGGCGATACGCGCGCCGGCGAGCGGGCGGCTGCCGCCGAGCTCGGCGCGCAGCGCCATGAGGCCCGGCATTTCGGTCTCCGCGATCGCGATCTCCTTGCGGCCCCAGTCCGCGAGGCCGATGTCCGCGATCTTGTAGTCGTGCTGCTTCAGCGCCAGGGCTTCGCTGCTCATGCTGTTACTCCTTGCCGATTGGGTGTTCGATGGTCGCCGCGGGGGATCCGCCCGGCAGGCGGTGTTCCGTTTGCCCCCCCCGCGTCCTGTGTGCAGATGGCGGTTTTGTCGCCCGCATGGCGGGCTCCTACGGCCGGGCGCGGCGTTCGTGCCGCCGCGCTCCTACGCCGCGGCGGCGCCGCGCAGCGCCTCCGCCCGGTCCGTGCGCTCCCAGCTCAGGTCGAGGTCTTCCCGCCCGAAATGGCCGTAGGCCGCGGTCGGCTGGTAGATCGGGCGCACGAGATCCAGCATGCGCAGGATGCCGTACGGCCGCAAGTCGAAGTTGTCGCGGATCAGGTCGGTGAGGCGGTCCTCGGCGATCTTGCCGGTGCCGAAGGTCTGCACGCTGATCGAGGTCGGCTCCGCGACCCCGATGGCATAGGAGACCTGCACCTCGCAGCGGTCGGCGAGCCCGGCCGCGACGATGTTCTTCGCGACGTAGCGGCAGGCATAGGCCGCGGAACGGTCCACTTTCGACGGGTCCTTGCCGGAAAACGCGCCGCCGCCGTGGCGCGCCGAGCCGCCGTAGGTGTCGACGATGATCTTGCGGCCCGTGAGCCCGCAGTCGCCCATCGGGCCGCCGATCTCGAAGCGCCCGGTGGGGTTGATGTGATAGCGGGTGCGGCGGGTCAGCCATTCGGTGGGCAGCACCGGCTCGATGATTTCCGCCCGCACGGCGTCGCGCAGCTCCTCGAGCCCGATGTCCGGCTCGTGCTGGGTGGACAGCACGATCGCGTCGATCGCGACCGGCTTGTCGTTCTCGTACACGAACGTGACCTGGCTTTTCGCATCCGGCCGCAGCCACGGCAGCGCCCCCGACTTGCGCACCTCCGCCTGGCGCCGCACCAGCCGGTGCGCGTAGGTGATGGGCGCGGGCATCAGCACGTCCGTTTCGTTGGTCGCGTAGCCGAACATGAGGCCCTGGTCGCCGGCGCCCTGTGCTTCCGGATCCTCGCGGTCGACGCCGAGCGCGATGTCCGGCGACTGCTTGCCGAGCGCGTTCAGCACGGCGCAGGAGGAGCCGTCGAAGCCCATGTGCGAGTCGGAGTAGCCGATCTCCAGCACCGTGCGGCGCACCAGCTCCTCGATATCGACCCAGGCGGTGGTCGTGACCTCGCCCGCCACCAGCACCATGCCGGTCTTCACCAGCGTCTCGCAGGCCACGCGCGCTTTCGCGTCCTGCGCGAGGATCGCATCGAGCACGGCGTCCGAGATCTGGTCGGCAATCTTGTCGGGGTGGCCTTCGGAGACGGATTCGGAGGTGAAGAGGTAGGAATGACTCATGTCGTGGGGCATCCGTTCGTTCTTGTCGGCCCCGCATTGTACCCCATCCCGCTGCGACGACCCCGGAAACGGCCCGCAACACGCTGCGACCTTGCGGGTCCCGGAGCAAACGGCGAAAATGCTTCACTGTTCCCCCGTTCCACCCCATTGCCGACTGCA
>CAZBGV010000107.1:5394-12178 GCA_964491485.1 uncultured Woeseiaceae bacterium | reverse complement strand
GCAACATCACCGACGAGGAGAACCTGAAGGGCGGCATCGACTTCAACAACCTGACCGGGTTCGTCAACGAGCCGCGCATCTTCGGCATCAATTTCCGCATGAATTTCGGCGCCTATTGAGCCGCCCGGCAAACGGCAAAAAACCCGGCCTCTGCGCCGGGTTTTTTTTGCTACCGTTGGAGCCCGCCATGCGGGCGACCCGAAACGCGGGAATCGCCCGCATGGCGGGCTCCTGCGGTTGCGCGGCAAGGCCCGATGTTCAGCAAGCCTGAAAGTTCGAAAACAGGTCGGCCCATGAAACTGTCCGGAATCGCCCTCCTCGCCGCCCTCTTCGCCGCCTGCGCTCCCGCGACGTTGCCCGAGCCGCCGTCGTCGCAGGCCCAGCCTCCCGCGGCACCAGGTGAAACGCGGCAGGCGACGCCCGCGGTCACCCTCATGACTTTCAACGTCGAGAACCTCTTCGACACGCGCGACGATCCCGGCAAGGACGACGCCACCTACCTGCCGCTCGCGCTGAAAGCGAGCGACGAGCATCGCGCCGCGTGCGCGAAAGTCTCCAATCCGCGCTGGCGCGACGAGTGCCTGCACTGGGACTGGAACGAGGCGATCGTCGCGCGCAAGCTCGCTGTCGTCGGCGACGCGATCCTGCAAATCGGCAACGGCCGCGGACCCGACATCGTCGCCCTGCAGGAAGTGGAGAACCTCGCGATTCTCGAGCGGCTCGTCGCCGAGCGCCTCACAGGCAGGGGCTACACGCCCGTGCTCATCGAGGGCGACGACGAGCGCGGCATCGACGTTGCGTTCCTGACGCGCCTGCCGCTCGCCGCCCCGGCCGTTCTGCACAGGATCGAGTTCGAGGGCGTGGACCGTGCGAGCGAAGCGGACACGCGCGGCATCCTCGAGGCGACGTTCCGCCTGCCCGACGGTTCGCTGCTGACGGGTTTCGCCGTGCACTTTCCCGCACCCTTCCACCCGACGTCGATGCGCAGGGACGCTTACCGTGCGTTGAACGCGCTCGCGGCGGCGCTGCCGGATGACCGGCCGGCGTTCGCCGCCGGCGACTTCAACACGACCTCGGAGGAGGACCGCGAAAAGCACCTGCTGGCGCGTTTCGTCCGGCCCGTTTGGACCGTCGCACACGAAACCGGCTGCGGCGCCTGCAAGGGCACGAGCTATTACCCGCCGACGGACTCGTGGTCGTTTCTCGACATGCTCCTGTGGCGGCCCGCCGTCGAGCGTGGCGGCGGCACAACATGGCGGTTGCGGCCCGGCTCGGTGGCGATCGCGAACCGGACGCCGGCCCAGGTCACGCCGGACGGCACGCCTGCGCGCTTCACCCTTCCGGCCGGCACGGGCGTATCCGATCACTGGCCGCTGGTCGCCGTGATCGAACCCGTCGGGAAACAACGCATTGCGTTTTGATGATCACTTGCTTTCGCAACGTGCGCCGTGACGATGCGCCAACGGACGCATTGCGGCTGCCTCGTCCATCGCCGAAAACCTTTATTGCATGCCAATTTGGCCTGCGCTAGATTACCGCCCACATGCACGACGAGCGATCCGGCCTGGGGCGGAGCTTCCGAATAATTCCACTTGCGAGCAGACCGAGACGACCACGTTAGTGTCGGTCTCGTTCGCTGTTTTTACTTGGCGGGGATGCACATGAACCACACGTTCGAGACGGCTGACCGGAGTCGGGCTTCGCTCGGCGCCTTCATGGCCGCGTGGATGGCCGCGCTGCTGTGCCTGGCCGCACCTGTTGCGGGATTCGCACAGGAAACGACGTCCGCGATCCGCGGCACGATCCTCGGACCGGACGGCGCGCCGGAGGAAGGCGCGACCGTGCTCGTCATCGACAACCGCACGGGCCGCGCGCACACGGCGAGAACCACGGCCAGCGGCCAGTTCAATCTCACCGGCCTGCGCGTCGGCGGCCCGTACACGGTGCAGGTGCAGGCACCGGGCGCGGCGCCGCAGAGTGTCACGGACGTGTATCTCGCCCTCGGCGACACCTATGCCTTCAACGTCACGCTGACGAGCGGTGAAGACATCGACGAGATCGTCGTCACCGGCTCCTCGGTCCAGGCCGTCGACGTCGCGATCGGCCCCGCGGCGACCTTCTCGCTGGCGGATCTCGCGGACGCGCCGGCGATCAACCGCAGCATCACCGACGTGATCGCCATCGATCCCCGCATCTACGTCGACGAAGGCTTCGCCGATGCCGTGCAGTGTGGCGGCGCCAGCCCGCGCTTCAACTCGCTCACGGTCGACGGCGTGGCCATGAACGACAACTTCGGACTGAACAGCAACGGCTTCCCGACGGAGCGCATGCCGTTCCCGTACGACGCGATCGACCAGATCGCGGTCGAGCTCGCGCCGTTCGACGTGATGTACGGCAACTTCACCGCCTGCAACATCAACGCGGTGACCAAGTCCGGCACCAACGAGATCCACGGCAGCATCTTCTACGATTTCACCAACGATTCGCTGACGGGCGATCAGCTCGAAGGTGACGAGCTCGCGCTGGGCACCTTCGAGGAGAAACGCTACGGCTTTTCGATCGGCGGCCCGATCATCAAGGACCGCCTGTTTTTCTTCGCGGCTTACGAGAAACTCGAGGGCGTCAACGTGTTCGACCGCGGCGCGGCCGATTCCGACGCCGCCCGCCCGATCCTCGGCGTCAGCCAGGCGCAGCTCGACCGGATCCGCAGCATCGCGGAGAATGTTTACCAGTACGATCCGGGCCCGGCCGTCAGCAGCCTTCCGACAGAGGACGAGAAATACCTCATCAAGCTCGACCTGAACATCAACGACAACCATCGGGCTGCGTACACCTACACGTGGAACGACGGCTTCAACAACGCACAGTCGGACGACAGCGATTTCGAGTACGAGTTCTCGAACCACTACTACGAGCGCGGCGCCGAGCTGAGCTCGCACGTCGCCCAGCTCTTCTCCAACTGGACCGACGATTTCTCGACCGAGGTCCGGGTTTCCTATTCGAAGCTCGACAACCGCCAGATCCCGCTCGGCGGCGTGGATTTCGGCGAGGTCCAGATCCGCACGTTCAACGATCCGGACGGGGCCGGCCCGATCAGCCCGCAGTCGGCGACCGTGTACCTCGGTGCCGACGATTCCCGCCACGCCAACAAGCTGAAGTACGACACCACCGGCTTCAAGGTGGCCGGCACGTACACGCTGGACGATCACGTGATCACGGGCGGATGGGAGCGCCAGGAATTCGACATCTTCAACGTGTTCATCCAGGAATCGGAGGGTGAATATCGATTCGATTCGCTGTGCAGCGCGGCCAATCCCGACGGCTGCATCGACGCGTTCGAATCCGGCGACCCGAGCCGCATCACCTACGAAAACGCCCAGGGCACGAACGTCAAGGACGATGCCGCGGCGTCGTTCGGATACCAGATCAACACCCTGTACCTGCAGGACGAGTTCCCGATCGCGAACGGCGACGTGACTCTCGTCGCCGGCGTGCGCTACGACTGGTACACCAGCGACGACCTGCCCCGCGAGAACCCGAACTTCTTCGCCCGCAACGGGTTCTCGAACCGGCAGAACTTCGACGGCAAGGGCATCATCCAGCCGCGCCTCGGCTTCAACTGGGACTTCAGCGACCGCCTGAGCTTCCGCGGCGGCGTCGGCCTTTATTCCGGCGGCAACCCGAACGTCTGGCTGTCGAACAACTATTCCAACGACGGCATCACGCAGGTCGAGTTCCAGGAACGCTCGCTGGATGACGACGGCATCGGCGGCGCAACGCTGTTCACGATCCCGTTCAACGGCGGCGGCCGGCCGATCTTCGACATCCCGCAGTCCCTGTTCGACGCGGTGGCCAGCGGCGCGGCGAACAGCGGCGTGAACGCGGTCGATCCGAACTTCTCCATCCCGAAGGAATGGAAGTTCGCACTCGGCGCGACGTGGAACTTCGATGCCGGCTTCCTCGGCGAGGACTACACGCTGCTCGTCGACTACCTGCACACCGAGAAGCAGGACTCGGCCCTGATCGTGGATGCCACGCTCGAGCAGATCGGCACCGCGCCCGACGGGCGGCCGATCTACCGGAGCATCGATCGCAGCGATCCGGCATGCGCGGTCGATCCGCTGACCTGCACCAGCCGCGAGTTCGCCCAGGACTTCATCCTGACGAACGTGCGGGGAGACGACGGCGGGTCCGACGTCTGGTCGTTCGCGCTGAGCAAGACCTACGACTGGGGCCTCGACTGGGCGTTGGCGTATGCGTACACCGAGTCGACCGACGTGAACCCGATGACCAGCTCGGTCGCCTTCTCGAACTACCAGAACGTGTCCGTGTCCGATCCCAACGATCCGGATCCGGCGCCCTCGAACTACGACATCCGGAACCGCTTCACGCTGCGGCTCAACTTCAGTCACGCGTTCTTCGGCGACAACCTGACGAAGTTCTCGCTGTTCGGCCGCGTCAACGAGGGTCGTCCGTTCAGCCCGACGTTCTTCGACGCCGGGTTCGTGTTCGGTGACACGATCGACTTCCGTCACCTGCTGTACATCCCCTCCGGGCCCGACGATCCGAACGTCGTATTCGCGCCCGGATTCGACCAGGAGGCATTCTTCGACTATCTCGCGGAGAGCGGGCTGGACCAGTACGGTGGACGGATCGCACCGCGCAACTCGCTGCGGAGCTCGTGGTGGCACAAGTACGACATCCGCATAGAGCAGGAGCTGCCGGGCTTCAATCCGGAGCACAAGTTCGCCGGCTTCCTGATCATCGAGAACGTCGGCAACCTGATCAACGACGACTGGGGCGTGATGAAGGAGCAGAGCTTCCCGCGCAACCTGCCGCTGGTCGGCCTCGACGAGGACGGGGTGAACGGCGGGCCCATCAACGACCAGGGCCAGTACGTCTACTCGTTCTTCCAGACGCCGGCGCCGCAGGGGCGCGTCGCGGATGCTTCTCTCTGGGAGGTCCGCGTCGGCGTGAAATACAACTTCTGAATCGGGTAACAATAAAAAAAAACGGGAGCGGCCGGTCGCAAGGACCGGCCGCTCTTTTTTTTGCATCGCCGAACGATCCCCCTGCCCACCCGAATCCCGCGGCCACGCGAATGACGCGGATCACGCCCCCCGTAGGAGCCCGCCACGCGGGCGACCGAACGAAGGAGCACTTTGCGTTCCGTGGCCCGCACCCTTCGAGACCGCATCGTTCACGCACGTTTTGCCGCGGTGGCTCGGGCTGCGCCGCGACCGAGGGGGGGCTTCGCCCCTGCCGAGAGGGTGCCGTGCGTGAACGATGCTGACGGGCGAGCGTGGCTTCGTTCTTACGGGCGCCTTCGTTCGGTCGCCCGCGTGGCGGGCTCCTGCGGGGGGCAATCCGGGAGCACTTTGTGCAATCGTGATAACCTCTGGACAATCATCCACATCGACATGCCATGAAAAGAACAACCCGCGCTCTGCATTGCGTGCCGACGCTTCTTGCCGCCCTCCTCTGCGCGTGCGCCGCACAGCCGGGAACGCAGCCGGCGGCGCCGGCCGCGCGACCGGCGGCGGACGCCGACCTCGCGATCCGCTGGGTGCTCACTGCCGCCGAGTGGCAGGCGCTTTCGCTGCAGGCCTATGCCGCCGCCGCCGAGGACCTGCCGAAATTCCTGAACGACCGCTCCTGGAGCGCCCTCCCCGGCCAGCACGATGCGGAGAACCTGCCGCCGGCCATCATCTTCGACGTCGACGAGACGCTGGTCAGCAACGCGGATTTCCAGCTCGCGCTGGAGCCGCCGTTCAGCAACGCGAAGCTCGACGACTGGAATGCCGCGCACGAGGCGCGGCCGGTACCCGGCGCGGCGGATTTCGTCCAGCGCGCCATCGACGCGGGGGTGGAAGTGTTCTTCGTCACGAACCGCCCGTGCGAAGCGAAGCCCGGGATCGAGCGTTTCTGCCCGCAGCAGGAGACGACCATCCACGACCTCGTCGAGACCGGGATCCCGGCAAACGCGGACCGCGTGCTGATGGCACGGGAGCAGCCGGAGTGGACCGCCGAGAAGAAAGTGCGGCGCGATCTCATCGCGAAGAACTATCGCATCATCATGCTCGTGGGTGACGATCTCGCCGATTTCATCCCCTGCGTGCGCGACGTGGTCGTGCCGCCCTGCACCGAGCCGGCGACACAGGCCCTGCGGGCCGCGACCACGGAAGCGCACCGGCACTACTGGGGCAACGGCTGGTACATCATCCCGAACCCCATGCACGGCTCGTGGACGTCCGTGGAGTAATCGCGCGATGAAAGGCGGCGACGAGCGGCTGATGGAAACCGCGCGCCACGTGCGCCGCAACGCGTACGCGCCTTACTCGGGATTCCACGTCGGCGCGGCGCTCGTGGACGAGGCCGGCCGCGTGCATGTCGGCTGCAACGTCGAGAACGCGGCTTACCCGGAAGGGGCCTGCGCCGAGGCGAACGCCATCGCGGCCATGGTCGCGGCCGGCGGCCGGCGCATCGCCGCCATCGCGATTGCCGGCGGCCGCGCGGCGCCCGAGCCGTGCACGCCCTGCGGCGGCTGCCGCCAGAAAATCGCCGAGTTCGCCGACGAGGCCACCCGCATCCTCCTCCTCACGAACGCCGGCACCGTCGAATCCCACGCCCCCGCCGACCTCCTCCCGCACTCTTTCCCCTGACCCCGCCCGCCGACGACCGAGCGCCGTAGGAGCCCGCCATGCGGGCGACCCCAACCACAAAACCCGACCACCTGCGATCCCGTAGGAGCCCGCCATGCGGGCGACCCCGGAGCCGCCACAGA
>CAZBGV010000107.1:0-5294 GCA_964491485.1 uncultured Woeseiaceae bacterium | reverse complement strand
GGCGGGCGGGGTTTGCGGTCGGGGTCGCCCGCGTGGCGGGCTCCTACGCGGGGGCGGGCGGGCGGGGTTTGCGGTCGGGGTCGCCCGCGTGGCGGGCTCCTACGCGGGGGCAGGCGGGCGGGGTTTGCGGTCGGGGTCGCCCGCGTGGCGGGCTCCTACGGGGGGAGGGGCAGGTTTCAGGGGCCCGGGACGATGCTGCGGTAGATGACCGGGCGGTTGTGCGGTTTTTTGAGGCCGGTGCGGCAGGCCTTGCGGTAGAGCTCCGCGCCGCGCTCGGCGGCTTCGCCCGTGGCGGCATGCACGGTGGCGAGCGGCGTGCGCGCATCGACGTAGGTGCCGATCTGTGCCACTTCGTTGAACCCGGCGGCCGGATCGATGCGATCGTCCTGCCGCCGCCGGCCGCCGCCGATCTCGACGATGGCGTTGCCGACCGCGAACCCATCCACCTCGACGAGCCAGCCTTCCCGCTCCGGATAAACCTGCCGCACGACTGGCGCGGCCGGCAGGTGCCGCTCGAACTCGGAAACGAAATTCGCGGGGCCGCCGAGACCGGCCACCATGCGCTCGAACGCCTCCGCCGCCTTCCCCGAGCGCACGGCGTCGTCGGCGCGCTTGCGCGCGGCGTCGCGACCGGGCTCCAGGTCCATCATCAGGAGCATCTCGGCGCAGAGCTGCATCACCACCTCGTCGAGCCGCGCGTTCCGACGCTCGTCACGCAGGTAGGTCATGGCTTCGGCCACCTCCAGCGCGTTGCCGGCGCTCCTGCCGAGCACCTCGTTCATGTCCGTGACGAGGCCGCGCATCGGCAGGCCGACCGACTCGGCCATACCCACGATCGCGCGCCCGAGATTTTCGGCATGCTCGACGGTGGTCATGAACGCACCGCTGCCGGCCTTGACGTCGAGGATGAGCGCCTCGAGCCCGGCGGCGATTTTCTTCGAGAGAATGGATGCCGTGATGAGCGGGACCGATTCGACCGTGCCGGTCACGTCGCGGATGGCATACAGGCGCCGGTCGGCCGGCGCGAGCGCCTCCGTCTGGCCGATGATGGCGCAGCCCGCCTCGCGCACCACCTTGCGGAACCTGTCGAGATCCGGCATCGCGTCATAGCCGGGAATGCTCGCCATCTTGTCCAGCGTGCCGCCGGTATGCCCGAGGCCGCGTCCCGAGATCATCGGCACGAAGCAGCCGCAGGCCGCGAGAATCGGCGCGAGCACGAGGCTCACCTTGTCGCCGATTCCGCCCGTCGAGTGCTTGTCGACCACCGGGCCGGCGAGCCCCTCGCGCTTCCAGTCGAGCACGGTGCCCGAGTGCGCCATGCGCCTCGTCAGCCGGCTGACCTCGGCCGCGCTCATGGAATTGATCACGATCGCCATCGCGAGCGCCGCCACCTGCTCCGCGGGAAGGCTGCCGTCCGTCAGGCCGGCGACGAAGAAATCGATCTCCTCGGCCGAGAGCTCGCGGCCGTCGCGTTTCTTGCGGATGATTTCCGTGAACAGCATGCTTTTTCTCCGCCGGCGCCGTTCCAGTATTGCAGAGCGGCCGCGGAATCGCGACACGCGCGCCGTCCCGCAAACGCGCCCGGCGCGCGCTCAGGGGCCGGCGTGGCGATCCAGCAGTGCGGCGAGCCGCGCGATACCGTCGACGATGTCGGCTTCGCCGTAATGCGCGAAGCTCAGGCGCAGCCGCTCGTGCAGGCCGCCGCTCGCGGAGAACAGCGCGCCGGGCTGGAAGCCGGTGCGGAACGCCTCGACGTGCCGCTTGAGCTCGCTCGTGTCGCCGGCGCCGCGCAGCTTCAGCCAGAAGAAATAGCCTCCCTCCGGCCGCCGCCATTCGAGATGGCGCTCCGCGTGTTGCCGCAGCGCGCGGTCCATGGCGTCGACGCGGCCGCGGTACGCCTCGCGCAAGCGGGGGACCAGCGCGTCCAGCAGGCCCGCCTCGATCGCGTGCCGGACCACGTGCGCGGTGTACTGGTTGAAGCTGCCGCCGCTGTTCACCACGCCGCTCGCGAGCAGCCGCTCGATCAATGCCGCGTTCGCCTGGATCCAGCCGAGCCGCAGGCCGGGCGCCAGGATCTTGGAAAACGAGCCGAGCGACAGCACGTTTCCCTGCTCGACCAGCGTGCCGAGCGCCGGCGGCGGCGGAGCGCGGTGCCACAGCATCTGGTAGACCTCGTCGGCAACCACGAGAAAATCGTGCGTGCGGCTCAGCTCGACCAGGCGCCGGCGCCGCTCCGCGCCGGTCGTGAGACCCGTCGGGTTCTGGAAGCTCGGGATGACGTAGACGAATTTCGGCCTGCCGCGCCGCAGCGCTCTCTCGAGCGCGTCGACGTCCATCCCCTCCTCGTCCACCGGGATTCCGACGACCCGGAGGCCGTGGTCCCGGAAGATGCGGAAGGCGAGGAAATAGCTCGGGTCCTCGACGAAGACGACGTCGCCGGGCTGCGTGAAGCAACCGCACACGAAATCGAGCGCCTGCGAGGTGCCGGCCGTGACGAACAGCGAAGCGGCGGGCGCCGCGGCGCCGTGCTCGCGCTCGAGCAACCCGGCGAGCGCGGCGCGAAAGTGCGGATCGCCCTGCTTCGGACCGTAGTTGAGCTCGAGCGGATGCCCGGCAGCGAAAAAACGCTCGCTGGCCTCATGCATGAGATCGAGCGGCAGCAGGTCCGCCGACGGCTGACCGACGCCGAAGTTGATGAAGCCCGGCGGCGGCGCCTCGTCGAAGGTGACGACTTTGCTGGTCGCATCGGTCGGCATGGCGAAGAACCCGGGCGCGCAGGGCGCAATCTTCGCACCCCCTCGGTATAGTGGCAAAGTCAGCGTCAAGGAGTGCCCGCATGGCTTCCGCAGATCCGGTCGGGATCGAGATCGTCCCGCGCACGCGCGACCTCGGCGGCTTCGAGGTGCGGCGCGCGCTGCCCTCGTCGCGGGCCCGCATGGTCGGCCCGTTCGTGTTCTTCGACCAGATGGGCCCGGCGGTGCTCGCGCCCGGCCACGGCATCGACGTGCGGCCGCATCCGCACATCGGTCTCGCGACCGTCACGTACCTGTTCGAAGGGGAGATCCTGCACCGCGACAGTCTCGGCAGCGTGCAGCCGATCCGTCCCGGCGAAGTGAACTGGATGACGGCCGGCCGCGGCATCGTGCATTCCGAGCGCTCGGACGACAGGGAGCGGCGCGAGGAGTCGCGGCTGTTCGGCATTCAGTCCTGGGTGGCGCTGCCGAAAGCGGACGAGGAGACGGAGCCCGCGTTCGTGCATCACGGGGCCGAAGAGCTGCCGCTGGTCGAGGACGGCGGCACGCGCGTGCGGCTGATCACCGGGGCGCTGTACGGCGAGCGCTCGCCGGTACGCACGCACTCCGAGATGTTCTACGCCGATGCGGCGCTCGCCGCCGGCGCGCGCCTGCCGGTCCCGGCAGAGCACGAGGAGCGCGCGGTCTACGTCGCCACGGGCGCCGTCGACATCGCCGGCCGCACGTTCGACGCCGGACGGCTGCTAATCCTGCGGCCCGGCGACGAGATCACCGTGGACGCCGCCGCGCCGGCCCGGGTGCTGCTGCTCGGCGGCGAGCCGATGGACGGGCCCCGGCACGTCTGGTGGAACTTCGTCTCGAGCTCCCTGGAGCGGATCCACGCCGCCGCCGCGGACTGGCAGGCCGGCCGCTTCGAGGCGGTGCCGGACGAGACCGAGTTCATCCCCCTGCCCGACGGCCCGCCGCCGCCGGTCCGCTATCCCTAGCCCGCACATCCCGGCGATCCGCGGGGCCAAGGCAGGCACGACTCGCCAACGAAAGCGGGCCTCCCCGCTCTGCAGGATCCCGAAGGATCGAAGGCGCGTGGCCTTCGCAGAGTCGAAGCTCTTCATGTGGGCAGTAACGGGGAGGCCCGGCACAAGCCTACCGACGAATGCTGCCCGGTTGAACCCCTCCGCACCGCGGCATGAGCCCGGCCGCGCGCCGCCGCAACGCGCCGCGGGCCGCCGGTTACAATGGCGCCCCGCCACCGGAACAAGAGTCGACCGATGCCCTGTCTCCGCCGCCTTGCCCCGCTCGCCCTGCTCCTCGCCCTCGCCGCGTGCACGCCGCCGTCCCCCGAAGCCGGGCCGCCCGCCGCGGCCGCCGCGCCCGCGGGCGCGGCACAGCCGGCCGATACCACCGGCGAGCCCGTCGACCTCGTCGTCGAGGGCCGCTGGGTGGTGACGATGGACGGCGGGGATCGGGTCATCGAGCACGGGGCCGTTGCCGTGGACGAAGGTGTCATCGTCGCCGTGGGCCCGGCGGACGAAATCGATGCGCGCTACGCGGCGGGCGAGCGCCTCGCCGGCGACGACCGCGTGGTCATGCCCGGCCTCGTCAACGGGCACTCGCACGCCGCGATGACGCTGCTCCGCGGGGTCGCCGACGATCTCGAGCTGATGACCTGGCTGAACGACTACATCTTCCCGGCCGAGGTCGAGTTCGTGGATCCCGAGTTCGTGCGCATCGGCACCGAGCTCGCGTGCTGGGAGATGATCCGCGGCGGCACGACGACGTTCGTCGACATGTACTACTTCCCGGACGTGATCGCGGAGGTCGTCGACGACTGCGGCATGCGCGCGCTGGTCTCGACCACGGTGATCGGCCAGCGCAGCCCCGACGGCGAAGGCGCGGCCGACGACATCGCGGACGGGCTCGCGTACGTCAAACGCTGGCAAGGCAAGAACCCGCGCATCACGCCGATCTTCGGGCCGCACTCCGATTACACGCTGAACGAGGAGCAGCTCCGCGCCACGCGCGCGGCGGCGAACGAGGCCGGCGTGCCGATCAGCATCCATCTCTCCGAATCGCCTTACGAGGTGCAGTACTCGAAAGAGACCTACGGCAACACGTCGATCGCCTTCCTCGACTCGATCGGCTTCTTCGACGGCACGACCACCATCGGCGCACACGTCGTGTGGCCGACCGACGAGGAGATCCGCATCCTCGCCGAGCGCAAGGTCGGCGTGATTCACAACCCGACCTCGAACATGAAGATCGCCTCCGGCATCTCGCCCGTGACCGCGATGCTGCGCGCCGGCGTGCGCGTCGGCCTCGGCACGGACGGGGCCGCAAGCAACAACGACCTCGACATGTGGGAGGAGATGCGGCTTGCCGCGTTCCTGCAGAAAGTCGACCGCATGGATCCCACGGTGCTGCCGGCGGCCGTCGTGCTGCGCATGGCGACCGCCGGCGGGGCGGAGGCGATCGGGCTCGGCGATACGATCGGCTCGCTCGAGCCGGGCAAACGCGCGGACCTGATCCAGGTGTCCTTCGACG
>CAZBGV010000106.1:0-12229 GCA_964491485.1 uncultured Woeseiaceae bacterium | reverse complement strand
ACCGTACCGATGCCCAGCTCCCGCTTGACCCGCTTCTGAAACATGGTATCTACGGGGCCGCGCGCGGCGCGCGGTGCTCAGCTTTCGCCGTTTGCGTCGCCGCTCGCCGCCTGCACGGCCTGGAAGCTCTGCTGCACCTCTGCTTTGTGCGTTCGCACGAAGTCCAGGTTGGCCGGATTCAGGTTTTCCGGCGGGTCCGCCTGCGGGTTCATCTGCAGGATCTGGTCCGCGGTCATCGCCTGGAACATTACGAGCCCGATCGTTACGAACTCCCGCGTCGAGAGCCCCGCCCCGTGAGCGGCATGCCGGATCTCCGGAACGGCATCCATCCGTGCCACCATTTCCTCGAGGCTCTCGTCGGCATCCGCCTCTTCCTCGATCGGGTCCGCTCGTCCCTTGAGCGCCTGGGCCGCGGCGACGGACGCCTGCTCCCATGCTTTGAGCTTGGCTGACGTGAGCTCGTACTCCAGGAGGGCCGTGTCGTAGTCGGATTGTGCGTGCGCGCGCACGGGAGCGAGCGCGGCGAACAGGCAAGCAGCCGCTGCGAAGTACGGCACGCGCCAGAAACCGGTCTTGATCATGGATGGATTCCTCGTGTTTGACTGCGTCTGAAGATTCACGAAGCGCCAGCGATGTTGGCGGGCGTGTGCCGCAAGATCAGGTAACCGTTTTCCGACAACGTACCGGGGTTCGCGCCGTCGTCCGGGGTCGTGAGCTCGGCGCGCCAGATGCCGGGCCGATTCTCTTGTTTCTTGAGCTCCACGGTGACCAGTTGCGCCTGCTCGCCCGTGTTCTGGTCCAGGGCGGACGCATCGGCAGGCGGTACCACGTCGTTGCCGGCACGCTTGCGGAACAGGGTGAAGAAACGCATCCACTGGTGCTCATCCGAGTTGAACGGGTGCAGCGTCCCGGCGTGGACCGGAACGTAGTGGACGACCTCGGTCGGCGGATCGATGCGCAGCGTCACCCGGAAATTTTCGGCCACCACGTCATCCTGCTTCTCGTCGCGACCGTTGCAGCCGACGCCGTCGACCTCGCGCGGGTTCACGTCCCAGTCCACGGCCACGACGGTCAGAATGCCGGGACGCGAACCCGCCGGGGAGAGCGAATAATTCAGGCCGAGCTCCGCCGTCGTTCGCATCGCGTCCTCGATGGTGCCGTCCTGCTGCGGCGTGTACGTGCCGAACGCGTCCTCCATGGGTCGTCCGCTGGTCGTGAATTCCTCATACGACAACGTCGCGCTGTTCACGCTCTCGTCCAGTGCATAAGGCGCGATCGCCGCCACGCGGAAGTGCTGCCCGAAGTGCGGCAGGGTGCTTTCGATCTCGGAGACGAACTGCAGCTCGAAGCGCAGGCATTTTTCTCCCGCCTCCAGCGTGAGCGTCTCCGGGTTCGCCCCGCGCTGCGCGTCCATACCCAATAGTGCCAGCTGGCGATAGAAGCCGGAGATGCGAAGGTATGCCGCGAGGTCGTGCCGGAGGCATCCCTCGTTCGCGCGCTCCAGCAGGTGCTTCTCCACGTTACGTACGATCTTCAGGGCGGAGATGCTGCCTTCCTCCATCCGCCGCACCATCTCGCCCTGGATGCTGTCAGCTTCGAGCATCTTGCGGTCGGCGCCCGTGCTGCCGATGAAACCGCCGGCGTTTTCCGGCTCGAACCCCCAGACCGCGAGCTTCCTGCGCCAGTCCAGGTAGTATTTCATCGCGCAGGACGCCATCCGGTCGTCGGTTTCGGCGACCTGCATGAGCGGACGAATGACGGCGTCGAAATATTCGAGATACAGCGTCGCGAGAGCGTCGACCGTTTCCGACGAGAAGGCTTCTCCTCCCGCTTGCTGCTTTGCCCCTTCCCTGTTGAGGAGCTCCGCGATCCTGGCCTCGAGTCTCGACGCGTGCGTTGAGGCATACAGCAGGCGGATACGCCCGGGATCGCTCGGCGGCGCCTTGCCGAAGCCATAACCGCTGAAATGCAGCAGCTTGAACTGCGCTTCCAGCGCGTCGCCGGTGGCGGGATACAGATGCGTGTCGCTTCCTTGCCTGGCGTAGGCGAACGCGACGCGTTCGGCCGGAGAGACGGGCTCCCGGGTCTCGATGTAGAGCGTGGCCGGCCGTTGGAGAACCAGCCCCTCCGGCTCGAGCTGGACAGCCGCCAGCGCCCCGCTCGCCAGCGGCAGCCCGTCGACGCGCCGAACCGGCGTCACGGTGATCCGCTCGGGCGCCACGAGCGCGCCCTCGGGTATCTCGAGCGTGTAGAACGTGCCGTTTTCCCCGGCGACGCTGAGCGTGCCGCCTTTCTCGGTGATGACGCGGCTCTGCGCGTTCGCCGCATCGAGATCGAGCAGAACCTGGACGGGCCTCGCCGGCGCGTCCAGCCAGTCGATGCCGGTGGGCTCGATGCCGGCCTGTTCACTGCCGGATCGCTCGCTGCCGGGTTGCGCCTCGCCGCGATCGTTTTGATCGCAAGCAGCGAGCGCCATCGCCAGCAGCAGCGCGGCGCATGCAAGCCGTGCGCCGCGGACCGGACGCACGTGCGAAGAGCCGGGCATCGTCATTGGCCCGGCGTGAAGGTCCAGGTCACTGTCGCGTCCACCTTGCTGCCGTCCTGCATCGTGAAGGCTCCGGGAAAGCGGGCGCTGCCGGCGAGGGTCGTCCCCTCCGCCGGCACCTTCTGCAGCCGGATGATCATGCTGCCGGAGACGACCAGCACCGTGCTCGGCTCGGTGTGATTGGGCGCGGTGCTCCGCACCTCGAGCTCCGGATTCAGCTCCAGCCGGAGGCCGTAAGTTCCGCGCTGAGCATCCAGGAGCACCTGGGAGCCGCACAGATCGGCGAAACTGCCCGGCAAGGGGACCTGCCCCTCGCCGGTGACCGTCCACGTCATCGTTGCCAGGCCGCCCCCGCCCTCGTAGGAATCCAGTGAAACCTGCTCGTAGGACTCCCGGATCAGCGCGGTCCCGTCGAAGCAGCCGCGGCCTTCCTGGCCGAAGGTCGTCCAGTTCACGTACTGGTTCATGAAGGCGGGCGTCGAGCCGGCGGGTCCGCCGGTCATCTGCATGGCGATCGCCATCATGCATTGCTGGTCCCCGTTGCACTCCTCGATGGCCGCCGCCGCATCCTGCAGGGCGTTGGGTGGCGCAGCCTCATCGCTGCCCGCCGCGTAGAGCTTCCCCGGCTCGCCGGGAGGGAACGGGGCCCCGGGCCCGACCGTCACCCTGTCGAGGTAGGTGGACCCGCTCACCTCGCGATGCACGGTCCCTTCGAATTTCTCGCCGGGATATTTTCCAGAATGCTCGAAGTGACCGTCGATGACGAGCTTCACCGTGAGCGTGCCGGGCTCCGGGTCCGCGAATCGCGGATCGGTGGTCTGCGCCGCCGCCCACGCGCCGGGCAACAGCAGCACGGCGGCGAACACTGTTTTGAGCTGCGCGCGACGACGAGTGCGGCGCACCGTGCTGCGTGCCTGTTCGCGCACACGCCGCCTCGTGTCGTCGTGGCTGACTTCGATCTGCATCATCCTGTCCCCCTTCCGCTGCCGCTACCGCCGAACGAGCTCGACGCGGCGGTTCTGCTGGCGGCCTTCCGCCGTGTCGTTACTCGCGACCGGCCGCGACGCGCCGAAACCTTTTGCCTCGAGACGGGACTCGTCGATCGCGAACCTCGAGACGAGATAAGCGCGAACGGCTTCCGCGCGCTGCCCGCTGAGCGCCTGGTTCGCCTCCGCCGCGCCCGTGTTATCCGTGTGTCCCTCGATCACGAGAGCGAGGTCGGGATGCGCCTTCAGCATCTCGCCGATCTCCTTGAGTGTCGGGGTCGACTCGCCGCGCAGCGCCGCCGAGCCGCTGGCGAAAAGAATGCCGTGCGTCGCCACGCGCCCGCTGGCCGCGAGCGCGTCGTAGATCTTCTTGCCGCCGGCGGCAACCCGGATCGCGCCCACGTAGCCCGGCGACTCGTCGGTTGCCGGCACGCTCACCCAGATCTTGTCGGCGCGGCCGAGGTCCGCATTCGGGACGTTGGCGACGCGCTTGTCGCCCATGTACACCTTCACGTACGAGCCGTCGGCCATGATGCGGATCGGCACGAAAGTGTCCTTGAACTTTTCCTGCCCCACCTGGCTGATCGCTTCCCGCGGACCGAGCAGCCCGCCGCTCGTCCAGTTCACGCGTACGACGGAGTTGGCGGGTGTCGGCTGCTCCACGAAGCGGATCGTCACGTAGCCCCAGGTATACCAACGCGCGCCGTGATAAACGTCCATCTCCACGGTGAAGCGCTCGGGGAGCACCTTCGGCAGCGGGATCGCGAGCTCGCCGCTGTCGCTGGAGCGCAGATACCGCGCGCCCTGCCACTCGGCGATTTCCATGTTGCCGCCCTCGAATTCGAGCCGCCGCGGGAAGTTGCCCACGTCATCCCCCGAATAGTCGTCGTAGAAGAGCGTCTCCTCGCCCGGTACGAAGTCGTAGTTCAGCCAGGCGCCGGTCCCGACCGCGACGCCGCCGGGCCCGCCGCCGCCGGACGCGGCCGCGCCGGCCGACGCGGTACCGTCGATCTGCACCTGCTTGCCGGACGCTTTCGCGTTGTCGATGCAGACCTGGTCGGTGGCGGCGCAGACGATGACGTCCTCGGCCTCGTCCACCGCCCGATCCAGCGCCTGATCGGCGCGTTGCTCGACCCGGTCCTGGAGCTTGCGCTTCGCGCGATCGAAGATGCTCTGTGCCTGCCCGGTGCACGGCGCGATGGCGGCGCCGAGCACTGCGGCGAACACGAGACTGCGTACTATCTGCTGCATGGTTACCCTCGTCGGTTCAATGCGGGAGCCATGGCGAAAAACATGCGACATGCACTGGTCCGGCGCGAGCGGCGGGTTGCTATACTCGCCGCTCGCGCGCCAGCGAAGCGCGCCAGCACGGAGTGCCCCGCGCGCCCTCACAATGATCGTCAGCTTCGCCGACCGTCTGGCTGTATGAATCGTCCGCTCCGGGCTCTCTCGAGCTGCTCCCTGACCCTTACGCGCCAGCGGACGACAAAGTCCGCCACGGAGCTGCCGCCCCCGCCAGCAGCCGCGCCCCGAAGGGCGCCGGCCGGCGGCCGACCCGCCCACGACCGGCCCGCGGTTCGGTGACCTCGAAGGAGTTCGCACAGGCGCGCCGGCTCTTCGATGCCGCGCTGGAGCTGCCGGAGGCAGAGCGCGCGAGCTGGCTCGACCGGACCTGCCCCGAAAACGGCGCGGTGCGCGCGCTGGTCGCGCGGCTGCTCGACGGCGCCAGCGGACAGGTGACGCGGCTCGAGCGCGAGCTCGCAATCACCGGGACCGGGCTGGCAGCGGGCAGCACCTTCGGCCCGTACCGGCTCGTGGAGCTGCTCGGCGAGGGCGGCATGGGAGAGGTCTGGCGCGCGGAGCAGCAGCATCCGGTCCGCCGCCGCGTCGCCCTGAAGCTCATCAAGGCCGGCATGGACACGCGGCACGTCATCGCCCGCTTCGACACGGAGCGGCAGGCGCTCGCGCTGATGAGCCACTCGGCCATCGCTCGCGTGTTCGATGCCGGCGCCACACCCGCCGGGCGCCCCTGGTTCGTCATGGAGGACGTCGCCGGACTGCCGATCACCCGCTACTGCGACGAGCATCGGCTCGACGTCCGCGCGCGCCTGCGGCTCCTGATTCGCGTCTGCGACGGCGTGCAGCACGCCCACCGCAGGGGCGTCATCCATCGCGACCTGAAGCCGTCGAACATTCTCGTCACGCATGAGGACGGTGTTGCGGCGCCGAAGATCATCGACTTCGGCATTGCCAAGGCGATGAGCGGGCCTTTGACCGAAGGCACGTGCTTCACCGAAATGGGTCTGCCGATCGGCACGCCCGACTACATGAGCCCGGAGCAGCTCGCCGCCGGGACGGCGGCCGTGGACACACGCAGCGACGTGTACGCGCTCGGCATGATCCTGTACGAGTTGCTCGTCGGTGCGTTGCCGTTCGAACGCTCGCGGCAAGCGGAAGCCGGGGCTCGCGGGACGGGGGCACTCGCGGGAGAAGCCCGCGTGCCACGGCCCAGCGCGCTCCTGGCGAAGCTCGAGGACGGCGGTCTGCACCAGGCGGAGCTGCGGGCGACGCTGCCGGCCGATCTCAGGAACGAGCTGCGCGGCGATCTCGACTGGATCGCAATGCGCGCGCTCGAGCACGACCCCGAGCGGCGCTACGGCTCGCCCGCCGAGCTCGCTGCAGACCTCGAGCGCTATCTCGCCGGGCTGCCCGTCACGGCACGCGCGCCGAGCACGGCCTATGTCGCCCGGAAGTTCGTGCGCCGCCACCGCCTCGCCGTCGCAATGGGCACGGCCCTCGCACTCACGCTGCTCGTCGGCATCGTCGGCACGACGATCGGACTCGCGCGGGCGTTGCACGCGGAAGCGGAGGCGCGCGCGCAGCGCGCGCGAGCGGAACAACGGTTCGACGACGTGCGCAAGCTCGCGGAGACCCTGCTCTTCGACGTGCATGCGGCCATCCAGCCGCTTCCGGGCTCGACCGCCGCACGCGAGATGATCGTCCGCACCTCGCTCGAGTATCTCGACGCGCTCGTCGCGGATGCCGTGGGCGACACCTCGCTCCAGCGCGACCTCGCGATGGCCTACGAGAAAGTGGCCGACGTGCAGGGCGGTTTCCGCTCGGCGAACCTCGGAAACCGGGCCGGCGCGATCGAGAGTTACGGCAAGGCACTTGCGATCCGCACGGCCCTGCTCGATGCCGACCCAGGCAACCGTGAGCTGCTCCGCGAGCTCGTGCGCAACTACGGCAAGCTGAGCGACGTGTCGCTCGACGACGGCGACCCCGAGGCCGCGCTCGACTACTCCGAGCGCGGAATGGCCCTCGCGGAGCAGCTGGCGCTGGGGGCCAACGCGACCGTCGGCGACCGACGCAACCTGGCCAGCGCATGGCTGAACCTCGGCTATCAGCTCGCCCTGATGCAGCAGGTGCGGCGCGGCTTGCCCCTCATGCGTCGCGCCGCGCAACTCTACGAAGAGCTGGCGGCAGGCTCCGAGGAGACCGCGTCTGCCCGGCGCTACCTCGCCCTCGCCTACCAGAGGATCGGCGAAATCCTGCTCGGCTCCCCGGAACGGGCCGCGGAGGCGCTGGAGGCTTACAGCAAAAGCCTCGCCGTCATCGAGGCCTTGTTGCAGGACGATCCGCGCAACACCGGGCTGAAGAAGATCCAGGCTTACGCCTTGCTGGGCCTGGCTGCCGCGCACACCGGACAGGGTGCGCCACGTGCGGCGCTGGATGCGCAGCAGCGCGCGGCGCTCGTGCTGCGCGGTCTGTCGGACGACGATCCGCAGAACGCGGAAGCCCGCTTCGACACCGCAAACGCCCTGGGCGAGACGGTCGACGCGCTGCTTGCGCTGCGCGAGCTCGACGCCGCAGAGCGCCAGGCCAGGGAATCGATCGGCGTGCTCGCCGTCGCGACATCGAGCACGGAAGCGCCGCACAGCCACGCGCGAATCCTGCTGGCGCTCGATCACCTGCGCCTGGCAACGATTAGCGCAATGCGCGCCGCCGATGCCGGCGCCGGCTCCGCCGCGGGCCTGCAGCATTGCGTCACCGCGCGCTCCTGGTTCGATCGCAGCGCGCCGATCCTGCGCGCCGCCGAGGAAGATGCCCTCTGGCGCGCCACGCTCGCCGGCCGGCTGGAGCACGTAGACAGCCTGCTCGGCGCGTGCGCAGCAGGTGCCTCGCCGACGCACGACGCACCCTCCTCCGCCGCATCCGCGCGTTGATCCCGGCATGGCCGCCGAGCGCGACATCACCCGATTGCTGGAAGAGGCCTCCGCCGGCCGGCGCGAGGCCCTGGACGAAGTCCTGGCCGTCGTTTACAGCGATCTCCAGCGAGTCGCCGCGCGGCAGCTCGAGAAGCACTACCGCGCCGACCCGCGGCACCTGACGCTCGAGCCGTCTGCGCTCGTCAACGAGACCTACCTCAAGCTCATCAAGCAGCGCACCCGCTTCGACAACCGCGGTCACTTCTTTGCCATCGCCACGACGGTCATGCTGCGTGTGCTGCTGGACTACCAGCGCTCCCGGGCGCGCGCCAAGCGGGGCGGCGGGCAGGTGCGGGTGACTCTCGCCGGGATCGCCGATCCCGACCAGGATGCGCACGCTACGAGCCTGCCCGCGTTCATCGACGCCCTCGAGCGGCTGGATCAGCTCGACCCGAGGCTGTCCGAAATCGTGAAGCTCAGGCTGGTCTGGGGGCTCACCGTCGCCGAGATCGCCGACACGCTCGAATGCTCGAAGCGCACCGTCGAGCGCGATTGGGAGTTTGCGCGGCGCTGGCTCGAGACCGAGCTCGCGGAAGCTCCGGCGTAGCGCGATTGCACGTCCCGTGGCTCGTGCGAGGTTCGGCGGCGCGGGCGACGGCGGGGTACCCTGGACGGAATGGCTCCCTCTGCGCCCTTCGGGCGCTGCCGGTCCGCTTTATTTCCGCCCAGGGTACCCCGCCGCCACTCCGCGCCGCTTTGATCAAGTGGCTCGCCCTGTTCGGGGGACTCGCGACACCCTGGTGCCGTGGCTCGCGGCGCTCAGGTCATTCGGCGCGTTCGGGTGCGCCCGGGAGCTTCAGGGCGTGGGCGACGTCGGCCCATGAGATGAACTTGAAGTTCTGGCGTTCTTCCGGCGCGATGTTGCGGCCGTCCTGCACCACGAGCAGGCCCTGCGGGAAGCGTGCACCGAGCGGTGCGCTGGTGACGTCGAGGCCGTCCGTCTCGGAGGCGCCGTCGACGCCGGCTTCCGGATTCGCGATGACGTGGAAAGTGCCGGCGTAGGCGTGCTCGCCGCCGCGCTCGTACAGCACGTAGTTGTCGGCGCCCTGGTTGGAAACCACGATGTAGCCGCCGCCGTCCGGTGCGCTCCACAGGGCCACGCCTTCGACGTCGGCGACGAGCCGGCCATCGCCGACCGCGTCGATCGCCGTGCGAGCGTCGCCGCCGTCGGGCTCGGCGGAATACTTCCAGAGCCCCACGTCTTCCTCGTTGACGTACAGCGCACCGGTCGCATCATCCGCCACGCAGCCTTCGGCCTGCGAGCCGACGGCGAACTCGCGCACGCGCTCCGCCGCGACGCGCCCCTGGCCGTCGTCGTAGAGCCGCCACTGGCGGAACGTGCCATCGTCGTTTGCGTTCACGAACACGTAGTACTCGCCGGAGGCGGCGCTCCGGTACATGCAGAGTCCGTAAGGATCGTCGAAGCCGGTGGGCAGCGTGGCCGCCGCGACGCCGATGAGCCGGGCGGCTTCCGTGTCGAGCCGATAGACGGCGATGCTGTCGTCGCTGCGGTTGCTCGCGGTCACGAGCGTGACCGTGCTGTCGCCGAGCGGAAAGCCGTCGCGCAGGTCGACGTTGTTCATGCGGCCGTCCGGCACCGTCTGCAGCGTCCGGCCTTCGAGGTCGAAGACATAGAGACCGAGCTTCTTGTCCGTGCCGATGACCAGGCTCTTTTCCGGATCGTCGGGATGCACCCAGATCGCGGGATCATCGGCGGCATCGCCGTAGCTCGCGGCGATCTCCGTTTCGAGCACCGGCCGCACGGTCGCCGGCGGCGAAGCTTCGGTCGCCGACAGCCTCCCCTTCGGCAGCTCGAGCGCTGCCGCCAGCGCGCGCCAGTCGACGAGCTTCACGTTGCTCCCGTCCTCCGCGTCCTCGTCGGCGATCGCGAGCAGCCCGTCGGGCCATGCGTCGCCGAACGACGTGACGGCGGCGATGCCTTCCGCTTCGCCGAGCCCTTCGACGGTCGCGCGGCCGGCAACGGAACCGGACTTCGCGTCCAGCACCGCGAGACGGTTCTCCCCGACGTCGGCCACGACCAGCCACGCTTGGTCCCCGTCGCGGTACACGGCAATGCCCTTCACCTCGTCGCTCAGGTCGCCCCAGGGCGCGGCGAGCGCGAGCGGCGTGCGGGTGGTGTCGCTTTCCGGCTCGGCGCCCATGCGCCAGATGCCGACCTCCTCCTCGCTCACGTACAAGGTCCCCGTCGCCGGATCGACGGCGCAATAGCCCGCGCCCTTGCCGACGGGAATCGTGCGCAGGAGCCGGCCGGCCGTGCGCCCGCCCACGTCATACAGCTCGAAGTGCAGGACGAGGCCGGCATCCGTCACGGCGTAGACGTAATCGGCGCCTGAAAGCCGGCTGCGGTAGTGGCACAGCCCGGTCGCCTCGTCCTCGAGCGTGAGCGGCTCCGCTGTCACCTTCACGAGATCGGGTGCATTGCCCTCGAGCGTGAACAGCTCGAGCGCCGCCGCGGCGCTGTCGTAGACGACGACCTGCGGCCCGCTTGCGCCGGCGCGCGGCGGCACGACGGTGAGCAGGCCCGCCTCGACGCCCTCGAGAGCACCGAGCTGCCGGCCATCCGGGGCATGGATCGTCACGCCGGCAAGGCCGGCCGCCGCGAAGATCAGGCCGCCCTCGCCGCTCCCCGTCCCATGCCAGAAACCGGCATTGGCGAGGGTGCCGTACGCCGGCGGCGGGGTCTCACCCGCGGGCGTGAGCGCCACGGCGGCCGCGCCGCTCGCGGACGGGCTTTGCTCCGCGCCTCCGCAGGCGGCCAGGGCGCTCGCGAGAAGCAGGATCGGCAAGGCATTTCGTGGCATGGTCGGTCTCCCCCCGGGCGCCGTCCGCCACCGGCTGTCGGCGGCGCTGGAATATGAATTCTATTTATTATTATAATCGAATGAAAATTTCAAAGCCTTAAGGCGAGCTGAAGCTGCAGGTGACGCCATTCTTCGCAAGCTGACCGCCCTCTTCGCCACCGGTCCGGATCGTCCACCCATCGAGGACCGCGGGACCATCGACCGGCTGTACCGCGAGCATCGTATCAAGGTGCTGGTCGCCATCACCCTGGGCTACGGCATCGCCTACACCTGCCGGCTCGCCCTCTCGGTGGTCAAGAAGCCGGTCATCGACGCCGGCATCTTCACACCCATCGAGCTCGGCCTGATCGGCGCCGCGCTGTTCTACACCTACGCCATCGGCAAGCTCGTGAACGGCTTTTTGTCCGATCACGCGAACATGAAACTGTTCTTCGCCTTCGGCCTGGCTGTGTCGGCGCTCGTGAACGTCGGCATGGGTTTTTCGACCGCCGTCGCGCTGTCGATGGTGCTGTGGGGGCTGAACGGCTGGTTCCAGGCCGTCGGTGCGCCCGCGGGGATCGTCTCGCTGGCGAACTGGTTCAGCAACCGCGAGCGCGGGCGCTATTACGGCATCTGGAGCACCGCGCACTCGATCGGCGAGGGCCTGACGTTCGTGGTCGTGTCGGCGGTCGTCGCGGCATGGGGCTGGCGTTTCGGGTTCTGGGCGCCCGGGCTCTTCTGCATCGCGGTCGCCATCGGTGTCTACCTTTTGATGCAGGACCGCCCGCGGACGCTCGGCCTGCCGGAAGTGAACGACTGGCGCAACGATCGCTGGCAGGCGGCCGCCCGCCCCTCGAGCAGCAACGTCTGGAAAACCCAGCTTTCGATACTGCTCCTGCCCTCGATCTGGGTGCTCGCCCTCGCGAGCGCGACCAACTACGTCGTGCGCTACGCGATCAACAGCTGGGGCATTCTCTATCTCCAGGAAGCGCGCGGTTACGATCTGCTCGAGGCCGGCACGCTGCTCATGGTGAACACCATCGCCGGCATCGGCGGCTGCATCGCCTTCGGCTTCATCTCGGACAAGCTGTTCGATGCGCGCCGTCCGCCCGCGAACCTGATCTTCGGCATCATCGAGATCGTGGCGCTCGCGCTCATCTTCTTCGGGCCGCACAGCACGCCGCTCCTGTTCTTCGCTTTCGCCCTGTACGGCATCGGCCTGAACGGGCTCGTCACCTCGCTCGGCGGACTGTTCGGCGTCGACATCGCGCCGAAGCGCGCGGCGGGCGCCGTCATGGGCTTCATCGGCGTCTTCAGCTATGTCGGCGCAGGCATTCAGGAAAACGTGAGCGGCTGGCTCATCCAGAAAGGCATCACGATGGTCGGCGACACGCGGGTGTACGACTTCTCGCACGTGATCTGGTTCTGGATGGGTTCGGCCGTTGTGTCCCTGCTGCTGGCGGCGAGCCTGTGGCGGGTCCAGTTACGCGACTGAATGGGAGCAATCGTTGTTTATGCATTCCTACGACGTGCTGACGATCGGCAATTACACGAAGGACACGATCGTGTCCGCGGCAGGCACCCGCTACGTCAACGGCGGCGGGTACAGCTACGCAGCGCACTCGGCGG
>CAZBGV010000105.1:0-12338 GCA_964491485.1 uncultured Woeseiaceae bacterium | reverse complement strand
ATCCTGCCGATCACCCGCGCCTGGAGCGCGGCGACACGATCTGCCTTTCCGTCGGAGATCCTGACGGCAACATGGTCTCGCTGATCCAGAGCAACTACGGCGGCATGGGCTCCGGCATGACGCCGGGCGACCTCGGGTTCGGGCTGCAGAATCGCGGCGCGTTGTTCAGCCTCGAGCCGGGCCATCCGAACGTGGTGGAAGGCGGCAAGCGGCCGTTTCACACGATCATTCCCGCGTTCGCGATGCGGGACGGCGAGCCGTACATGGCGTTCGGCCTGATGGGAGCGTCGATGCAGCCGCAGGGGCACGTGCAGATTCTCGTGAACATGCTCGACTTCGGCATGAATCTCCAGGAAGCCGGCGATGCGCCGCGCATCCGGCACACGGGCTCGTCGCAGCCGACCGGCGGGACCATGCAGGACGGAGGCAGGGTGCATCTCGAGCGCGGGTTTCCCGAGGAAACCCGGCGCGCGCTCGCGCGTATGGGGCACAATGTCATCGAAGGAGAGACGGATTTCGGCGGCTACCAGGCCGTCCTGCGCGATCATGTCCGCGGCGCATGGTACGGCGCCTCGGAAGCGCGCAAGGACGGGCAGGCGGCCGGGTACTAGCGGCATCGACCATGGCACGTAACGTATATCTCACCGGCATCACCACCACCGGCACACCGCACATCGGCAATTACGTCGGTGCGATCCGGCCGGGCATCGAGGCGAGCAAGGATCGCTCGAAGGAAAACTATTACTTTCTCGCGGATTTCCATGCCCTCGCGAAAGCCGAGGACCCGGAAAAGATCCACCGCTCGACGCTGGAAATCGCTGCGGCCTGGCTGGCGCTCGGGCTCGACACGACGAATGCGGTTTTTTACCGGCAGTCCGACATCCCGGAGATTCCCGAGCTCACCTGGATCCTGACCAGCATGACGTCGAAAGGCCTCATGAACCGCGCCCATTCCTACAAGGCGATGGTGCAGGCGAACACGGAGAGCGGCAGCGCCGATCCCGACAAGGGCATCTCCATGGCCCTTTACTGTTACCCGATCCTCATGGCCGCCGACATCCTGCTGTTCAGGACCACGCACGTGCCCGTCGGGCGCGACCAGAAGCAGCACGTCGAGATGGCGCGCGACATCGCCCAGCGTTTCAACCACCATTACGGCGAGCTGTTCACGTTGCCGGAGCCCGTCATCAGCGAGAAGACCGCGGTGCTCGCGGGTCTCGACGGGCGCAAGATGAGCAAGAGCTACAACAACACCATCCCGCTGTTCGCCGACGAGAAGACGCTGCGCAAGCTCATCATGAAAATCAAGACGAACAGCCTGGAGCCCGGCGAGCCCAAGGACCCGAACGATTCCACCCTGTTCGAAATCTACAAGGCGTTCGCCACGGACGAGGAGACGGCCGCCATCGAGCGGCGGTATGCCGAGGGCATCGCCTGGGGCGAGATGAAGCAGGTGCTGTTTGAATACCTCAACGATCATCTCTCCCCCGCACGCGCGGAATACCGGCGCCTCATCGACGATCCCGCGGAGGTGGAGCGGGAGCTCGTCAAAGGCGCCGAGAAAGCCCGCACGGTGTCGGTCCCGTTCATCGCCGAGATCCGGCACGCCGTCGGCATCCGCAAGCTGGGCTGAGCGATTGCCGCAGGCCGCGGCTTCGGGAGAAGCGGAGATGCTCCAGTGACCCACCGCAAACCGGCAGACGCCCCGGCCCTGCTGCTCATCGACGTGCAGCAGGGTTTGGACGAGCCCGTGTGGGGCGAGCGGAACAACCCGGAGGCCGAGCACCACATCGCCGAGTTGCTGGCCGGCTGGCGAAGCGCAGGGCGCCCCGTCCTGCACGTGCAGCACATGTCGACCGGCGCCGCCTCTCCGCTGCGCCCTGATCGGCCCGGCAACGCGTTCAAGCCCGAGGCGCTGCCGCTGGCCGGAGAGCCGGTGTTCAGGAAGACCGTGAACAGCGCGTTCATCGGCACCGATCTCGAGGCTCACCTGCGGGGCGCCGGCATCGGCCGCCTGGTGATCGCCGGGCTCACCACGGACCATTGCGTCTCGACGACGGTGCGCATGGCGGCGAACCTGGGCTTCGACGTCGTGGTCGTCGACGACGCGACGGCCACGTTCGACCGCACCGGCCCCGCGGTACGCACTACACCGCTGAGCAAGTGCATCGCCTCGCGCTCGCCAGCCTGCACGGCGAGTTCGCGGAAGTGCACTCGACGGACGACGTGCTCCGCGGCGTCACGAAGCCGTAAACGTCTGTCCGTCCGGAAAGCACGGGGGAGACGTCCCCTGCAGGCGGTCGATGGCCGCCCTGCCCGCCGGCCCGCCTTGGCCCGCGCGCGGCTCAGCCTCGGACTCGCCGCTCCACTATCAGCACCTGGTAGCGCCCTCGCGGGCCGATGAATGCCGACGCGAGCCAACCGACCAGCGACACGATCAGCCAGCCGAACAGCGCGGCCCAGAAGCCGTCGACGACGAAACCGTCGAGCAATGCAGCGACCAGCCCGAACAGGCCGGCGTTGACGACCAGCAGGAAGAGGCCAAGCGTCAGGATAGTAAGCGGCAGCGTGAGGATCACGACGATGGGCCGCACGACGCCGTTGACGATGCCCATGAGCAGAGCCGCCAGGATCAGCGTGCCCGGGCCTGAGACGTGCACGCCGGGCACGATCCATGAGGCGGCGGCGAGCCCGAGCGCGGTGACCAGCATGCGGATGAGGAAGCCTTCCATACCGCGATCTTAGCGCCATTGGCGGGTGCACCGGCAGCCGGAAAGAGCAGGCCGGTGAGTCGCACGGCGGCGAGTGGCCCACCGCGCCGGGAGTCGGGGCGCAATATACTTGCGGTTCCCCTGGATCACGACTGGTGAACCGATCATGAAGAATTACGGCCTCATCGCCGCACTCGCTGCATCCCTCTGGCTCGCTGCACCCCTTGTAACCTGCGCCGCCGACGAGCCCGCGCCGCCGGCAGAGCAGGACAAACAGGGCAAGAGCGACGAGCAGGAAAAGCCGATCCCGGAACCCAGGGTGTGGACATCGCGCCACCAGATCCGCATCGACGGCAAACCAATCGATTACGAGGCCAGGACCGGCACGCTGCTCATGAAGAACGACAAGGGCGAGCCGATCGCACTTTTCGGTTTCACAGCCTACGTCCGGCAAGGTCAGGACACGCGCACCCGGCCCATCGTGTTCGCGTACAACGGCGGGCCGGGCTCCGCTTCCGCGTGGCTCCACATGGGCATTCTCGGCCCGCGCCGCGCGGTGCTCGAAGACCTGACGAGCAACACGCGCGGCCCGTTCACGCTCGTGGACAACGAATACAGCTTTCTCGATCGCGCCGACCTGGTGCTGATCGACCCGGTCGGCACCGGCTTCTCGCGTGCGGTCGGCAAGGCCGAGGGCAAGGATTTCTGGGGCGTGGACAATGACATCCACTCCGTCTCCGACTTCATCGTGCGCTACCTCGGCGAGTACCGGCGCTGGGCCAGCCCGAAGTTCATCCTGGGCGAAAGCTATGGCGGTATCCGCACCGGCGGCGTGACCTACGACCTGCTGACCCGGCACAACGTCGCGCTGAACGGCATCATCCTGGTTTCGCCTTATCTGGACCTCGTCACCGGCACGGCGGGCCTGAATAGCGACGCAGGGGACGCCAACTTCCTCTCCACGTATGCCGCGACGGCCTGGTATCACAAGGCACTGAACCCGCAGCCGCCCGAGCTGCTGCCGTTTCTGCGCGAAGTGGAGCACTGGGTGGACACCGTCTATCACCCGGTCCTCTATAAAGGTGCACGGGCAACGGCCGGGGAGCGACAGGCAGTGCTACAGGGCCTCGAGCGCTATACCGGGGTGAGCGCCAGGTACTGGGACGCGGCCAACCTGCGCATGGATGAAGATCACTTTTTGCAGGAGCTCATGCGCGCCCAGGGCGTGACGCTCGGCCGCATCGATTCGCGCTTCGCAGGCGGCATGCCCAGCCGGATAGCGGAAACGACCGCGTTCGATCCCTACTCGACCTCCATAGCGCCCGCTATCGTCGCCGCGTACAACACGTACGCTCGCCGCGAGCTGGGGGTGGTAACGGATGAGAAGTACGTGCTTTCGGCAGGGTTGTACAAGGATTGGGACCTCGGCCACGTGCAGCCCGATTCGAACGGCAGGAAGATCCCGTACCCGAATGTGCTACCCGATATCTCCTATGCAATGTCGATGAATCCGAAGATGAAGGTTCTGGTGCACTCGGGCTACTTCGATCTCGCCTGCCCGTACGGCACGGTGCAGGCTGCGATCGACCATCTCACGATCACGCCCGAGCTGCGGCGTAACGTGCGCATCGAGCATTACGAAGCCGGGCACATGATGTATGTGCACCCGGGCTCGATGGCGAAGTTCAGCGAGACCACCAAGGGATTCATCATCGAGAACTCGACCTGAAGCGACGGCTCCCCGGAGGCAAAACGCTTCCGGGGAGCACTGCCCGTCCTGCCGCGCGCGGATGCGCGGGCCGGTCCCGAAGCAATGAAGATCCTCGAATCCCAAGTGGCTACACGTCGGGTATGCAAATCGACCCTTCAGCGGCGTGGCGGCATGCCGGCGGCCGCTCTACAATCGTGACATGCGCATCGGGGCACTGATTTTGATCCTGTGTGCCGCGCTCGCGAGCGGCAGTGCCGCCGTGGCCGGGGACTTCGTCGATCTCACCCGGCCGGGTGCACTCGAGCAATTGCGGGCATCCAATCCCGACGATTTCGCCCGCGTCGTCGAGATTATCGAGGGACTGCGCGAAGAGCCTGCGCGGGCGGAGACCGACTGGCTGGAGGTCAACTTCGATGCCGCCGACGTCGATCTATCGAAGCTTTTGCTTCGCACCAGCTATCCGCCCAAGCAGTCGCTCACGTTCACGCTGGACGGCACGCGCTACCACCTGTTCGTGACCCGCAGCGACATGACTCCGCGAGCGGTGCCCGCGAGCTGACCGCCCGTGCAACCACGCATCACGCTCATCACGCTCGGAGTCGACGATCTGGAACGCGCGGTGCGTTTCTACCGCGACGGCCTCGGGCTCGCGACCGAAGGCATCGTCGGCGAGCAGTTCGAGAACGGTGCGGTCGCGTTCTTCGACCTGCAGCCGGGACTCCGTCTCGCGCTCTGGCCGCGCGCGAGCCTCGCGGCGGATGCGGGCCTGCCGATGGGCCAGCCGAATCTCACCGACGTCTGCCTTGCGCACAACGTGAGCTCGCGGCAGGCCGTTGACGAGGCGATGGCGCAGGCCGCCGACGCCGGCGCCACGCTCGTCAGGGCGGCACGGGACACGTTCTTTGGCGGCTACGGCGGCTACTTCGCCGACCCGGACCGGCACCTCTGGGAGGTCGTCTGGAACCCGCAGATGCTCCCCGGGGACTGACCTCTCCGGCCAGGACGCCCCGCGCACACCTGAACGGCGGGTCGACACGAGCGGCCGCTTGCGTCATCATGCGCCGCCATGCACAACAACGATCCGAACGCGTTTCTCGACGAATGGGCAAACCGGGTCGGCGAACGCGATCTCGAGGGCGTGCTCGGGATGTACGATACCGCCGCCGTCCTCATTCCCACCTTCTCCAACCGCCTGCTGAGCGGCAGGGAGCGCATCCGCGGGTACTTCGAGGTGCTATGCAGCCGCGACGGCCTCGCGATCTCCCTGCATCCCAAGCCGCGGCTGATCACCCCGCTTGCCGACGGGCGGCACGCGCTCGCGGGGATCTACCGCTGGCGCTTCGCCGTCGAGGACGTGCTGCTGGATTTCGAAGCGCGTTTCAGCTTCCTGCTCGATCTCGGGCGGGCGGCACCGATACTGCACCACCATTCCTCGCAGATCCCGCGCACGCTGTAAGGTGATCTCCCACGCCTGACGGGTCCGCCATGCACGAGCTCCTGCCCGCGTGGCCGGTGCTCGCCACGTTCTGCGTCGCGAGTCTCGTGCTCGCCGTGACGCCGGGACCCGGCGTGCTCTACATCGTGACACGCAGCCTCGCCCAGGGGCGCGCGGCCGGTCTCGCGTCGGTGCTCGGCATCGCGCTCGGCAATTTCGGCAACGCGCTCGGCGCTTCGCTCGGGCTCGCCGCGCTGTTTGCGATGTCGGCGGTGGTGTTCACCGTCGTCAAGCTCGCCGGTGCCGCGTACCTGGTCTGGCTCGGCGTTCGCGCGTTGACCGGCGGCCGGCCTGCCCCGGATACCGCGGCGGTGCCGCGCACCGGCACCGGGCGCGTCGTACGCGACGGCTTCGTCGTCGCCCTTCTGAACCCGAAGACGGCAATGTTCTTTGCCGCCTTTTTGCCGCAGTTCATGAGCCCCGGTGCGCGGCCGCTCGCGCAGGCTGCGCTTCTCGGCGGCCTGTTCGTCGCCATTGCGATGACGAGTGACACGCTGTACGTGTTCGCCGCCCGCACTCTCGCGCCTTTGGCGCGCGGCGCCGGCCGCAGCGGCCGCTACCTGTCGGGTGGCGTCTTCATCGGCCTCGGGCTGCTCACCGCCTTCTCCGGGGATCGGGGGCGCTGACAGATCCTCCCGGCCGGGGCATGCTGGAGGGCGATGGCGGAGGAACGGCACAGGCTGCGGGGACGATCCGAGCTCGGCGTGGTCGCCGGCTGGCTGGTGACCGCCGCGACGCTGGCCGTCGCGCTGTTTGCCGACGGTGCGTTGCGCATTGCCGCGTTCGTGGTGCTCGCGTTGCTCGTCGCCTGGTTGCTCGTCGGCGATGTCTTCCTCGCGCTGGCGGACGAGCGCGCCGCCCGGCGCAACCCCCACGCCAATCGCGCGAGCGATGTCGGTCGCCCGGTGCGCGTCGTCGAGAAAGTCACCGGCAGCGGTGGCAAGGTGTCGCTGGCGGGCGAAACCTGGAAGGCGCGATCGGGCGACGGCACGTTGCACGAGGTGGGCGAGGAGCTGGTGGTCGTCGCGATCGAGCGGCTGGTGCTGATCGTCGCGCCGCGCAGCCGGCGCTGAGACTATTTCGCGGGTGAGCTCGCCGTGCTCGCGACCGCGGGTTCCGCGGGCAGGTGCTGCGCGAGAAACGCGAGCAGCTGCTCGTACACGCGCTCCCGCGTTTTCTCGTCGAAGACGCCGTGCCCCTCGCCGCTGAGCTCGACCCACTCCACCGACTTGCCGGCGCGCTCCAGGGCCTTGCGCATCCGCACCGCGTGCTCGAAATCGGCGCGCCAGTCGTTGCGGCCGTGGATCAGCATGACGGGCACTTCGATCTCCCCCGCGCGGTACACGGGGGAGCGGCGCTTCAGCAGCTCGGGGTCGTCGCCGAGCACTTTCTGCAGCCAGGCCTCGCCGACGCGCCAGTGGCGGATATCGCCGGTCTCGTACATGAGCTCGAGATCGTAAACGCCGGCGAGGCCGATGGCGCAGGCATAGAGCCCCGGCTCCCGGACGACGCCCATGAGCGCGGCGTAGGCGCCATAGCTCGCGCCGAAGATGCAGATCGAGCCTTCCTCGGCCAGCCCCTCGGAGATCGCCCAGCGCGTCGCGTCGGTCAGGTCGTCCTGCATCGCCGCCCCCCACTCGCCATAGCCAGCCTGCTGGAACTCGCGCCCGTAGCCGCCGCTCCCGCGGAAGTTGACCTGCAGCACGGCGTAGCCGCGGCTCGCGAGCAGCTGCACCTGCCAGTCGAATTGCCAGCGGTCGCGGATGCCGTGCGGTCCGCCGTGGGGCAGCACGACGAGCGGGAACGGGCCGCTGCCCTCGCGCGGACGGGTGAAGTACCCGTGCAGCTTGCGGCCGTCGTGCGCGGTGACCACGATGGGTTCCTTCTCGTGCATGAGCGCCGGATCGATCCAGGAGCGGGCGGACTGGATGTAGGTCGCGTGCTTTTCCCGCACGTCGAACAGGTAGTAGTCGCCGGGATTCACGTCGGACCAGGTGTGCACGAGCGTGCGCCGCCCGTCGCGGGTGACGCTGGTGATGTCGATCGCCTTGCCCGTGAAAGCTTTCTCGAGCATGCGCCAGAGCCGTGCGCTCGGCTCGTCGGGGTCCAGCCAGTAATAGCCGGGGCGGCCGGTCTCGAAGCCCGCACCGATGACCCACCGGTCCGTGAGGTCGGCCAGGATGCGATCGACGTCCACCTCGGGGTGCCGATAAAGCAGCTCGACGGAGCGCGTCGGGAGATCGACACGGTACAGGCCGCGCAGCGTCTCGTCGATCGCGACGCCGGTGAACACGACGCTGTGGCCGTCCGCCCCGAAGCGGTGCGGCACCACCGTGCCGTCGACGAAGCCGGGCAGTTCGAATTCCGTCCAGTCGTCGCCGGGCTCCGGCTTCCAGAGCACGGCGAGCTTCGCATCGGCGTCGTAGCCGACCGCGAAGCGCACCTGGTCGTCGTGGTCGACGATCACATCGGCGCCGGACAGGGGCACCGCGTCAACCAGGTCGCGGTCGCCGCTGTAGACGTTGATCCGTGCCACGCGCGGATGCGCATCCGGATCGGCATAGAGCGTGTGGTAGCGGACCGTGTACGGACGCTCGACGATGAGGATGTGATCGTCGTCTCCCTCGAGCGTGCTGAGCAGCTCGCCCGCGGCTTTGATCGAATCGCGGCTGCCCAGGCGCGATCCCGTATGGCGGTTGCCCGCGCGATAGCCATAGAGCGGCTCGTCGCGCTTGCCGTCCCGGTCCACCGCGAAGATCTCGCCGGTGGGGGACGGGAACTCGTTGCCGGGAAAGCGCTCGCCGAAGTAGTAGATGACCCGCGTATCCGAGACCCAGGAGAAGCCGACGATCTCGTCGCCGTCGCTCGCCCTGACGCCGCCGGTCATCTGCATGGTCGAGAGGTCGATGAACACGAGCGCGGACAGGTCGGATCCCCCGGTGATAGCGCCGAGGAACTCGCCGTCCGGCGAGATCTGCATCAGCCCGACGTCGTCATCCCGCGTGAAGTACTCGATCGGCAGCGGCTCGGCCGCCGCACCGGCGCTCGAAAGCAGCGCGGCACAAAGCCCCAGCGCCCCCCGGGCGCGCGACATCGCCGGTCCGGGCATCGTGCCCCCTCCCGTCGTGCTTTTCCTTTTGGGGGAATCTTACCACGGGTGTGGGGCACGACCCGGCGCGCGCAGGACCTCAGCGCTGCGCCGCCTGGAACTCCTGCCGGCTGATCAGCCCGTCGGCATCCGTGTCCGCCCGGTCGAAGGTCTCGGACAGGGGCGGCATGTGCCGCGCCTCGTCCTTGCCGATCACGCCGTCACCGTCGCTGTCGAGCGATTCGAAGTCTACGCCTTCGAGCAGGTTGGTCGTCGCGGCGCGATATTCCTGCGGGCTGACGTTGTCGTCGCCGTCGGTGTCGATGTCGCCGAAGGCTTCCTTGAGCGACACCGGCATGGCGGCCGCTTCGCGCTCGCTCACGACGCCATCCCGGTTGATGTCCACGTCCTCGAACCGGAGATCGGCGACGTGCATCGTCGCGGCCTGATATTCCTTCTCGTCGATGCCGCCGCTCTGGTTCGTATCGATGCGCGCGAAGTCCTGCCGGAGGGCTGGCAGCGCGCCGCTCTCCTGCCGGCTGATCACGCCGTCACCGTCCGAATCGTACTCGCTGTAGGCCGTCGCCAACGGGTTATCCACCTGCCTGAGAGTCTGGCAGCCCGCCGCGAGCACCAGCCCGGCAAGAATGAACGCCGCATTCTTCATGACTAAAGCTCCTGATGAGGAAAAACGGCACGCGGCGGGTGCCACGATGCCGTGCGCGCAGGGACTGCCCGCGATCGTAGTTGAAGCAATAAGCGTGCCACAGCGGGAGCCGCCCGCCCGGGGACTCGGGGGCGGGCAACGGCGCGAGCGCGCATGACCGCACGTTGACGCTCGGGATGCGGAAGCGGATCATTTTCCGCGGCGGCGTGCCATGGCGGCGTGCGCCGCGCCGGGCCGGAGGAGGACCTGCGTGAAATCCCCGATTGCCTCGACGGAGATCGTGTACGTTGCCCCCGAGGGTGACGAGATCGCGACCGAGATCCAGATCGGGCTGCCGCGACGCGAGGGCGACAAGTGGGGGTGTGACGTCGAAATGCCAGACGTCGAACGGATGCGCACGATCCACGGCGCCGACAGCCTGCACGCCCTGTTGCTGGCGCTCGGATTCCTGTCGGACCGGCTGGAATACCTTGCCGAGCAGGGCGCGGAATTCCTGTGGCCCGACACGCGCGAGCCGTCCCGGATCGGGGACATCCTGCCGCGGCTCGACACGCTGGTCGACTGAGCGGCGGCCGCCGGCTCGCCTGACGCCGCCCGCGGCGGCGCTTACATTTCAACCATCGATCGAAACTCGGAGGATCATCGCCATGCAGCGCAAGGGTCGAGCCACCTGGACGGGCGGCATCAGGGACGGGAAGGGCACCGTGTCGACGGACAGCGCCGTGCTTTCGGAAACGCCGTTTTCCTTCAGCACGCGTTTCGAGAACGGGAAAGGCACCAATCCCGAGGAATTGATCGCCGCCGCACACGCCGGCTGCTTTTCCATGGCGCTCTCGGCCGAGCTCGGCAAGGCCGGGCTGACCGCCGAGAACATCCGCACCGAAGCCGCCGTCACGTTGGAGAAATCCGGTGAAGGATTCGCGATCACGGCCGTGCACCTCGACCTCCGGGCGAAGGTGCCGGGCGCGGAGCGTGCCGCGTTCGAGCAGGCCGCGAATGCCGCGAAGGAAGGCTGCCCGGTCTCGAAACTGCTGAATGCGAGCATCACGCTGGACGCGCGGCTCGAGTGACCGGGCAGCTCGAGAAGCCATGAGCACGGGGGATCTCGATCCGCCCACGGCTGCCGCGGTTGCAGAGCGTCCGGGCGTTCCGCAGAATGTGCCGCGAATTCACCGGCATCGTCCGGGCGACGTCCTGCGGATGGAGGGGGGAGCGATGCACGAGGAGATCACTCATCCTTGCGTCCGCCACAAGCTGGCGCTGCTTCGCGATCGCGGGACGGGTTACCAGGAATTTCGCGCGCTGGCGCGCGAGATCACGATGTTCGTGTGTTACGAGGCGCTCAAGGCCGTCCAGGTCCGGGAGGTGCAGGTCGAGACACCGCTCGCGACCGCCACCGCCTTCAAGATCGACCAGGAGCTGATCGTCGTGCCCATACTGCGCGCGGGGGTCGGCATGCTCGAAGGCATCCTGGATCTCGTGCCCACCGCGCGCGTGGGTTTCGTCGGGATCTTTCGCGACAAGCAGACGAAGCTTCCGATCACCTACTACGAACGCATCCCCGAGGTGCCGGAGAGCGCGCTCTACATCGTGATCGATCCCATGATCGCGACCGGCGGCTCGACGGTAGCCACGCTCGATGCGCTGAAAGCCGGGGGCGCCCGGCACATCGTGGTGGTGTGCCTGGTGACCTGTCCCGAGGGCCTCGCGGCGATCGCGGCCCGGCATGCCGACGTGCGCGTCTATACCGCTGCCGTCGACGATCACCTCGATGCGCGCAAGTACATCGTTCCGGGGCTCGGCGATGCCGGCGATCGCCTGTTCGGGACGACTTGATCCGTGCAATGAAGCGCCGGATGCGCTATACCTGAGCGCCGGGGAATAAATCAGGTCGCATCGGACGAGTCCTCATGGGTCAGACGACCTTGCACACGATCTGCAAGACGGTGGTGCTGCCGGCTCCCGCCGCCGAGCTCTATGAGATGTACATGGATCCGCAGCTGCACGCGGAATTCACGGGCGCGCCCGCGAAAATCAGCGAGGAGGCCGGGTCGCCGTTCGAGGCGTTCGGCGGCCTGATCACCGGCACCACGCTGCAGGTCGTCCGCCACCGCCTGATCGTCCAGTCGTGGCGCTCGGTGAACTTCGCCAGGACGGATCCGAATTCGACGCTGATCCTGTCGTTCACGCCGGAGGACGAGGACGGGCGCATCGACCTCGTGCACGTCAACGTTCCGGACAGCGACTACCAGGGCGTCTCCGGGGGGTGGGAATCGCGCTATTTCGCTCCGTGGCTCGATTACCTGCGCCTGCGTGGCGGCTGAAATCAAGAAGAAAAAGACTCGAATAATCAATATATTGTGTCTTGAGGGCTGCCCGCCGGCAGCGGTCGGACCGCCCGTTCGTCGGTTTTAATTTGCACGGCGCCGCGACCCGCGTACCATACGCGCCCTTGCCCGTCGCCGGCCGGATGTTGCGTGCGCAGCTCCGCCGTCCCGGACAGGACATGACCGGCTCGCCGGTTTCAGCAAACGCCAGTCGAACTGGCTCAAGACGCAAGAGAGAACGTATGTCAGATGTGATCGAGGGGACCGTAAAGTGGTTCAACGACGAGAAGGGCTTTGGCTTCATCGCCCGTGAAGGCGGCAAGGACGTGTTCGTGCACC
>CAZBGV010000104.1:0-12430 GCA_964491485.1 uncultured Woeseiaceae bacterium | reverse complement strand
GCGTGCGGATGTGCGAGCCGTCGACGTCCGCGTCGGTCATGATGATGATGCGGTGATAGCGCAGCTTGTCCGGATCGAAGTCGTCGAGCCCGATGCCGGTGCCGAGCGCCGTGATCAGCGTGCCGACCTCCGCCGAGGACAGCATCTTGTCGAAGCGCGCCTTCTCGACGTTCAGGATCTTGCCCTTGAGCGGCAGGATCGCCTGGGTGCGGCGGTCCCGCCCCTGCTTCGCCGAGCCGCCGGCGGAATCGCCCTCGACCAGGAACAGCTCCGAACGGGCCGGGTCCTTCTCCTGGCAATCCGCGAGTTTGCCCGGCAGGCCCGCGACGTCCAGCGCGCCCTTGCGCCGGGTCATCTCGCGCGCCTTGCGCGCGGCTTCGCGGGCGCGCGCCGCCTCGACGATCTTGGAAACGATCGCCTTCGCTTCCGCGGGGTTTTCCAGCAGGAACTCTTCCAGACGCTCGGCCATCGCCGATTCGACCAGGCCCTTGATTTCAGAGGAAACCAGTTTGTCCTTGGTCTGCGAGGAGAACTTCGGGTCCGGCATCTTGACCGACAGCACCGCCGTCAGGCCCTCGCGCGCGTCGTCGCCGCTCGGCGAGATCCTGTCCTTGCGGTTCGACATTTCCCGCTCGATGTAGCCGTTCAGCGTGCGCGTGAGCGCGCTGCGGAAGCCGGCCAGGTGCGTGCCGCCGTCGCGCTGCGGAATGTTGTTCGTGTAGCAGAACATGTTCTCCTGGTACCCGTCGTTCCACTGCACGGCCACTTCCACGATCACGCGGTCGCGCTCGGTCTGGAAGTGGAACACGGACGGGTGAATCGGCGTTTTGTTGCGATTCAGGTGCGTGACGAAGGCCTTGATGCCGCCCTCGTACTGGAACACGTCGCGCTTGTCGGTGCGCTCGTCGATCAGCTCGATGCGCACCCCGGAGTTCAGGAACGACAGCTCGCGCAGGCGCTTCGCCAGCACGTCGTAGTGGAACTCGATGTTCGTGAAGGTCCTGCTGGAGGGCTTGAAACGGATGGTCGTGCCGGTGCGATCCGTCTCGCCCACGACCGCGAGCGGCTGCACCGGCTCGCCGTACCGGTACTCCTGCTGGTGGATCTTGCCGTTCCGGTGGATCGTGAGCACGAGCTGCTCGGAGAGCGCGTTCACCACGGACACGCCGACGCCGTGCAGTCCGCCGGACAGCTTGTACGAGTTGTCGTCGAATTTGCCGCCCGCGTGCAGCACGGTCATGATGACCTCCGCTGCCGAGCGGCCTTCCTCGGGATGCAGGTCGACCGGAATGCCGCGGCCATCGTCGGTGATGGTCACGGATTCGTCGGCATGGACGGTGACGGTGATGACGCTGCAGAAGCCTGCCAGCGCTTCGTCGACGGAGTTGTCGACGACCTCGAAAACCATGTGGTGCAGCCCGGTGCCGTCGTCGGTATCTCCGATGTACATCCCCGGGCGTTTCCGGACTGCCTCCAGTCCCTTTAAGACCTTGATATTGCTGGAAGTGTAGTCTCTGGCGTCGGCCATTCTCCGTCCTCTGAACGAAACCGGTGCATTGTACCATCCCGGGCTGCCGAAAGCCCGTCTTGAAAGCCCTCAAAAACCCTTAAATACCGGCGGGTTAGAGCCGGTCGAGCGGGCCGTTTCGAGACCCCGCCGCCGGCCCGGAAAGGGGCGCAAACCGACTGCTGTGGATCCGGGGTCCGGAGGCCCGCGGCCGAACTTCCGACGGCCGACAGCGCGCTCGCGGCGCGATCGACGATTCCGATCGCCGGTCAGGCGTTCGGGAGATCCGCCCCGCCCCAAGTGCAACGTTGCCGCGGCGCCGGCGGCGTTCGGCCGCCGCCGGCGCGCAGATCGGGCGCAAATCACGGCCGCGTCTCCGGGAGGCCGGTCAGTCCCTCCGGATGTGCGCCTTGCCAGGCAGAAGCCCGACCGGGGGCGCTCCCGAATGGACGTGCTCCCGAAGAGATCTCCCCACAAATCCTCGGCCAGGATCGCCGAAACGTCGGCTACAGGGGGGCTCCGCACGCTACTTTTATATGGGGATCATTGGCCAGATCGCAATTCGTACCGAGGCGCGGACACCGCGCTCCCGGTCAGGGTTGGCAGCCTGTTGCACGCGGAAACTCGAGCATCGTCCTCCCCGCGAGAACACCGCCCCGTCGAACTCGAAGATCGCCGACAGGCCGGCGGGCGCGGCGCGTCCTCGGCCGCGCCCGCTCAGGTGGAAGCCTTGCGTCGCCTTGCCCGATGCGCCTCCCACCGGCGGCAGCCCGCAAGCGTACCGATCAGCCAGCGGCTCTGTTCCACGTGGAACGTGGCGTGGTCGTCCCCGCCGGATGCCTTGGCAGCCCGCGGACGCAACGTTCGGCCAAATCGCACCGATCCGACTCCACCCGGAGTCCTCGGACGCCACCGAAGCATCGTCCGCGGAGCCCGCGTGGCCAGGGGAGCGATGCCTGCTGTTCCACGTGGAACGTGGGCGGTGTGCTCCCTTCGACCCACGCCCCGGCAGCGGGGCGCGGAAGCTCCGCGCCTCGGTCCGGGCGCCTCAGCCCGCCGGCGTAATGACGCCTTGTTCCACGTGGAACGTGCGGGGCGTCTCGGGGAACAAGCTGATTCCTGGCGCGAGCGCCGTTGCGATGACCTGCGACTCCAGGTCGGCCACGGCCGCCATCAGGCGGTCCAGTGCCTGGCGGTCCAGCTCGGCGGCCGGATCGTCCAGCAGCAGCAACAGCGGCCGTCCCAGTTCCGCCTGCACCGCCCCGGTGGCGGCCAGCACCAGCGTGCAGGCAAGCAGCTTCTGCTGACCGCGGGACACCAGCTTGCGCGCCTGGCGCTCGTCATAAGTGAGCTTCAGGTCGCCGCGATGCGGACCCACCGCGCTGATCCCGGTTTCGAGCTCCCGGTCGCGGCTGCGGGCCAACGCCTCCTCGAGGGCCAGGTCCTCCGGCCATCCGCGCCGGTACCGGAAACCCACTCCGCCGCCGAGAAGCCGCTCCGCCGTACTCTCCAGGGCGGCCTCCAACCGGCCGAAGGCCCGCTCCCGGTGCGCGTGCACCCGCAGGGCCGCGGCAACGAATTCCCGATCCCAGCCGGCCAGTGCCGTCCTGCCCCCCGCCGCACGCAGCGCCGCGCTCCGCTGACGCAGCGCCTTGCGAAAGCGACGCCAGGCATCCAGGAAGCCGTGTTCCACGTGGAACGCGACCCAATCCAGGTACCGCCTGCGCTCCTCCGGCCCCCCGGCGACCAGCGCGTGCACGTCCGGATCGACGATCTGCAGCGGCAAGCGCTCCGCCAGCTCCGCGATTCCGACCCCCTTCTCCCCGTCGACGTGGATTTCCAGCCCACCCTGCCCATTCCGGACCCCGAGCGTGGATTCCCGCTCGCCCGTGCGAACCCGCCCGAACAGCACGAATTCCCGCGTCCCGTGCCGTACCAGCCGATCGTTGGCGGCCCCGCGGAAGGACTTGCCGCGGCCCAGATACGCGACCGCCTCGAGCAGACTCGTCTTGCCCGAGGCGTTCGCGCCGTGCACCAGGTTGAAGCGCTCGTCCAGCTCGAGGCGAGCTTCCGCGATGCAGCGGAAATTGGTGCAGTGGAAGGTTTGCAGGGTCACGGGCTGCCCCCGGGGCATTCGCATGCCGGGCCGGCGCGGAGGGCCCGCCGGCAGCAGCCGCTCCCGCGACAGCTGCGCCCGGGCGGCGTGTGGCTTCCGACTCCCGCCGTCAGAGCCGCATCGGCATGACGACGTACTTGCAATCGTCGCTGCCGGGATCGCGCAGCAGGCAGCTCGAATTGCCGTCGACCACCGCCAGCGTCACCTGCTCTGCATCGATGGCGCCCAGGGCATCCAGCAGGTAATTGACGTTGAAGCCGATTTCGAGCTCCTCGCCGCTGTACTCGACTTCCAGCTCTTCCTCCGCCTCCTCCTGCTCCGGGTTGTGCGCCTGCAGCGTGATGCTGCCCGCGCGGATGCTCAGGCGGATCCCGCGGTACTTTTCATTCGAGAGAATCGCGGTGCGCTGCAACGCGCCGCGGAGCTGCTCCCGATCGGCCGTGACGACGTTCTCCGTATCCCGCGGAATCACCCGCTCGTATTCCGGGAACCGCCCGTCGATCAGCTTCGAGGTGAACCGGATGCCGTCGAGCTGGATGCGAATGTGGTTCTGCCCGAGCTCGAGCGTCAGGTCGCCCTGGTCGCCCAGCAGCCTTTGCAGCTCCAGCACGCCCTTGCGCGGGACGATCACCTGGGTCTCGCCGGACCCCAGGCCCTTGCCATCGGCCTGCACCTGCGCGAGCGCGAGCCGGTGCCCGTCCGTCGCCACCGCCCGCAGCTGGTTCTTGCCGGTTTCCAGCAACAACCCGTTCAGGTAATAGCGGACGTCCTGTTGCGCCATGGAGAACCAGGTCTTCTCGATCAGCCGGCCGAGCACCGCCTGCGGGAGCTCGATCGGCGCCCCGGCCTTGATGTCCTCGACCGACGGAAACTCCGCCGCTGGCAGCGTCGTCAGGGTGAATCGGCTCCGGCCGGAACGCAGCCCCAGCTTGTCCCCCGACAGGCTGACCGCCACTTCCGCGTTCTCCGGCAAGGCCCGGCAGATATCGAGCAGCTTGCGTCCGGGCACGGTGATTTCCCCCCCGCTGCTCACGTCCGCCTCGCCGGTCGCGACCAGCTCGACCTCGAGGTCCGTCGCAGTGATCGAGAGCCGGTTGTTCTTCGCGACCAGCAGAACGTTCGCGAGGATCGGCATGGTCTGCCGCCGTTCCACCACCCCGATCACGGCCTGCAGCGGCTTCAGCAGGGCCTCACGACTCGCCGTAAACTTCATCGACTCCACCTGTTAATAAATACTGGAAATCATTCTTGACTGTTGTTATTGAGGCCGCCCGGATCCGTGGACAACTTCGATTTATCGTCATAAAATCATTGACTTATACGCTAGAATCCGCAAGGGAAAGACGTTGGCGGCGCGCCGGTATCCTGTGTGTCGCCTGTGGATAAAAACGGTGCCCGGAGTTTTCCACGCGTTATCCACATTATCCTGTCAAAGTTCTCAACAGATTCAAGTAATCTTCGTCGACCCTCTTGTCGGTTTCTCGCAGCGCGGCGATTCGCCGGCAGCCGTGCAGCACCGTGGTGTGATCGCGCCCGCCGAAGGCGTCGCCGATTTCCGGCAGGCTGTGATTGGTGAGCTCCTTCGCAAGCGCCATGGCGAGCTGCCGCGGGCGTGCGATGGACCGGCTGCGCCGCTTGGATAACAGGTCGGAGACGCGGATCTTGTAATACTCGGCCACGGTCTTCTGGATGTTCTCGATGGACACCAGCCGGTCCTGGAGCGCGAGCAGGTCCCGCAGGGCCTCCTTGGCGAAGTCCAGGCTGATGGGCCGGCCCGTGAACTGCGAGTTCGCAATCACCCGCCGCAGCGCGCCCTCGAGCTCGCGCACGTTGGAGCGGATCCGCTTGGCGATGAAGAAGGCCACCTCCTCCGGCAGCTCGGCCTGCTCCGCGGCCGCCTTGCTCATGAGGATGGCCACCGAGGTCTCGAGCTCGGGCGGCTCGATCGCGACGGTCAGGCCCCAGCCGAAGCGCGACTTCAGGCGCTCCTCGAGGCCGTTCACTTCCTTCGGGTAGCGGTCGCAGGTGAGGACGATCTGGCGCTGCCCTTCGAGGAGCGCGTTGAAGGTGTGGAAGAACTCCTCCTGGGACCTTTCCTTGCCGGCGAAGAACTGGATGTCGTCGATGAGCAGCGCATCCAGCGAGCGGTAGGAACGTTTGAAGTCGGAGATCGTGTTGTGCTGCAGCCCTTTCACCATGTCGCCGACGAAGCGCTCGGAATGCACGTAGCTCACACGGGCGTTCGCGTCGCGCGCCAGCATGGCGTTACCGATGGCCTGCATCAGGTGCGTCTTGCCGAGACCGACGCCGCCGTAGATGAACAGCGGGTTGTAGGATTTGCCCGGGTTCTCGCCCACCTGGGTGGCCGCGGCCTTGGCGAGCTGGTTGCTCTTGCCCTCGACGAACTTCGCGAACGTGAACGTCGGGTTCAGGCGGCTGACCATGGGCGGCGTGGCCGGCGCATTCGGGCGCGGCGGCCTTGCCGTCGCGAGGCCGACCCGCTCCGACGGCCTGGATCCGACCTCGATGATCACCTCGTCCGCGCCGCCGGCCACGTCGACCAGCTCCAGGATGCGTTCGATGTAATGCTGCTGCAGCCAATCGACGACGAAACGGTTCGGTGCAAGCAGGCGCAGGATGTTGCCGTCCTCGACGGCTTGCAGAGGACGGATCCAGGTATTGAACTGCTGCTCCGGAAGCTCCGCCTGCAAATCGCGCATGCAGCGGTTCCAGAGAGTCGTCTCGGCCTGCAAGGCAAATCCCCAGGAAACAAGTCGGCGGGTCGGAGCGCGCCAGTCTATAACTTCCGCTCATGCCGCGCCACACGGTGCCCTGCGTGCGCTCTGTTGACACTGTTTTATGTGCCGCGTACCCTTGCCGGCTTTCTTTTGGCCGGGGCGTTCCGCCGCGGCGGACTCGAAGGCCAGGCAGATGAAACGCACGTATCAGCCCAGCAAGCAGAAGCGCGCGCGAAATCACGGATTCCGTGCACGCATGGCAACCAAGGCCGGGCGAGAGGTGTTGAAGCGCCGGCGCGCGAAAGGGCGCGCAGCGCTCACGCCCTGAGCCTTTCGGTTCACCGCGCGGGCACGACGGCAACGGACGAGCGACCGGCAGCACAGAAGAACAGTGGGCGCGAAAGGCTCCGGAAAGCAAACCGACTGCCGGACTCCGCCGCTTTCGACCGCGTCTTTCGCGGTGCCGACAAAAGTCGTGACGCCTTCTTCACCGTGCTGTCGAAACCGAACGGGATGACTCGAGCCCGCCTGGGTCTCGCGATCTCCAGGAAGCACTGCCGTTCCGCTACCGGCCGCAACCGGCTGAAGCGCGTCGTGCGCGAATCGTTCCGGCGGCACCAGGAGGCGCTCGCCGGGCGCGACGTGGTGGTGATGGCGCAGGCAGCCGCCGCGGGCGCCGCGAACCCGACGCTGTTCGCCAGCCTCGAACGACACTGGCAACGCATCCGTCGCCGAGGGACGGGCTGAATGGACAATCAGAGACTGCTGATCTGGGCCGCCTTCGGGCTCCTGTTGTGGCTCACCTGGCAGGCCTGGCTGCAGGACTACGGGCAGCAGCCCGCGCCGGCGCGCGAGGCGGCGCCGCAGGCGACCGATGAACAGGCGCCGCGAACGGCCACTCCCCCCGACGCGGTGCCGGTGCCCCCCGCGCCCGCGGACCAGGCCGCCTCGCAGGCGAGCGAGCCGGAGGCCGCGCAGGGACCCGAAGGATCCGCGGCCCCGGCGGCCGGTACCGAGCCCGACCGCATCGTGCACGTGCGCACCGACGTGCTCGACGTCCGCATCGACACGCGCGGCGGCACGCTGGAGCATGCCGCGCTGCTCGACTACCCGGTCGAGAAGGACCGGCCCGACGAGCTCGTGACGCTGCTCAGCCTCCAGCCGGACAACCTCGGGCTCGTGCGCACGGGGCTGAGCTCCACCGGCAACGGCCCTGCGCCGAGCCACCAGGCCCTGTTCAAGGCCGAGCGCACCGAGTACGTGCTGGACGGCGGGGACGAGCTCACCGTGTCGCTCACCTGGGACGATGGCGAGGGCTTGAGCGTCGTCAAGCAGTACACCTTCGAGCGCGGCAGCTACATCGTCAGGCTCGAGCAGACCGTGCACAACGGGACGAGCGAACCGTGGCAGGGCGCACCCTACGCGCAGATCCTGCGGCATTCCTACGCGCAGAAACGCTCGACCTTCAACCCCGAGACGTACTCGTTTCACGGTCCCCTGATCTACGACGGCAAGAGGGCGAGCAAGCTCGATCGCGACGACCTGAAAACAGAAGGGCCCTTCCAGGCGACGATCACGGACGGCTGGGTCGCCGCCATCCAGCATCACTTTCTCATCGCGGTCGTGCCGCCTTCGGAAACCGAGCAGCATTTCACGGTGTCCCTGGACGGCGACGTCGCGACGTCGACGGTGATCGGCGCGACCCGGACGCTCGCGCCGGGAGCCGGCGAGACCTTCAGCGCCGTGCTGTTCGTCGGGCCGAAGCTCCAGCGGCAGCTGGCGCAGGTCACCGACAGCCTGACCCTGAGCGTCGATTACGGCTGGCTCACGCCGCTGTCGCACCCCTTGTTCCTGCTGCTCTCGTGGATCGAGGGCTTCGTCCACAACTGGGGCGTCGCGATCATCATCGTGACCGCGCTGATCAAGCTCGTGTTCTACAAGCTGACCCAGGCGAGCGGTCGCTCGATGGCGAAGATGCGCGAGATCCAGCCGCGCATGAAGGCGCTGCAGGAGCGCTACAAGGACGATCGCCAGGCGCTCAGCCAGGCGATGATGGAGCTCTACAAGCGCGAGAAGGTGAACCCGGCCGCCGGCTGCCTCCCGATGCTCATCCAGATGCCTTTCTTCCTGGCGTTCTACTGGGTGCTGATCGAGAGCGTCGAGATGCGCCAGGCGCCGTTCGCGCTGTGGATCACCGACCTCTCCTCGCGCGATCCGTATTTCATCCTGCCGATCATCATGGGCGCCGCGATGCTGCTCCAGCAGCGCCTGAACCCGGCACCGGCCGATCCGGTGCAGGCGCGCGTGATGCAGATCATGCCGCTCGCGTTCACCGTGTTCTTCGCGTTCTTCCCCTCGGGCCTCGTGCTCTACTGGGTGACCAACACGCTGCTCGGCATCGTCCAGCAGTGGCGGATCAACAAGGTCGTCGAGGAGGAGAGCCGGCGGCGGCGCGGCGTGAAGGCGCCGGCGAAAGCGTCGAAACAGAAGAAGAAAGACGACGAGGACAAGTCGGACGCGGCGTAGGAGCGTGCATCGCGCGCGACCCGGTGCGCTACAACGTCCGGGCCCGGCTTACTTCATCGCGAACGGTCCGGGAAGGTCGCGCGCGGTGCGCGTTCCTGCAGGAGCTCCGTCGTGATGCGGATCGTGCCGTAGAGCGTGCGGTGCACCGGGCAGCGCTCGGCGATTTCGGCCAGCCGCCGGCGGGTCGCCTCGTCCAGGTCGCCTTCGAGGACGAGCGTGCGCCGGAACTCGTCGATCTTGCTCGCCGGGTTTTCGCAGTCGGCGCAGTCGGTGGCGTGCACCTTGGCGTACTCGACCCGCGCGCTGACCGCGTCGAGCGCGATACCCTTGTGCTTCGCGTACATCCGGACCGTCATCGTCGTGCAGGCGGCGAGCGCCGCGCACAGGAGGTCGTACGGGGTTGGTCCGAGATTGTCGCCGCCCTGGGCGACGGGCTGGTCCGCGACCAGGCGGTGCCCCGCCGCGGAGATCTCCGTGCTGAGGGACGCCGCCGTCGTGCGCGCCACCACCTCGCCCGGCGGCGTTTCCACCAGCGCGTCGTCCGCGGCGACGCCGAACAGGTATTTCTCGGCCCACGCCGCGATGACGCGTCCGGCGTAGCGCGCGTCGTCCTCGCGCGTGAGCAGGTGATCCGCCTGGTCGAGGCTCACGAAGCTCTTCGGATGCCGCGCCGCGAGGAACACCTCGCTCGCATTGTCGATGCTCACGACCTCGTCCGCCGGCGAGTGCATGACGAGCAACGCAGCGTCCAGCCGCTCGAGCGCCTGCGGCAGCGGATGGCGCGCGAGATCATCGAGGAACCGGCGGGTGATGACGAAGCGGCGGCCGGAGAGCTCGACCTGCGCCTGACCCTCGGCCTCGACGTCGTCGATCGCGTCCGCGAAGCGTGCCGTGACCTGCTCCGGCTTCGAGGGCGCGCCGATGGTCGCCACGGCGCGCACCGAAGGCAGCTCCAGGGCGGCCTCGAGGATCGCCGTTCCGCCGAGCGAATGCCCGACCAGCAGCGAAGGCGCACGGTGCTCCGCGGCGAGCCAGCTCGCCGCGGAGCAAAGATCCGCGACGTTGGTCGAGAAGGTCGTGCCGGCGAACTCGCCCTCGCTGTCACCGAGGCCGGTAAAATCGAAGCGCAGCACGCCGATGCCGGAGGCGCACAGCGCCCGGCTGATCAACGTCGTTGCCCTGAGGCTCTTGGATCCGGTGAAGCAGTGAGCGAACAGCGCGAAAGCACGCGCGCCCGCGTCGGGCAGGTCGAGGATGCCCGCGAGCTCCTGCCCCTCCGTGTTCTCGAAGCGTACCTGGCGATGCAGCATGAGCGAGTCCGAAAGGCTTTGATGTGATGACCGCGGCAGGCGGGCGCATGACCGGCGCTGCGCCGGACAGCCCTCACGATACGATCGTCGCGCCCGCGACTCCACCCGGGGTCGGCGGCATCGCCGTGCTCAGGATTTCCGGCCCGGCGGTCCCGGCCATCGGCCGCGCCATGCTGGGCGACCTGCCCGCGCCGCGCCGGGCGGCCTACCGCGGCTTTCGCGACGCCGCGGGCGAGCTCGTCGATCGCGGCATCGCGCTTTATTTTCCCGCGCCGCATTCCTTCACCGGCGAGCCGGTCCTCGAGCTGCAGGGCCACGGCGGTCCGGTGGTGGTCGCGGCGCTCGCCGACGCGGCGATCGCGCTGGGCGCGCGCCGCGCCGCGCCCGGCGAATTCTCGCAGCGCGCGTTCCTGAACGGCCGTCTCGACCTCGCCCAGGCCGAGGCGATCGCGGATCTCGTCGCGAGCGGCTCGGCGCAGGCCGCGCGCGCCGCGCTGCGCTCGCTCTCGGGCGAATTCTCGCGCGCGGTCGACGCGCTCGCCGCGCAGCTGACCGAGCTCCGCATGCACGTCGAGGCGGCGATCGATTTCCCCGAGGAAGAGATCGATTTCCTGTCCGACGCGGCGCTCGCCCGGCGCATCGGCGCCTGTGCCGAAGCGTTCGAGAGCCTGCTCGAGCGTGCCCGTGCCGGCCGCGCCCTGGCCGACGGCTTCCGCGTCGTCATCGTCGGGCGCCCGAACGCCGGCAAGTCGAGCCTGCTGAACCGGCTGGCCGGCCAGGAGGCGGCGATCGTGACGGAGGTCGCCGGCACCACGCGCGACGTGCTGCGCGAGCGCATCGACCTGGACGGCCTGGTAGTGGAGCTCGTGGACACGGCGGGGCTGCGCAGCAACCCGGATCGCATCGAAGCCGAGGGCATCCGCCGCGCCCGCGAGGCGCTCGCCTCGGCGGATGCGGTGCTGGTGCTCTGCGACGCGAGCGCCGGGCCGCACGGGGCGATGCCGCCCGACGAGCCGCTGCCCGCCGGCGTGCCGGTCGTGCGGGTGGACAACAAGATCGACCTGACGGGCGCGCCACCCGGGGCCGTGGCCGGCGAGCCGGACGCGGTCGCCGTCTCGGCGCTGACCGGCGCGGGCTTTGCCGACCTGCGCTCGCGGCTCATTGCCCTGGCCGGGCACGGCGACGTCGGAGAAGGCACGTTCACGGCCAGAAAGCGGCATATCGATGCCATTTCGCGCGCGTTCGCGCATTTTGACGAAGGAAGGAACGCCCTCGAGCGGACCGGCGCCGGCGAGCTCCTGGCCGAGGAGCTCAAGCTCGCCCACGATGCTCTGGGCGAGGTCACCGGCCGGGTCACGCCCGACGACCTGCTGGGCCGGATCTTCTCCGAGTTCTGCATCGGGAAATAGCCGCGGCGGCCCCGCGCCCGTAGCGCAGACGCAACAGATTTCCTGCCTGATGTGTGACCACCGTCGCGCCGGCGCCGACGGCCGGAAGGCTACGCTGCGTCCTCCACTGCACTTGCCTTGGGCAAACAAGGAGTGAGCTATGTGGCGTTCCATCAGCTGTCTGGCGCTGCTTTCGCTTTCCACAACGGCGCTGGCCGATTTCGATTACACGTTCCTGGAGGCCTCTTACGGCCAGACGGAGTTCGACGATTTCGACGTGGACGGTGACGCGATCGGCGTCGGCGGCTCGTTCGCCGTGACCGACAGCCTGCACCTGTTCGGCGGTTGCAGCACGGCCGATTTCGACGGCGGCGTGGACATGAACACGCTGCAGGCCGGCCTGGGCTACCGCGTGGGCCTGTCGGACGCGCTCGACGTCGTCGGCTCGCTCGCGTTCGTGAGGGGTGAGGTCGAGTTCCTGGGCCAGTCCGTGGACGACACCGGTTACGGCCTCGGCCTGGGTCTGCGGGCAATGGCGAGCCCGACCGTCGAGCTCTCGGGCGGCGTCAGCTACGTGGACCTCGGCGACCTGTCCGACGGCGACACGTCGGTCGGCGGCGGCTTCCTGTACCACTTCACCGATGCGTTCGCGCTGGGCCTGTCGGCGTCCTTTGGCGAGGACACCAGCACCTACGCCCTGAACGGCCGCTTCTCCTTCAGCCAATAATACGAAGCAGCGAACAACAAGAACGCACTGCGAACCCCGCCCCCCGGCGGGGTTTTTTTCCGGACTAGCCCGCATTTCTCATACCGCGACGGAGTTTCCGCGGAAACGCCGATAGAGT
>CAZBGV010000103.1:0-12456 GCA_964491485.1 uncultured Woeseiaceae bacterium | reverse complement strand
GGACCGGCCAGGTAGGAGCTGTCGGCCGAGCGCAGGAAGCCGAAGCCGTCCTGCAATATCTCGAGCACGCCGTCGCCGTAGATGTCCTCGCCGTTCTTCGCGTGCGCTTTCAGGATCGAGAAGATGATGTCCTGTTTGCGCGAGCGCGCGAGATTCTCGAGGCCCTGCGACTCGCCGAGCTCGACCAGCTCCGCCGCCGGCCGCGTCTTCAGCTCAGTCAGGTTCATGATGTTTTTGCTCTGCGCGAGCTGGTCCGGTGAAATGACGTCCAGGCTGCCGGCTTCGTCGTCAGGGAACTCCTCGGAATGAGGCCTTCTTCCCCTGCGACGCCGATTGCCCCCCTGGCCGTTGGAATTCTTCGTTTTAGCCGACTGCTTCGGACGGCTGCGTGTTTGATTACCCAAGTATCCTCTCACAGATTGGATTCCAAAAACTCGGTTAGTTGAGATTTCGACATAGCGCCCAGTTTCTGGGCATGCACGGAACCGTTCTTGAACAGCATCAGCGTAGGAATGCTGCGGATCCCGAATTTCGGCGGGGTCGCGGGATTCTCGTCGATGTTGAGCTTGGTGACGGTCAGCCGATCGGCATATTGCTCGGCCGCTTCGTCGAGCAGCGGCGCGATCATCTTGCACGGGCCGCACCATTCGGCCCAGAAGTCCACCAGTACGGCCTTTTCGGCCTTCAGTACGTCGTTCTCGAAGTTGCCATCGGTGGTGTGAACGATTTTGCCGCTCACCGGGTTACTACCTCCACATGATCACAGGCGTTCAATCAGGTATCGACATTGGATCTGGCGGGACCGCCCCCATCCCCCGGGGTACGACGGACCAGCCCGCAAAAAACGGATGACGCTGCCTCGGCAATCAGGCACTATCGCAGCTTTTCGCGGCTTCTAGGGCGGAATTCTTCTGTGGAATTCGTTGATTGCGAACTTGGCAGGTGCGACGATTGTCGCGTCGATGCCTTTAATTGGACCCGTTCGCGAGCCATTTTGCAAGCCCCCGACCCACTTTTTCCACTGACTGGAACATGACTGACAGCCATCTGAGCGACCTCAGATTCGATTCCCTTCCTCTCGACAATTCATTGCGCCAGGGCATCAGCGATGCCGGATTCGAATACTGCACGCCGATCCAGGCCAGCGCGCTGCCGCTCGCGCTCAAGGGCGAAGACGTCGCCGGCCAGGCACAAACCGGGACCGGCAAGACGGCGGCGTTCCTGATTGCCGCCTACCAGCGCCTCCTGACCCGGCCGGTGCCGCCGGGCGGCGGCCCCCGGCAACCGCGTGTGTTCGTGCTCGCCCCTACCCGCGAGCTCGCGGTGCAGATCGAGAAAGACGCGGCGGTGCTCGGCAAGCACACCGGGCTCGTCACCGGCATCGCGCACGGCGGCACGGATTACGAGAAGCAGCGCCGCCATCTCCAGGAAGGCGTCGACCTCCTGGTCGGCACGCCCGGCCGGCTCATCGACTATTACAAGCAGGGCGTCTTCCGCCTCGACCGCGTCGAGGTCGCCATCATCGACGAAGCCGACCGTATGTTTGACCTCGGCTTCATTAAAGATATCCGTTACCTGTTGCGGCGCCTGCCGCCGCACGAGCGGCGCCTCAACATGCTGTTCTCGGCCACGCTGTCGCACCGGGTCCTCGAGCTCGCCTACGAGCACATGAACGACCCCGAGCTGATCCGCATCGAGCCGGACAAGGTCACGGCGGACCGCGTGCGGCAGGCCATCTTTTTCCCGTCCAATCCCGAGAAGCCGCCGCTGCTGCTCGGCCTCATCCGCGAGATGGGGGCGAGCCGCATCATGGTGTTCGTGAACACCCGGCGCGAGGCGGAGTGGCTCGAAGCGTTCCTCGGCGCGAACGGCGTCGACGCCAAAGCCATCTCCGGCGACGTGCCGCAGTCGCGCCGGCTCTCGATGCTGCGCCGGTTCCAGAGCGGCGAGCTGCCGGTGCTCATCGGCACCGACGTCGCCTCGCGCGGGCTGCACATCCCCGACGTGCAGTACGTGATCAACTACGACCTGCCGCAGGACGCGGAGGATTACGTGCACCGCATCGGCCGGACGGCGCGCGCCGGCGCCGCCGGCGACGCCATCAGCTTCGGCTGCGAGACCTACGCAATCTCCCTGCCGGACATCGAGGCATTCATCGGGTACAAGATTCCGGTCGCCACCTTCGCCTCCGAGGACCTGCCCGAGGTCGTGCTGCCGCCGCGCGAGCGGCGCGGCGGCCGCAAGCCGCGGCCGCGCAAGCCGGGCGGTGGCGGCGGCAGGCCGCCGCGGTCCGGCGCGCGCCGGCAGCGCGGCTCATGACCGGCGACGAGCGTACCGCCCTCGACCTCCTCGAGCCCGTCGTGACCATCGCCGAGGCGGCGGGCACCGCCATCCTCGCGGTGTACGAGACCGAGTTCGACGTCGATGCCAAGGCGGACGACTCGCCTCTCACGCAGGCGGACCTGGCCGCCCATCGGCATATCGTGTCGGCACTCGCCGCGCTCACGCCCGGGCTCCCGGTGCTGTCGGAGGAAGGCGGCCTTCCCGATTTCGCGGAACGCCGCCGCTGGCGCCGCTACTGGCTCGTGGATCCGCTCGACGGCACGAAGGAATTCGTGAAGCGCAACGGCGAGTTCACCGTGAACATCGCGCTCATCGACGAGCACGTGCCGATCCTCGGCGTGGTGCACGTGCCGGTGCGCGGCCTCACCTACACGGGCTGCGTCGGCGCGGGCGCGGTGCGGCGCGAAGCCGGGGGCCGGCGGCAGCCGATCCACGTCGCCATCGAAAGCCGGAGCCCGGTGCGCGTCGTCGGCAGCCGTTCGCATCGCGGCGCAAGCCTCGACGCCTTCCTCGACAAGCTCGGCGAATACGAGATGGTGCCGATGGGCAGCTCTCTCAAGCTCTGCCTCGTTGCGGAAGGCGCGGCGGACGTCTATCCGCGCCTCGGCCCCACCTCCGAGTGGGACACGGCCGCGGCCCAGGCGGTGGTCGAGCAGGCCGGCGGCGCCGTCTGGCGCCTCGACGGCAGGCCACTGACGTACAACGAAAAAGCCGATATCCTGAACCCGCACTTCCTGGTCGTCGGTCCGCAGGATCACGACTGGCTCGGAATTCTCGCGGACGCCGGGTAACATCCTGCGCCGCATGCGCTAATATCCCGTTGGTTGCGGAGAACTTCGCGGGCCGGCTTCTTTTCGCAGTCCATGACCGACGACAAGATCGATACCGAGTGCTTCAAGAATCACGAGCGCCTACGGGAACTCCGCATCAGCCATCGTGACCTCGACTACCTGATCGACCGCCTGTCCCACGACCCGCTGGTCGACCAGCTCCGCATCCGGCGCTTGAAGAAGCGCCGCCTCCTCATCAAGGACATGATCGCGCAGCTCGAGAGCGAGCTGATTCCCGACCTCGACGCCTGAACCGGGCGAGCGCGCGCGCCGCGCGCCCTGTCGTCGAATACGCATTTTCCACGACCCCCGGCGGCTTCCTGGTGTGACGCGAATCGGCGCGCCGCCCGCGCCGTAGCTGGTGTACTCGCCCGAATGCACCAGCCTGATCCCGTCGGAGCGATGAAGCCCGAAGCTGCAAACCGCAAAGCCTTTCCCGCAGGCGTCGAATCCCTGCGACCGCTCCTGCTCGCCGCGGCCACCGACGGCTCCGCCTGCACCGACATGGGCGAGCAGCGCCGCGAGCTCGCCGATGCGAAAGCACGGCACGAGCAGGCGATGCTGCTGGTCCGCGACGTGATGGGCGCGCTGCGCGCAGACGGCCCGCTGGATGTCGGGACCGCGCGCCGGGCCGGCGGGCTCATCGTCGAAGGCGTCATGCGGGACCGCTCCGCGATGCCGTGGCTGGCGTCTTTGCGGCAGCCGGACGACTACATCTGCACGCACGCCGTTTCGTCGGCCATCCGGGCGACCGTGACGGCCCGGCAGCTCGGCATGCCGCAGGAGGAGATCGAGTCGGTGGCGCTCGGCGCGATGCTGCTCGACATCGGCAAGACCCGCGTCCCGCAAGAGCTGCTCACGCATCCCGGACCGCTCACGCCGGAGGAGATGGCGCAGGTGCGGCGGCACGTGGAATACGGGGTCGAGCTGCTCGAGGAATCCGGGGAGTCGGACCCGATCGTGATGTCGATGGTGCGCACGCATCACGAGCGCCACGACGGGTCGGGGTATCCGCGGCGGCTGCGCCAGGAACAGATACCCGTGCACGGGCGCATCGCCGGCATCGTCGACCACTACGACGCCATGACCTCGGATCGGCCGTATGCGCGCGCCAGCTCCCCGTACGATGGCCTGCGGTCCCTGAACCGGCTCGCGGGCACGGGTTTTGAGGCCGAGCTCGTCGAACGGTTCATCCAGTCGGTCGGCTTCTTCCCGCCCGGCACCCTGGTGCAGCTGAGCGACGGCTGCGTGGCGATCGCGGTGCGGCAGAACCGGCGGCACCGGCTGCGGCCCGAGGTGCTGCTCGTCACCGACCCCGACAAGAAGCTGCTGCGCGCCTTCCGGCTGCTCGACCTGCAGCGGCCGCAGAAGAGCGACTGGACGGAGGCCGCGCTGCACGTCGACAAGGGCCTCGAGCCCGGCGCCCACGGCATCGACCCGGCAGCACTCCTCCTCGGGTGACGGGCGGCGCCGCCGCGGGCTGGCGGCCGGCCTGCGTGACTACGTGGAGACGCCGCCCGCGGCGCGGGCGGAAGCGTCCTCGTTCAGCGGCGGGGAGCCCGAGCCCGCGAGCGTGAGCGAAAGAATGCTGTGCCGGATCTCTTCACCGAGCACCAGCCGCGCATCCTCGGCAATGCGCGCCAGGTCCTCGTCGAATTCCAGCAGCCCCTGCGCATTGCGCCTGAGCACGTTTTGCTGGCGGAGCTTGCCGATGAAATCGCGGAACAGCGCCCGATCGAAGAAGTCCGGGGAATGCAGGCCGTAGATCATCGTGAGGCGCTCGGCGCTCTGCTGGCACAGTGTCTCGAGCTGCACGCGCGACAGCACGCCCGAGCCGTGGCGGAACAGGAGGGCGATGACGAGGTAGAAACGCTGCAGCATCGGCACCATCGACTGGCCGAGCATCAGCAGCTGGTAGGCGCGAGCCGAGCCCGTCGGCGGACGCACGAGGACGTCGCCATCGCGCGACAGAATCCCGAGATCGAGCAGGGCCTCGATCCCGGCCGCGATCACCGGTTCGATCGCTTCTTCCTCCCACTTGAGCGTCAGCTCGGTCTGCATGAACGGGTAGGTGATTCCCACGAGCCGGATGACTTCCGCCCGCGGCAGCCGGCGCGCATGGATGAAGCAGCAGGCGATCGACGCGGGAATCGCGAACAGGTGCAGCACGTTGTTGCGGAAATAGGTCATGAGCACGGCCTGGCGCTCGGCCATGTGCAGCACGTCCCCGAGCGGATGCGAGGTGCGATGGATGACCTGCATGCGCTCGCCGTGGGCGACGATCTCCGCGGGCGACAGGTCGGCGATCGTGACCTCGTCGGAATAGCGGAAGCGCGCGAGGAGAGCGAGACTCAGGGCCAGCTGCCGCTCGAGCTCCAGCTCGCCCATGGTCTGCTTCGGCGTGGACAGCAGGATGGTGGCCAGCAATCCGATCGGGGTCACGGCCGCTGCCGAGTTGATCCCGCGCATGATGCGCGTGCCGAGCTCCTCGACGACGTCGTTCAGCCACTCGGGCCGCTCGTCGTCCGGAAACTCCGCGTCCCGCCATTCGACCTGCAGCGCATCCAGCGCCGACGCGAGCTCGATCGGCTCGCCGATGTTCACGTACACCTTGCCGAAGCTTTCGCGCAGCGCCTTGACCGAGCGCACCAGGCCGAGCAGCGATTCCTTCTGCTTCTCGGCGCCGCCGAGCTCGCTGATGAAGCTGTCGCCCTCGATCAGCTTCTCGTAACCGAAATACACCGGTACGAAGGCGATCGGCCGCCGCGGCGCGCGGATGTACGAGTTGACGGTCATGGCGAGCATGCCGCCTTTCGCGCGCAACAGCCGCCCGGTGCGGCTGCGGCCGCCTTCGACGAAATACTCGATCGCGTGGCCGCGCGTCAGGATCTGGTGCATGTAGGCGTTGAACACGGTGGCGTACAGGCGGTTGCCCTTGAAGCTGCGGCGCAGGAAAAAGGCCCCGCCGCGGCGCAGGATCGAGCCGATGACGGGCAGGTCGAGATTGATGCCGGCGGCGGTGTGCGGGATGCTCAAACCGTGGCGATACACGATGTATCCGAGCAACAGGTAGTCGAAGTGGCTGCGATGGCACGGCACGTACACGAGCTCGTGATCGCGCGCCAGCTCGTGCAGCCGGTCGACGCCGTGGAATTCGATGCCGTCGTAGATGCGGTTCCAGAGCCAGGACAGCGTCCGCTCGATCACGCGGATGGTCGGGTAAGAGACGTGCGCTGCGATCTCCTCGGCGTACTGCCGCGCGCGCTGCCGGGCGCGTTGCCGCGCCGCCGGATCGCCGGCCGCCTCGGCGTCGATCACCTTGACCACGGCGGGGTCGTTCAGCACGTGGTTCAGCAGCGTGCGCCGGTGCGACAGATCCGGCCCCAGGGTCGCGGCGCGCCGCTTGCGGAAGTGCACCCGCAGGATGCGCAGCACCTTGCGGTAGGCGACCTCCGGATCGCGGTTCTCCTCGATGATCGTGCCGAGCGACAGCGGCTCGCTGAATCTGAGCAGCGTGTTGCGCCCGTGCACGATGGTCGCGATCAGCTTGCGCGTCCGGCCGGCAACCTCCCAGTTCTCGAGGAACAGGAGCTTGAACCACGAGTGCTCCTTGTCCGGCGAGCGCCCCCAGTAGATCGCGACCGGCACCAGCTGCAGGTCGCGCGCGCCGGTCGCGATGCTGGCCTCGACCAGCCGTTTCAGGGGCTGCGAGCCTTTCTCGCGCCGCCGCAGGATCCAGCCTTGCATGCGCCGCAGCACGAGGAGCGAGGGCTGGCGCACGCCGTCGATCTCCAGCGGCTCGCGCGGCGAAGGCAGCCCGAACTTGCGGCAGGCATTGTCGAGCGCGAGGGTGTCGGCGAGGCCGCCGGTCTCCAGCACGTAGCACACCGGTCCCTTCGCGTCGCAGAGCAGCGCGGGGGGATCCGCGGGCTGGATCGCGGGTCGCGCCCAGGTCGCAAAGATCCTGGCGGCGAGCCGTTGCCACGGTCGAAACAGTAGGTTGCCGGCGCTCATCGAGCCGCCATGTTACCCTCAGAGCCGGCTCCGTGCCCCGTCGCCATTGCTTTCCCTTGCCCCTTGCGCAATCCTTTCGCGCCTGCTTATGCCGCGAACGGACAGTCAACTCGAAGCGGCCGAGCGCGCCGGTCACCCGCCCCTGCCCGACGTCGGCGACCGCCACTGGGCGTGGTTCCTCGACGTCGACGGCACCCTGCTCGAGATCGCCAGTCGCCCGGACCTGGTGACCGCGGATCACGCGCTGCTCACGCTGCTGGAACGCCTGAACCGCGCCTGCGAGGGCGCGGTCGCGCTGATCAGCGGCCGCAGCCTGCAGCAGCTCGAGGCGATATTCGATCCGCTGACGCTCGCGGCCGGCGCTTCGCACGGGCTGGAGCTCTTCACGCCGGACGGCACCGTGCGGCATCTCGGCCGGCCGATCCCCGGGGACGCGGCCCGGCGGATCGCCGCTTTCGCGGAAGCGCACGGCCTGCTGCTCGAGCGCAAGCCGATGTCCCTTTCCGTCCATTACCGCGATCACCCGCACCTCGAGCCGCTGGTCCTCGAGACGTTGCAGGCCATCCACGCGGACATGGATAATGACTTTCGCCTGCTGCGCGGGAAGATGGTGGTCGAGATCACGCCTGCCGCGGCCAACAAGGGCAGCGCCATCCGCACGTTCATGGAGATGCCGCCCTTTGCCGGAAGGCGCCCCGTGTTCGTCGGCGACGATTTGACGGACGAGGACGGCTTCAGGGTCGTGAACGAGATGGGCGGCATCAGCGTGCGCATCGGCGACGCCGCCGGGAGCGCCGCCCGCTGGAGCTTCGCGAGCACCGCCGAGCTTCGCGAGTGGCTGCACGGATCGCTGTACCTCCTGTAGGAGCCCGCCATGCGGGCGACCTCATCCTGATCGCCCGCATGGCGGGCTCCTGCGACCGCCCCGCGCGCATTATTCAGGGAACGACATGAGCGACCTCAACCTGGGCGTCATCGGCAATTGCCAGATTGCCTCGCTGATCGACCGGCAGGGCGTCATGGTATGGACGTGCCTGCCGCAGCTCGACGGCGATCCCGTCTTCTGCCGGCTGCTGCGCTCCGGCCGGGACCCGGAGCTGCCGGGCTACTACGCGGTGGAGATCGAGCACTTCGCGCACGCCGAGCAGCGCTATCTCCCGAACACGCCCATTCTCGAGACGGTGCTGCACGATACGAACGGCAACGCCGTCGCGATCACGGATTTCGCGCCGCGCTACGCCTACCTCGGGCGCATGTTCAAGCCCCTGATGCTGATGCGGGGGCTCAGGCCCCTGCACGGCCAGCCGCGCGTGCGCATTCGCCTGCGGCCGACCTATGACTACGGCGCGCACGCCTGCCGCGTCACGCACGGCAGCAACCACATCCGCTACCTGTCGCCGAAGCTCGACCTGCGGCTCACGACCGACGCCTCGCTGACGCACGTGCTCGAGGAAAACTACTTCGTGCTCGATCGGAACGTGCACCTGATTCTCGGTCCCGACGAGACCATCCAGCAGTCCGCGGCCGAGAATTACCGGCAGCACCTCGACGAGACGGCGAGTTACTGGCGCACGTGGTCGCGCGGCCTCGCCATTCCGTTCGAATGGCAGACCGCCGTGATCCGCGCGGCCATCAGTCTCAAGCTGTGCACGTTCGAGGACACGGGAGCGGTGATCGCCGCGATGACGACCTCGATACCGGAGGCGGCCGGCAGCGGGCGCAACTGGGATTACCGCTACTGCTGGCTGCGCGACAGCTGGTTCGTCGTGCAGGCGCTGAACCGCCTCGGCGCGACCCGCACGATGGAGGAGTACCTGCGCTACATCGTGAACGTCGCCACCGAGGCCGACGGGCCGCTGCAGCCGGTCTACAGCATCACGGGACGCGCCGACCTGACCGAGCGCGAGGTCACGTCGCTGGACGGTTACCGGGGCATGGGGCCCGTGCGCGTCGGCAACCAGGCCTTCGAGCAGGTGCAGAACGACGTCTACGGCGCCGTCATCATGTCGGCGACGCGCTATTTCTTCGACCAGCGGCTGCGGCGCCCCGGCCTGGAAGCGCAGTTTCGAAGGCTCGAGGAGCTCGGCGAAAAAGCGGCCGTGCTCTACAACCAGCCCGACGCCGGCCTGTGGGAATATCGCGGCCGCAAGCGCGTGCACACCTTCTCGAGCATCATGTGCTGGGCCGGCTGCGCGCGCCTCGCCCGCATTGCCGTGCAGCTCGACAAGCCGGACCGCGCGGCGTACTGGGGGGAGAAAGCGCAGACGATCCACGACTTCGTCCTTGAGAACTGCTGGGACGAAGCGCAGCAGAGCTTCACCGAGGCGGTCGGCATCCCGGACATGGACGCGAGCCTGCTGACGATGCACGACCTGGGCTTCCTGCGCGCCAGCGATGCGCGCTTCGTCTCGACGGTGCAGGCCATCGAGAGGAAGCTCCGGCGCGGCAAGCACATGTTCCGCTACAGCGCCGCCGACGATTTCGGCGAGCCCGAGAACGCCTTCAACATCTGCACGTTCTGGTACATCGACGCGCTCGCTGCCATGGGACGCACCGAGGAGGCCCGCGACCTGTTCGAGAACATGCTCGCCTGCCGCAACCATCTCGGGCTGCTGTCCGAAGACATCGAGCCCGACACCAACGCGCTGTGGGGCAACTTCCCGCAGACCTACAGCATGGCGGGTATCATCAATGCAGCCGTGCGCCTGAGCCGCGACTGGGAGGAAGTGCTGTGAGCGAGAGCGCCGACGCCGGCCCTCGGCGGATCGTCGCCGTCTCGAACCGCGTCGCCAGCCCGAGCCAGGCCGACCAGGCGGTCGGCGGTCTCGCGGTGGGCGTGCTCGGCGCGCTGGAGGAGCACGGCGGGATCTGGTTCGGCTGGAACGGCGACCTGCGCCTCGACTCGCACGGCGACCGCCGCCTCGAGATCGAGGAGCACGGCCGGATCCGCTTCGTCGGCATCGATCTCGACGAGGCCGATTTCGAGGGTTACTACAACGGCTTCAGTAACAAGGTGCTGTGGCCGCTCCTGCACTACCTGCTCAACTTCCTTCGCTACCGCCGCAGCGACTTCGAGGCGTACCTGCGCGTCAACGCGACGTTCGCGCGCCACCTCGTGCCGCTCCTCGAGCCGGACGACGTCGTCTGGGTGCACGACTATCACCTGATCCCGCTCGGCGCGGAGCTGCGCCGGCTTGGCGTCGATCAGCCGATCGGCTTTTTCCTGCACGTCCCGTTTCCCGGCTACGACGTGCTGCAGGCCCTGCCCGACCGCGATTTCATCCTGAAAGCGCTGTGCGCCTACGACGTCGTGGGCTTCCAGACGGCGCGCGACCTCGCCTCGTTCCGCGAAGCCGTGACCCAGCCCGCCATCGGCGCGACGCTGGAAGACGGCCGGATCTCGATCGGCGGACGCCGCCTCACGGCCGGCGTCTTTCCCATCGGCGTCGACGTCGACCTGCTGCTGCGCTTCGCCACCGAGGCGCAGGGCGAATCGGAGGTCACGCGCACGCTGCAAAGCCTCGGTGACCGCCAGTTCATCATCGGCGTCGACCGCCTCGATTACAGCAAGGGCCTCGAGGAGCGCTTCCACGCGTACGCGCGCCTGCTGGAAAAGCATCCCGAGACGCACGGCGCCGTGTCCTACACCCAGATCGCGCCGCCGACCCGGGTCGGCGTGCGCGCCTACGAGGAGATCCGTCACAGCCTCGAGCAGACGACCGGCGCGATCAACGGGCGGTTCGCCGCGCTCGACTGGGTGCCCCTCAAGTACATCAACACCGGGCTGGAGCGGCGCGCGCTGATGGGCCTCTTGCGGCTGGCCGACGTCGGGCTCGTCACGCCGATCCGCGACGGCATGAACCTGGTGGCCAAGGAGTTCGTCGCGGTGCAGGACCCCCGCAACCCGGGCGTGCTGGTGCTCTCGGAGCTCGCGGGCGCCGCCTGCGAGCTTTGCGACGCCGTCCTCGTCAATCCCTACGACGTCGACAACGTCGCCGACGGCATCCAGCGCGCCCTGACCATGCCGCTCGGCGAGCGCCGGGAGCGGCATCGTGCGATGATCGAGGTCCTGAGGAAGAACGACATCGTCGCGTGGCGCGACCGATTCGTGGACGCGCTGCTGGCCTCGAGGCAAACGGAGCCATGAACGCCGAAACGCAAGCTGACGCACCCTGGCTGATCGCGGACGTCGGGGGCACCTCGACGCGCTGCGCCCGCTACCATCCGGTGGACCGGCGGATCGCCGACCTCCGGATCTACAAGAACGACGACTTCCCGGACCTCGAGGCGCTGCTGCGCAGCTTCCTCGCGGACGCGCAGGCACCGAACGCGGTGGTGGCCGTCGCCGCGCCCGTGACCGGCGACGACGTCCGAATGACCAACCGGCCCTGGCGCTTCAACCGGCTCGAGATGGCGCACGGCCTCGGCCTCGAGCGGCTGCACGTCCTCAACGACTTCCACGCCGTCGCCTTCGCCCTCCCCGATATCCGCAACAAGGATCTCGCGGAGGTCGGCAAGGCGAGCGCCTACCGCTCCGGCACGCGCGCGACCCTGGGTCCCGGCACCGGGCTCGGGGTCGGCGCGTGGGTTGACGACGGCGAGCGCGCCGTGGCCATGGTCGGCGAAGGCGGGCACGTCACCCTGCCCGCACGCAACGAGGAGGAAGACCGCATTCTCGTGCGCCTGCGCGAGCGCTACGGCCACTGCTCGGCCGAGCGGGTCCTCTCCGGCCCCGGCATCGTCGCGCTGCACAGCGCCATGCACGGCGACGAGATGAAAACCTCGCGCGAGATCACGAGCGGCACCGTCGATCCCAAGTGCCGCGCCACGATGGAGCAATTCTTCCGCTTTCTCGCGAGCGTCGCCTCGGACCTCGCCCTCACCACGGGCGCGATCGGCGGCGTCTACATCGCCGGCGGCATCGTGCCCGATCACGTCGAGCAGATCCGCGCCTCCACCTTCCGCGAGCGCTTCGAGGACAAGAACCGCTACCGCGGCTACCTGCAGGCCATCCCGACCTGGGTGATCACCGACCCCACCCCCGGCCTCACCGGCCTCGGCGCCTGGATCCGCCGCCGCGCCCTCCAGCCACCCCCCCATGCGGGCGACCGAACGCAGGCACCGACCGACCGCGGCCACGGGACCGAACGCAGGCACCCGTAGGAGCCCGCCATGCGGGCGACCGAACGCAGCCACCCGTAGGAGCCCGCCATGCGGGCGACCGAACGCAGCCACCCGTAGGAGCCCGCCATGCGGGCGACCGAACGCA
>CAZBGV010000102.1:0-12465 GCA_964491485.1 uncultured Woeseiaceae bacterium | reverse complement strand
TGCAGTACCGGCCGAACGACAGGATGGATTTCGCGCTCGACATCCTGTACGCGGAAACCGATCGCAAGTTCGACCGTCTCGAGGCAATGAACTGGGGCCGGCGGAACTGGCTCCACCTCGGTGCCGCGTGGATCCCCGAGAACTTCACGGTGAACTCCGACCAGGTGGTGACGAGCGGCACGATCTACAACACCCACGCATGGGTCGGCCAGCGCGCGTACGACGAGGATTTCGACTTCATCAGCTACATGCCGAGCCTCGACTGGCAGCTCACCGACACCCTGAACATGAACGTGTCGGCCAGCTACACGGACTCGAGCTTCCGGCGTGACGAGCCGTATTTCCTCTTCCTCAGCCCCGCCACCACGGTCCAGTTTTCGGGCCTCGGTGACGTGCCGACCTTCGACTACGCCGCCGACATTGCCCAACCGGACATCGGCTGGGTGTGGAACGACGTGCAGGGCGACCAGATCCGGTTCCAGCGCAACTACCGCGACACGGAGACGGTCGGGTTCCATGTGGACTTCGCCCTGGGCGAGGAGCCGGAGCGCACCGGCCTCTTGTTCGGCGCCGCCTATGACAAGGCCAAGCGCGACCTGACGTTCTTCGGCGGCAGCAATAACGACGCGCTGAAGAACGACTACTTCTTCCCGTCCGACGCGTACGCCAACATCGGCAACTATCTCGTGGCCTCGCCCGTCTCGGACCTCGGACACGTGTTCGACAACTCCGTCGGCTATTCGGGCATCGCCATGCTCGACGTCGGCCGGTTCATGGACGCGATCAACTACCATGACTTCGTGCCGACCGAAGCCGCGACCGGCGACCAGTTCGGCCAGGGCGTCGGCGGCATCGAGGAGAAGATGTTCGGCCTGTACATCGAGGCGAACGCGGAGGCCGAGATACTCGGGCAGCCGCTGCGCATGAATGCCGGCGTGCGCTGGGTGGATACGGACCAGACCTTGAGCAGCCTCGCGGGCGACGGCACGGCCGAGACGGACGCGAGCTACGGCAAGTTCCTGCCGTCGTTCAACCTCACCTACGACCTGAACGACTCGTGGAAGCTGCGGGCGAGCACGTCACGGACGATGACCCGCGCCAACCCCGGCGAGATGTACCCGAACTCGGTCTGGACGTCGTCCGGCATCGACACGGCGCGTGCGGGCAACCCCAACCTGCAGCCGTTCGAGTCCATCAACTTCGACATCGGCGGCGAGTACTACTACGGCGAGCTCGGGTACGCGAGCCTGATCTACTTCGAAAAGGAGATCACCGGCTTCACCCGCGACGACACGATCGACGTGCTGTTCCAGGATCTCGGTGCCTATGGCCTGGATACCTCGGACCTGAGCGAGTCGCAGGAGGACGCGCTGGCTGCCTGCGGCGGGCCGGCGTCGTGCACGGTGCAGCTCAGCACCCGTACCAACGTGCAGGGCGCGGCCACGCTGAAGGGCTTCGAAGGCATCTGGGTGATGCCGCTCGACTTCCTCGTGGAAGGCCTGGGCTTCAACGCCAGCGTGACGAAGATCAACCAGGAGGCCGACGACGCGGCGTCGATCATCACCGGCATCTCCGACTGGACCTACAACTGGACCGGCTACTTCGAGAACGACCTGATCCAGGCGCGCCTCACTTACTACCACCAGGACGGAGCGATTGCCTCCGGCTTCCAGGGGTATGACGGCTCGGACGGCTTCCCGGCGCGGCGCATCCGCTCCGACGACCGCAGCCAGGTCGACTTCTCGCTGGGCTTCAACCTGCCGTACTTCGACGACGACATGAACCTCACGTTGACGCTGGACGGCTACAACATCACCAACGAGCCCGTTCGCAGCCTGTTCGAGCACGACGACCTGACGTACGACATCTTCTATCCGGGTGCCACGTACACGCTGGGTCTGCGCGGCTCGTTCTGATTTTCCCCCGCCGGGTGGCCGCCTTCGGGCGGCTGCCCTTTTTTATTTCCGACCTCCCGCCGGGCGCACCCGCGATCCGCCCCATCCCTGCGATTCGCCGCCGCCCCTCCGATCACTCAATCCCCGACTCCCCAGCGCTCCCGCCGTTCACTCGTCCTTGCCATCCGCCGCGGCCCCGCCATTCACCCGATCCTCACCATTCGCTGCGATCCCCCGTAGGAGCCCGCCATGCGGGCGACCAGAACGCGAACACCGCCACACCCGCTGACACCCCCCGCTCCCCCACGCACCGCTCTATCCTGAGCACAGGACGTCGTCTCACGCACCGGAGGTCCCCGGGCCCATGCACCTCTTATGGAAATACATCAAGCCCCTGCGCCGCCTGGTGGCCCTGTCGCTCATCCTCGCCGCACTCGCGCAGGTCCTCACACTGATCGATCCGCTGATCTTCGGCCACATCATCGACGAGTACGCGCTGAACCCGCACCACCGCCCCGAGGGCGAGCTCGTGCGCGGCGCGCTCGCCTGGCTGCTGATCGCCGCGGGCATCGCGCTCGCGGCGCGCCTCGCGAGGGCGTTCCAGGACTACGTGCTGGCGCTCGTCGTGCAGCGCTTCGGCCTCCAGGTATTCAACGACGGCCTGCGCCACACCCTGCGACTTTCCTACCAGGAATTCGAGGAGCACAGCAGCGGCGAGACGATCGGCCTGCTGCAGAAGGTCCGCAACGACACCCAGCGCTTCATCAGCACGGCGGTGAACGTGCTGTTCTCGTCGCTGGTCGGCCTCGTGTTCCTGACCTGGTACGCGGTCACGATGCACTGGCTCCTGATCCCCGTGTTCGTGCTCGGCATGCTGCTCCTCGGCGGCGTCAGCAGCGTCCTCAGCCGGCGCATGCGCGAGGTGCAGCGCGACGTCGTGCGCGAGACTGCGGGCATGTCCGGGACGATGACGGAGTCCCTGCGCAACATCGAGCTCGTGAAGAGCCTCGGGCTGACCTATCCCGAGATCCGCCGGCTGCAGCGGCAGACGCATCGCATATTCGACCTGGAGATGGACAAGACGCGCAGGGTGCGCACCTTGTCCTTCGTCCAGGGCACGCTGATCAACACGCTGCGGCAATCCATTCTCTTCATCCTGCTGTGGCTGATCTTCCACGAGACGCTCACGACCGGCGAGCTCATCTCGACCCAGTTCATCCTGAGCGCGATCTTCGCCCCCCTGCAGGATCTCGGACGCATCATCCTGAACTACCGCGAAGCGGAAGCCTCGATGCAGATGTTCGACGAGCTGATGCAGAAGCCGGTCGAGCAGCCGCCCGAGGAACCGGTCGAGATCGGCAGGATCTCGAGCCTGCGCTTCGACGACGTCGTGTTCCGGCATCGCACCGCCACGGAGAACGCGGTCGATCACCTTTCGTTCGAGATCCGGCTGGGTGAGACGGTCGCGTTCGTCGGCCCGTCCGGCTCGGGCAAGTCCACCCTGGTGAAGCTGCTGGTCGGGCTGTACCGGCCGAACAGCGGCACCATCTCCATCGACGGGGTTCCGGTGGAGGAGCTGCGCTACAACCCGGTGCGCCGGCAAATCGGCTTCGTGACCCAGGACCCGCAGCTCTTCTCCGGCACGATTCGCGAGAACCTGCTGCTCGTGAAGCCCGACGCGACCGACGACGAGATGCTGGCGGCGCTCGAGCAGGCGGCGGTCACCCCCCTGATGGCGCGCTCCGGGCAGGGCCTCGACACGCGGGTCGGCGAGGGCGGCCTGCGCATCTCCGGCGGGGAGCGGCAGCGGCTCTCCATCGCCCGCGCGCTGCTGCGCTCGCCGCGCCTCTTCATCTTCGACGAGGCGACCTCCGCGCTCGATTCCATCACGGAGCAGGAGATCACCACGGCCGTGCGCGAGCTGTCCGGCTCGCGCCGGCACATGGTGATCCTGATCGCGCACCGCCTGAGCACGATCATGCACGCCGATACGATCCACGTGCTGGAGAAGGGCCGCATCGTCGAATCGGGGACCCACGAGGCGCTGCTCGCGCGCAAGGGACTGTACTACGCCATGTGGCGGCAGCAGATCGGCGAGCGCGACGTGCGCCTCGTGCGCGCGCCCGGCGAGACCCGCGGCCCCGAGCCGGACCTCGAGCCGGACGTCGAGCCGTTTCCGGCGTGAGCCCGGACCGTCACCCCCGGCTCCGGCCCCGTAGGAGCCCGCCATGCGGGCGACCGAACGCAGGCGCAAGGGTGCCACGCCTTCGTCCTGGCACCTGCCTGCGTCGCCTTCCGCAACATCGGCGCCGTCTCGCTACAGCGCCTTTCTCGACCTCGTCACCGCCGCGCGTGCCGGAGAGCCGGCGCCCGCCTGGCGGCCGTCATCGCCCCGGCGGCGGGCTCACGTGAACTGCCGCGCGGCCTTGATGAGGTCGTAGGCCCTGTTGATCTCGCGGCTGCGCTCCTCGGCGATCGAGCGCATGCTCTCCGGCAGGCCGCGCGCGGCGAGCTTGTCGGGGTGGTTCTGGCTGATGAGGCGGCGGTAGGCGCGCTTGATCTCGGCGACGCTCGCGTTCTGCGCGAGGCCGAGCGCGGCGTAGGCGTTGGCGAGCCGGTCCGTGGGCGGCGGCCCGCCGGCCGCGGAAGGGCCGGCGCCGGCCGCGCGCAGGAGCGCTTCGAGCTGGCGCACGTCGCGCTCGGTCAGGCCGAGGCGCCGCGCAATGCGGACCAGCATGGCGTGCTCGGCCGGGTGGACGTTGCCGTCCGCGGCCACCGCCATGAGCTGTACCTGCAGGAAAATCTGGATGAGCGGGGCGCGCCCGCGGGCGATCCGGGCGAACGCGTCGACCGCGCCGTCGAGATCGAAATCCGGGGCCTTGCCGCGGTTGAAGGCCGCCTTCGCGGCTGCCCGCTGCTCGCCGGACAGGTGCAGCCGGTCGAACACGCTCTCGGCCGCGCGAATCTCGTCGCGCGTGACCACGCGGTCCGCCTTGCATAGCGCACCCATGATGGAGAACGTCGCGTCGAGCAGCTCCGCCTGCAGGGCGCGCAGGCCGCCGATGAGCCGCGTCCGGAGGTACCAGCTCAGCGCGTACCCGAGCAGCGCACCGACCACGAGGCCGTGCAGGCGTCCGAACAGGAACCCGATGAAGGCGCCGATGAGAATGAATGGCATCGGGCCATTTTAACCGCTGCCCGGCGCGTCCCGGCCCGCGGACCGTCGCCGATTTGCAACACGCCGGCCGAAGGGGGAAACTGCGGATTCCGCAGGCTCCGAACCAACACGAACCAACGGCAGAGCCTTGCCGATTCACCGTACTGGGGAATGGTTCCTCGCGTTCTGCTGCCGCGGCCCCTAGCGTGGCGGCAGTCATCGAATCGAACCGACAGGGACATCGAGATGTACAGAACGGCGCTGATCCTCACCGCGTTGCTTTGCGCGGTCGATGTCGTCGGCGCCGCGCCCGTGCCGCTCGCGGACACGACGTTCGCGAGCACGGGGGCTGCGCTCGCGGGAGTGTGGCTGCCGTTCGCCGACGCCGTGAAGCCCGGAACCGATGTCGAGCCCGCCGCGAGCGCCACGCCCGCCAGCCCCGCCGAGCCGGCCCCGTCCGGCCGGACGCCCGTCCAGGAGATCGTGGCCGGAGTCCTGACCGGCAGTCTCGCGGCGGTGCTGATGCTGAAACTTTTGTACGGCCGGCGGCGGCGCCGCGACGGCCGCTGAGCCGGGCGCGCTTCGCGCTTGACAATTCTCCGCTGAAGATCATTATGTCCTGATCAGGACAGTTCCGATCGGGCGACCGGGGCGTGCCCGCGCGCCCCGCCGCTCCCGCTGGATGGAGGAGGCACCCGTGCGCAATCGCTCATTCCGGCCCTCGGGCTGGCGGCTCGTCCTGCCGGCCTGCCTCGCGGCCTGGCCGGCGCTCGCGGCGGACGGCGGCGACCTGCACGCCCGGCTGCTCACGCTCGACACCCACCTCGACACGCCCATGCACTTTCCGCGCGCGGGCTGGAGCTTCGGCGATCGCCACACGCTTGCCGACGACCTCGTGCAGGTGGACCTGCCGCGCATGGAATCCGGGGCGCTGGACGGCGGTTTCTTCGCGATCTACACGGCCCAGGGGCCGCTGACCGCCGAGGGCTACGCCGACGCGCTCGCCTTCGCCCGCCGGCGCTCCGACGCGATCGACGCCACCGTCGGCGCCTTTCCCGAGCGCATCTCCCCGGCACTGACGGCGGAGGATGCCCGCCGGATCGCGGCCGAAGGCCGCATTTTTGCGTTCAAGAGCATGGAGAACAGCTATCCGCTCGGCGAGGATCTGTCGCTGCTCGGCGAGTTCTACCGGCGCGGCGTGCGGCTGGCGGGTCCGGTGCACAGCGCGAACAACCAGTTCGCGGATTCGGCGACCGACCAGCCACGCTGGCACGGCCTGAGCCCGTCAGGCCGGGACTGGGTGGCGGAGATGAACCGGCTCGGCATCGTGATCGATGCGAGCCACTCCTCCGACGATACGTTCGATCAGCTCGTCGAGCTCTCGAAGACGCCGATCCTGCTCTCGCATTCGGGCTCGCGTGCCGCCTTCGAGCATCCGCGCAGCCTGGACGACGCGCGCATCCGCCGCCTGGCCGAAAGCGGCGGTGCCATCTGCGTCACCAGCGTGTTCCTGTCCGAGATGAACCTGACGAAGGAACGGGAGGCGTTGTTCACGCAGCTCGAGCACATCGGCGAGCTGTCGCCGGCCGAGCAGCGCGAGCTCACCCGCCGCTGGCGTGCGCTCGACGAGCGCGAGCAGATGTGGGATGCGGATCTCGACACCTACATGGCGATGGTGGAGCACGTCATCGACGTCGCCGGCGTGGATCACGTCTGCTTCGGCGCGGACTGGGACGGCGGCGGCGGCATCCGGGGGCTCGAGGACATCACCGATCTCTCGAAAGTCACCGCGCGCCTCCGCGACGCCGGGTATTCCGAGGAGGATTTGCAGAAGATGTGGAGCGGCAACGTCCTGCGCATCCTCGAAGCCGCGCGGCAATACGCCGCCGCTGCCGGGCACGAGCCGGGCTAAGCGCGCCGGGCGGGATCCGATTCGCCCGCATGGCGGGCTCCTACGTCGGTGTTGCGCGGTGCCCTCGTGGGAGCGCGCGTCACGGGGGCCGGCGATCGATTTCGCCCGCGTGGCGGGCTCCTGCGTCGGTGTTGCGCGATAGCTTGCGCAGGAGCGCGCATTGCGATCGATTTCGCCCGCGTGGCGGGCTCCTACACCGCCTGGGTTTCGGCTCCGGGCAGGAATCTCGCGTGGCGGCTCGGCACGATCGGCGACCCGTGGTGCCGGGCAACCACCCGGGTGCAGTGCGCGCCGAGGAACAGGATCAGCCCGGTGTAGTACACCCACACCATGAACACGACCGCCGAGCCGGCCGCGCCGTAGGCCGAGCCGATGGCGGCATGCCCGAGATACAGCCCGATCGCAAAATTGCCGACGGTCAGGAGCAGGGCGGTCACGAAGCCGCCGATCAGCGTTTCGCGCCACGAGATGTTCACGTCCGGCACGTAGCGGAACAGCATCGCGAGCACGAGCGCCACCAGGGTCAGCGACACTGCGTTGTTGACGACCAGGGTGACGATGCCGGCACCGGGAAACAGCGTCGCCAGGTAACCCTGCAGCACGCGGATCGCCGCCTGCAGGACGAGAGAGGCGAGCATCAGGAACGCGAGCCCGAGCACGACGGCCAGGGATACGAGCCGCGCGCGGGCGAAGCCGAGCAGCGCATTGCGCGGCGCGGGCTCCACGCCCCAGATCCGGTTCAGCGACGTCTGGAGCTGCGCAAAGATGGTGGTGGCGCCGAGCAGCGTCAGCACGAAGCCGATCACCATCGAGATGACGTTCTTGTCCGACTGGCTGGCGTTGTGCATGACCGTCCGCAGCAGCGATGCCCCGCGCTCGCCGACGAGCTCGCGCGCCTGCGTGATCAGCGCGTCCTGCACCTGCGCCTCGCCCATCAGGATGCCGGCGGCGCCGACGATGACGAGCAGCAGCGGCGCGATGGAGAGCAGGGTGAAATAAGCGAGCGCAGCGGCGAGCTCGAACGGGTCGTGCTGCGGGAACGTGCGGATGGTCTCCCAGCCGATCGAACCGGCTTCGCGGATCCTGGCCAACATGGTGAGATGCCCTCGAACGACGGGTAACGGCTCGCCGCTGCGAGCCGCCCGCGATCTGCAAGTCCCGTGCCAGCGCAAAAAAAAGAGCGGTCGCGCAACCATGGCGCTCCCGCTCCGGGCGGACGACTCGGGGGAGATCGTCCGTCTTTCAAGCTTGTAGGTTTCTGCTTGTCTTTGGCGTATCCCTGTGCCGAGCCGGAAGCATGCCACCGTCGGCCGCGCCGCTCTATCCGCATATGTACGTAGGCGCCCGCAGGCTCCGCGCGGCCGCGGGCAGTGGCCCTATGCGGTAAGCCGCGCCAGAGCGGTTGATCGGGCTCCGCGGGGTGTGGTATCAGGGTCAGAGCCTCTCGCGGCGCGGCCCGGCGACGGCATGAGCAGCGAAACGGAAGCACCGGAACCCACCGTCTTCATCGTCGACGACGACCGCAACATCCTGCGGGCGATGCAGCTGCTGCTGAAGTCGGTGGGGCTCCGCTGCGAAGTCTTCGCCTCGGGCGGCACATTCCTCGAAGCCTACGATGCGGAGCGCTCGGGCTGTCTCGTGCTCGACATCCGCATGCCGGGGCTCAGCGGGCTCGAGCTGCAGGAGCGGCTGGTCGGCGCCGGCAGCACGCTGCCCGTCATCTTCATCACCGGGCACGGCGACGTCCCGATGGCGGTGGAAGCCATGCAGAAGGGCGCGTTCGACTTCGTCCAGAAGCCGTTCAGCGAGGACGACCTTCTCGGGCGCATCCAGGCGGCGCTCGCCGCCGACCGGCGCGTGCGCGACGAGCGGGCCCGGCGCGCCGAGGTGGCCGCGCGGCTCGGGCGCCTGACGGCGCGCGAACGCGAGGTGATGGAGCTCGTGATCACCGGCAAACCGAACAAGGTGATCGCTTGGGAGCTGGGAGTGAGCCAGCGCACCGTCGAGATCCACCGCGCGCGGGTGATGGACAAGATGCAGGCCCGTTCGCTCGCCGATCTCGTGCGGATGAATCTCTGACGCCTGCGCCCTTCGGACCGGGCTCGGCAGGCCTGTTCCGCCGGTCACCGCGCTATCCCGCTGCGTTTTCTCCCTGGGCGGAGCAGGCACGCGCCAGGTCGAGCAGCACGGCCGTGTCGAGCGGCTTGGCCGCGATCCGGCAGTTTTCGAGCGCGGCGATTTCCGCGCCGATCGCACCGGGATCGCCGGTGACCACCAGCGCCGGGGTGCAGCTGCCGGTGGCCGCGCGCACGGCGTGCACCACGGCCAGGCCGTCGCCGCCGCCCGGCAGCCGGTAATCGGTGATGATGAGCCCGAACGCCGTGTCGCCGCCGGCGAGCAGCGCGTGCGCTTCCGCAAGGCTCGCCGCGCTGGCTACCCGATGGCCTTCCCCGCGCAGGAGGCGCTCCCAGGCGGTGCGGATCAGGGCATCGTCGTCGACGATGAGAATGCCCTGGCCGCTCCCTGCGGCGGGCGCGCCGCGCGGCTCGGCGGCGGCGCCGTCCGGCTCCCGGGCGCGCGCAGCGGCGGCCGGCAGGCCGCCGATAAGCTGCTCGAGCGCCTCGAGCGCGTCCCGCTGTGCCTCCAGGATCTCGAGCACCGCGGGCAGGTCGGCGGCGGCCCGCCGCAGCGCGCCGTGCAGGATTTTCAAAGCCTGCAGCGGCTGGCGGAGGTCGTGAACCCGCGCGGCCCAGGCCTCGGCGTCCGGCGGGCCGGCAGGCCCCGCGCGCTCCCCGGGTTCGAAGGGCTGGCTCATGACGGGCAATCCTAACCCACGAGCGCGAGCGTTGAAGGGAAGGCCCCGATGCAGGAAGCCGATGTCCCCTTTTCTGCCGGGCAGCAATGTCCCCTTCGGGTCGATCGAGGCGGTTTTCCCCCGTGCGCCTCCGCGTCCCTGCCTTACCGTTCGCGGCCGCCGAGATACTCCAGCAGGGCGTCGTACGGCTCGATGAACTTCTGCACGCCTTCCTGTTCGAGCGTGGCGGCCACCTCCTCGAGGTCGATGCCGAGCTCGCGCAGCTTCCCCGGGAGCGATTCGGCCGCCGCGAGGTCGTGGCCAATGCGCACTTCCGGCTGGCCGCGCTCGCGGTATGCCGCGAGCGTCTTGCGCGGCAAGGTGTTGATCGTGTCCGGCGCGACCAGGGCGTCCACGTATTTCACGTCGCTGTAGATCGGATCCTTGGTGGAAGTGGAGGCCCAGAGCAGCCGCTGCGCATGCGCCCCGGCGCCGGCCAGCGCCCGCCAGCGCGCCCCGGCCGTCCATTCCGTGTAATAGCGGTACGCGAGCCGGGCCGACGCGATCGCCGCCTGCCCGCGCAGCGCCCCGGCCGCGTCGTTGCCGAGCGCATCGAGCCGGCGATCGACCAGGGTATCGATGCGGCTCAGGAAGAAACTCGCCACGGACGCGAGGCGCTCCAGCGGGCCGCCGGCCTCCTGGCGCCGCTCGAGCCCCTCGAGGAAAGCCGTGACCACTTCCCGGTAGCGCTGCACCGAGAACAGCAGCGTCACGTTGACGTTCACGCCGCCGGCGAGGAGCTCGGTGATCGCGGGCAGCCCGGCCGGGGTGCCGGGCACCTTGATCATCACGTTCGGGCGCTCGAGCCGCTGCCACAGCCGGCGTCCTTCGGCCACCGTGCCGGCCGTGTCGTGGGCCAGGTGCGGCGAGACCTCGATGCTCACCAGCCCGGCGAGGCCGCCGCTCGAGTCGTACGCGGGGCGGAACAGGTCGGCGGCCCGGCCCACGTCGTCGAGCGCCAGGGCTTCGTAGATCTCCTGTGCGCTCGCGCCCTGTGCCTCGAGGGCCTGGATCGCCTCTTCGTACTCCTCGCCGTCGATCATGGCTTTCGCGAAGATCGCGGGATTCGAGGTGATGCCGTCCAGGCCGTCCTCGCGGATCAGCCGCTTGAGCGTGCCGTCCTCGAGCCAGCCGCGGCGGAGATCGTCCAGCCACACGCTCTGGCCGAGCGCCTTCAGTTCGAGCAGCGGGTTGCGGTTCATTCTTTCCTCCGGTGGGCCGCCGTCTCCGGCAGACAGCCTGCATATCCTGCAATTCCCGTGCCTGCGCCGGGATTTCGGATGGTAGGATCGATTCCATCGGGGACTGGGGAGGAGCAATGAGGAACCTCCATCTGGCACTGGCTTGCCTGGCGCTGGCGGCCTGCGGCCGCGACGACGGCAGGGTCGTGCAGACGTCGCCGGACGGGCTCGTGGATCCCGCGCGCATCGAGAAAACCCTCTCCGGCTACATCGCGCGCGGCGAGCTGGTCGGCGTTTCCGCGCTGGTGTTCGAGGACGGCAAGGAGGCGTACTTCGGCGCCTTCGGGCAGGCGGACCGTGAAGCCGAACGGCCGATGCGGCGCGACACGCTGGTGCGCATCTATTCCATGACCAAGCCGATCACGGGCGTCACGCTCATGACGTTGTACGAGGAAGGCCGCTTCTCGCTCGACGAGCCGCTCGAGAAGTACCTGCCGGAGTACGCCGGCATCGAGGTGCTGGCCGGGGTCGGGGACGGCGAGCCGCGGCGGGTCCCGGCGGAGCGGCCACCCACCGTGCGCGACCTGCTCCGGCACACGGCCGGCTTCTCGAGCGGAAACGAAGAGGGCTGGCTCGGGGAGCGCTGGCGCGAGCTCGAGCCTTTCGCTCTCGACAACACGCTGGAGACCCTTTCACAGCGGCTCGCGCGCATTCCGCTCGCCTACCAGCCCGGTACCCGCTGGCTGTACGGCCCGTCGGTCGACGTCCAGGCGCGCCTCGTCGAGGTGCTGGCCGGCGCGCCGTTCGAGCAGGTGATGCGGGAGAGGGTGCTCGAGCCGCTCGGCATGCGCGACACGCAGTACACGTTGAGGCCCGATCAGCGCCAGCGCATCTCCGCCCTCTACACCCGCGAGCCCGACGGCCGCTTCGTGCGCGTGCCCGACGCGGAAGCGCTGGCGCTGAACGGCAGCGACCGCGCCCTGACGCCGGGCGGCTGGGGGCTCACGTCCACGCTGGACGACTACATGCGCTTTGCGCGCATGCTGCTGAACGGCGGCGAGCTCGACGGCGTGCGGATCCTCGAGCGGGAGACGGTGCGGCTCATGACCAGCGATGCGATGCCGGCGACGGTCACCGACAAGTCGTGGCTGCCGAACAAGGGGCAGGTCGGCTTCGGCATCGATTTCGCCGTGCGCGTGGCGCCACCGATCGACCAGGCGGAGGCTTCCGGCGCGGTCGGCGAGTTCTTCTGGGACGGCGCCGCCAACACGCTGTTCTGGGTGGACCCGGTGAACGACATCGCGGCCGTGCTGTTCAATTTCTACATGCCCTTCGGCAAGACGGAAATCCAGAAGGATTTCCGCGACGCGATCTACTATCGCGAGCCGCTCGCCAGCGCGCTGAACAAACCGCCCGCCGGCCCGAATTCGCGCCGCCTGTCGGACTGAGCCGCCCCCTGCGCCGAC
>CAZBGV010000101.1:11071-12576 GCA_964491485.1 uncultured Woeseiaceae bacterium | reverse complement strand
AGTCGCTCGCGCTCGCCATCCTGCGCATCATCGGCGAGGAGGCGCGCAAGGAGCGCACCGCCAAGGTCATCGCGCAGCTCCCCGTGGAGGTCGCGACTTACCTCCTGAACGAGAAGCGCAGCTGGGTCCAGAACCTCGAGTCGCGCAACGGCATGCAGGTGGTGCTGATCGCGAACTCGCGGCTCGAGACTCCGCACTACCACGTGCGCCGCGTGCGCGACGACCAGGTGGAGCTGCCGGAGAACACGGGAACCAGCTATCGGCTCGCCGAGCAGGTGGAGGACGCCGACCCGGAGGAGGTGGTGCAGGAGCGCAAGGCCGCGGAGGCCGCCGCCATCGCCACCATGACGCCCACGCGGCCGGCCCCGGTTCGCGAAGAGCCGCGGCAGCCCGGCCTGTTCGTGCGCCTGTTCGACGCGCTGTTCGGCCGCGGCACGCCGGATGAGGAAGACCGCCGCCGGTCTCGCGCGCGGCGCAGCAGCAGCGAGAGCCGCAGCGGGCAGCGCGGCCGCCGGCGCAGCGAAAGCTCGCAGGGCAGCCGCAAGCGCAGCACCAGCTCGCGCAACGAGGAGTCGCGCAAGAGCCGTTCGAAGGGCAGCGACCGCAAGTCCGGGGCGGGCGACACCCGCGGCTCCGAGCGCCGCGACGCGCGCGGCGCGGAAGGCCGCGAGGCACGTCCCGACAACGGGCGCGACACGCGCAGCGCCGAGAACCGCGATCCGCGCGCCGGCGAACGGCGCGAGCCGCGCGCTGCCGAAGAGCGCGAGGCACGCCAGGCGGCGGGGCCTGCAACCGGCGGCGCGGCACCCGCGGGGAACGGCGCGGCCGCTACCCGGAGCCGCGACGAAAGTGGCAGGAGCTCGTCGCGGCGGCGCAGCCGCGGCGGGCGCCGGCGCAAACGGCCTGCCGACGCTTCCGGTACGGCGGCCGCGGAGTCATCCGACGCGAGCGCGCGCGACGTACAGCGAGAGGCGCAGGCGGGATCGACGGAGCCTGCCAATGCACGGCCGGAGGCGCGCGAGGACGCGCCGCCGCGGCCGAACGCCACTGCCGGAACCCGGGACGGCCGCCTCAACGGCGGCTCGCCGCCGGAGCCTTCCGCGGCCGCACGCCCGGCCGTGGCCGACGCCGGCGCTCCGCGGCCGGAGCGGCCGGCCTTCGAAGCGCCCGAGCGCCCGGCTGCCCCTGCACCCGAACAACCGGCCGCTGTACCCGAGCGCCCGGCCGCCGCACCCGAGCGCCCGGCCGCCGCACCCGAGCGCCCGTTTGCCGCGGCACCGGAGCGGCCGGAGGAGCCGCGCAGCCGGCCCGCCGGGCCGGAAAGCGGGACGCCGGCGGCGCAAAGCTCGCCGGGCGGCCGCCTGCTGCCGTGGGAGCCGGCGGCTCCGGCGGCCGAAAAGCCGGCGCCGGAGGCGCGTGAGGCGGAAAAGCACCTGAACGAAAACTGAGTGGACGGCGGCGATCGCCGCGCTGCCCCGGCCGGCCGACCGTCGCCCGGTCGCCCG
>CAZBGV010000101.1:0-10971 GCA_964491485.1 uncultured Woeseiaceae bacterium | reverse complement strand
GTCGCCCGGTCGCCCGCGTGGCGGGCTCCTACAGGCGCCGCAGCCGCCCCAGGGCTTCCCTGCGCAGGCGCGCGAGCAGGCGTTCCGACGCCTGCTCGACGAGGTCGAGGACGAGCTCGAAACCGGAGGCGCCGCCATAGTAGGGATCCGGCACTTCGGCTGCGTCCATGCCGCTCGCGAATTCCAGGAACAGGTGCACCTTGCCGCGGTGCTGCTCCGGCACGCGCTGCAGCAGCTCGCCCAGGTTGTCCTTGTCCATGACGAGGATGTGATCGAAGGCCTCGAAGTCTTCGTCGCTCACGCGGCGCGCGCGGATGTCGGAAAGCACGATGCCGCGGCGCTCCGCCGCCGCCTGCGCGCGGTGGTCCGGCGGCGCGCCGACGTGGTACGCGTGGGTCCCGGCGGACTCGATGTAGATCGTCTCGGCCAGGCCCGCCTGCTGCACGACCTTGCGGAACGCGCCCTCCGCGGTCGGCGACCGGCAGATGTTGCCCATGCACACGAACAAAACGGAGACTCTTGCGCTGTTCTCAACCACTTACGACGCTTCCTTCAGCCTGAAACAAGCCGGATTTTGATTTTACAAGGAGAGGCGAAGCCATTTCAGGCATTTCGGGCATTCTGTTCTTCCCTCGATCGCGCCGGAAACGCTCAAGCCTGTTCCTGGCTGAAAATGTAGTGCCCGCCATTGACCACGCCACCAACAAAGGGCGCTGATTCTCCATTCAATAAACGTGAAGCCTGCAACGAAGACGATGCTCGAAATCTCGTGAACTTTCCTCGATCGCCTGATGCAAGCTGATTCGAGCTGACCCCGCTATGGGATCCAGGCAGGCTTTAACGATCAGCAGCGGATCTGCCCTCGTCAATGACGCCTGTATTGGAGAGGCTTACCGATTGATCCAGCGATGTCCAGCACGGCGAAGCTCGGCTATCGATATTTAGCGGAGTGATGTCTCATTGGCGGATTGATACGCAAGGATGCTCACCCGCCGCTGAATCACTTCGTGCCGCTCCCGAGAAGCTCGCGTTCCACGCGCGCCAGATCCTCCTCCGTATCCACGCCCGGGCCGGGGCGTCGGTCCGGAATCCCCACGCGAATGCGTATGCCGAGGGTCAACGCCCGGAGCTGCTCCAGCTCTTCGACGATCTCGAGCGGCGCGCGTTCCGCGGCGACGAGGCGCCGCAGCACGTCCGCTCGATACGCATACAGGCCATGGTGATGCAGTGCCGTGGCGAGGGCAAGCCGGCCGTGGCCCGCCTCGCGCGCGAACGGGATGGCCGCGCGGCTGAAATAGAGCGCGTCGCCGCGCTCGTCCACCACGACTTTCACGACGTTCGGATTCAGGAAATCCTCCCGCGAAGACAGCGGTGACGCGAGGGTCGCGATGCCGGCGCCGGACTCCCGAAGCAGCGCGGCGCAGCGATCGATGAGTGCCGGCGGCATGAGCGGCTCGTCCCCTTGCAGGTTCACGACCACGCGGTCGTCGGGCCAGCTCTCCAGCCGGCTCACCTCGGCCAGGCGGTCGGTGCCCGAGCGGTGCTCGGGGCTCGTCATGCGCACCTTCGCTCCGAAACCCGCCGCCGCCCCGGCGATACGCTCGTCGTCGGTCGCGATGATCACCTCGTCGGCGCCGCTCTCCTTCGCGCGCTCGTGCACGTGCTGCAGCATCGGCCGGCCGGCGATCAACCGAAGCGGCTTGCCCGGCAGGCGCACCGAGGCATAGCGCGCCGGAATCACGATGACGAAGCCGCTCACCCGCCCTGCTCCGCCGGCGCGCACAGGCGGCCGGCAAGCGCTTCCAGCCACCCGAGGTCCGCGTCCGGGCCGATGGCCACGTCGACCGCCACGCTCCAGCTGTGGGCAGGCGCCACGCGCTCGCTGCGCACCGCGTCCTTTTCGGTCATGAGCACCGGCAGGTCGTCGCCGAAGGCGAGGTCGGAGGCTGCGATGCGCGCGTGATCGGGGAACGGGTGCGGGAGCACGTCGATACCGTGCGCACGCAACAGGTTGAAGAAGCTGTCGGGATCGCCGATGCCCGCCACGGCGTGCACGCGCCTGCCCGCGAATTCGTCGATGGCCATCCGTCTTCCCCCGTGAAGGCTCTGCACGTCGCGCACCGCGAGCCGGAACGGCGTCACGCGGGCGGCAAGCGGCGCCAGCGCGTCGCGCGCGGCATCCCCGGGCTGCTTCAGCAGGATGCGATGCACGCTGGCGAGGCGCGAAACCGGTTCGCGCAGCGGCCCCGCCGGCAGCATGCGGCCGTTGCCGAAACCGCGCGCGCCGTCGACCACGGCGATCTCGAAGTCGCGCTCGAGCCGGTAATGCTGCAGCCCGTCGTCCAGCAACACGACGTCGCAGCCCATTTCCGCGAGCAGCCCGGCCGCCGCCGCACGCTCCGGATGCACCACGACGGGACAGACGACGCGCCGCGCGAGCAGCAACGGCTCGTCGCCGACGGTCGCCGCGTCACTCGCGTCGTTCACGTGCAGCGGCGCGCTGCCGGCCCGCCCTCCATAACCGCGACTCGCGATGCCGGGCTTCAAGCCGCGTTCTTTCAGCCTTTCCGCGAGCCAGAGCGTCACCGGAGTCTTGCCCGTGCCGCCCGTCGTGACGTTGCCGACGACGACCACCGGCACCGGCGCGCGCTTGCGTTTCAGGATAGCCGAGCGGTACAGGCGTTGTCGCGCGCGGACGAGCCAGGCGAACAGCCACGCGAGCGGCGCCAGCAGGCCCGACCAGGCCGATCGCTCGTACCAGACCCGGTTGAAGAACGCACCGGCGCCCCGCATCGCGCGTCACCCGCCCGGCTCGTCCGAGAACTGCATGCGATACAGGGCGGCGTAGTGCCCGCTCTGCGCCAAAAGCTCCGCATGCGTGCCGGACTCGACGATGCGCCCGCCGTCCAGCACGATGATCTCGTCCGCGTTCTCCACCGTCGAGAGTCGGTGGGCGATGACGAGGACGGTACGGTCGCGCATCAGCGCGTTCAGCGCGTCCTGGATGTGCCGCTCGGATTGCGTATCGAGCGAGGACGTGGCCTCGTCCAGGATCAGGACCGGCGCGTTCTTGAGCAGCGCACGCCCGATCGCGATGCGCTGCCGTTGCCCGCCGGACAACAGCACCCCGCGATCGCCCACGACCGTGTCGAGGCCGTCCGGCAGCTCGGCGATGAAGTCCGTGAGGTGCGCCGCTTCCGCCGCCTCGAGCAGCTCCGCGCGCGTGCAGTGCCGCAGCTGACCGTACGCCAGGTTGTTGGCGATCGTGTCGTTGAACAGCACGACGTCCTGGCTCACCAGGCTCAGGTGCGAGCGCAGGTTTTCCAGCGCGTAATCGCGGATCGGCACGCCATCCAGCAGGATCTCGCCCGAGTCGACGTCGTAGAAGCGCGGCAGCAGGTTGACCAGGGTGGATTTGCCGCTGCCCGAGCGGCCGACGATGGCAAGCGTCTTGCCCGCCGGTATACGGAGGCTCACGTCCTGGAGCACGATGGCTTTCTCCCCCTGGTAGGAGAAGCGGACGTCGCGGTACTCGACGTCGCCGCGGACCGACTCCGCCCGGTACGTGCCGCAATCCACCTCGTCCGGCTCGTCGATGATCCGGAACAGGCTGTCGCCCGCCGCGATGCCCCGCTGCAGCGTGGCATTGACGTTGGTGATGCGGCGCAGCGGCTGCAGCATCAGCATCATGGCGCCGAAGAACGCGATGAAGTTACCGGGCGTGAGCTGGCCCTGCACCGACTCCCTGGCCGCGAGCCAGATGATCACGGCGACGCCGATGCCGAAGATGAGCTGCGTGGCCGCGACCCCGAGCGAGCGCGAGCGGACCAGCTTCAGGTTCTGCCGCCGGTTGCGCTCGTCGACCTCGATCAGCCGCTCCTGCTCGTACTCGTAGCCGCCGAAGATCTTCACGATGCGATTGCCGGTCAGGACCTCCTCCGAGACCTGGCTCACTTCGCCCACCGAATCCTGGATCCGGCCGCTGTAGCGGCGGAAGGCCCTGCCGAGAATCCGGATCACGGCAGCAACGATCGGCACGAGGATCAGCACGAACAGGAACAGCCGGACACTCTGCAGGAGCATCACGACGATGGCGGCGCCGATCGTGAGCAGATCGCGGACGAGGATCGTCACCACGCTGGTCACCGATTCGGCCACCATCTCGACGTTGTACGTGAGACGGGACAGCAGCGGGCCGGTCGACTGCGCTTCGAAGAACCGCGTCGGCAGGGTCAGGAATTTCCTGAACACGTCGCGCCGCAGCGCGCTGATCACGCCGCGGCCGATCCAGCCGAGCGACATCTCGGTCGCGAATCCCGTGACGCCCCGGGCGATGAAGATGCCGACGAACGCCAGCGGCATCCAGCGCACCGCGTCGAGGTTCTGGGCGACCAGCGCTTCGTCGGTCAGGGGCTTGAGCAGCGCCACGAGCCCGGCCTCCACCGCCGCCGTACCCGCCATCGCCAGGAGGCCCACGATGCCGAGCGCGCGGTAGGGGAGGACGTAAGCCCACAGCCGGCGATAGACCGAGGCGGGGCGTGGGGCGCTCTCGCTCACTCTTGAGTGCCGCGGACGGCGGCGATGCTGACGCGCACGAAACCCAGCCTGCCGGCGACGTCCATCGCCGTCACGACGTCCTGGTGATGCGCATCGGCATCCGCGCTGATCGTCAGCGGAAGCGACGTGTCGCCGCCCGACACCTCCTCGAGACCCTTGCGGATCGTCTCGGGGCGGCCGTTGATGAGCTGGCGCCCGTTGATCAGGAACGTGCCCTCCTCGGTGATCATGATGTCGATCTTGTTGCTCGCGGGCTCCGCCGGCGCGGCATCGTCGGCTTCCGGCAAATGCACCGAGATCTCCGACTCCTTGACGAACGTGGTCGACACCATGAAAAAGATGAGCAGCAGCAGCACCACGTCGATCAGCGACGTGAGACTGACGTTGACGTCGACGTCCTCGCGCGACTTGCCGGACAGATTCAAGCAGCGCCTCCCGCACGGCGCCGGTGCAGCGCTTCGACCAGCTTGATCGCCTCCTTCTCCATCTCGACGACCAGCGAGTCGACCCGGTTGCGGTAATAGCGATAGCCGATCAGCGCGGGGATCGCGACGGAGAGGCCAGCCGCCGTCGTGATGAGCGCCTCCGCGATGCCGCCGGCCAGCACCTGGGGATTACCGACGCCCTGCGCCGTGATCGCCACGAACGCCCTGATCATGCCGAAGACGGTGCCGAGCAGGCCGAGCAGCGGCGAGATCGCCGCGATCGTGGACAAGGTGTCGAGATAGCGCTCGAGCTCGTGCACGACGTGCCGTCCCGTGTCCTCGATGCTTTCCTTCATCACCGAGCGATCGCGATCGCGATTGATGAGTCCGGCCGCGAGAATCCTCCCGAGCGGCGAGCCCTGGTGCAGGGCCTGGATCTGCCGCTGGTCGAGCGTGTCGCGCTTCACCCAGCCCCACACTTTCGCGGTGAGATCCTCGGGCACCACGCGCTTCTGCCGCAGGGTCCAGAAGCGCTCGAGGATGATGCCCATCGTGATGATGCCGCAGAGGATGATCGGCGCCATCAGCCAGCCGCCGCTTTTTACGATGTCGACCATGTCGCTCCCGACCCGGCGAAAATCGGAATATACAGCGCGACGCGGGAATTTTCCCGTGCGCTCGCGCACGGACACCGGGGGTCATTCGTGCCAGTACCTGCGCGCGTCGACGCGATGCCGGTGCGTCAGCACCGCGCCGCCGGCGGGGCACACGCGGTACTCGATCTCGCCCGCCGTCGCCGTATTCAGCACGCGCGCACCCGCGCTTTGCCAGCGCTGCACGACGTCCTCCTTCGGCATCCCCCAGCGGTTCCGGTAGCCCGCGGAGACGACGGCCTCGCCGGGGTGCAGCCGCGCGACGAACGCGGCGCTCGACGACGTGCGGCTGCCGTGGTGCGGCACGACGACGAGCTCGGCCGCGCGCAGCACGCCGGATTCGAGCAGGCGCCGCTCCGCGGCCGTTTCGATGTCCCCGGTGAGCAGCACGCGGCGCTCGCCGGCGACGATCTCCAGCACGCAGGAGCGATCGTTGCCCTGCCAGCCGGCGCCGGCCGGGTGCAGCATGGCGAAGCGCACGCCGTTCCAGGTCCAGCCTTGCCCCGCCCGGCACGCCCGCTGTGGCGTATCGAGCGGCAGCCGCTCACCCGCGTACAACGCGCCGACGGCGAGCTCGCGCACGACCGAACGCGCGCCGCCCGCATGATCGCTGTCGCCGTGACTGACGACGAGGCGATCGATCCGGCTGACGCCGTGCGCTCGCAGGTAGGGCACGACGACCAGCGCGCCCGTATCGCTGCCGCTGCGGAAAGACGGGCCGGTGTCGTAGACCAGCGTGTGCCCGCTCGTGCGGGCCACGATGGACAGTCCCTGGCCCACGTCGAGCACCGCGACGTCGACGCAGCCGGGCGGCGGCGCCAGCGGGCGGTACAGCACCAGCACCGCGGCCGCCACCCAGGCGAGCCGGCGCCCGGGGAAGCCCGGGGGCAGCACCGCCCAGAGCGCCGGCAGCCAGGCGAGGGGCAGCAGCGCGGGCGGCAGCAGCGCGATGTCTGCATGCGCGCGCGGCACGGCGGCCGCGGCGTCCACGACGAAGAGCACCACGCGCACGGATTGCCAGGCGAGAACGAGCAGCGCGTCCCCCGCGGGCGCCAGCGGCCCGTCGAGGAGCAGGCCGAGCAGTGCCGCCGGCACGCAGAGCAGCTCGAAGAGCGGCACGACCAGCAGGTTGACGAGCGGCGCGAGCCAGGCGACGCGGCCGAACAACAGTGCCGTCAGCGGCAGCAGCCCGAGCAGCAGCTCGAGCTGCAGCGCCGCAAGGTGGCCGGCCGCCCCCGCGGCGCGCCGCACCCGGCCGGGTGGCGGGTGTGCGGCCGCCAGGCGCCGGCGGCGCGCCGACCAGATCAGGATGGCGACGGCGGCGAACGACAGCTTGAAGCCGGGTGCGTGAATGGACAGCGGATCGAGCGCAATCACGGCGAGGCAGGCGATCGCGAGCAGCCGGGTGGGACGCACCTGGCGGCGCAGCAGGGCCGCTCCCAGCACGAGCAAGGCCATGAGCATCGCCCTCTGCACCGGGATGGCGAAGCCTGAAATCACCGAGTACGCGACCGCGGTGGCCGCGGCGGCGCAGGCTGCGACGTCGCGCGCGCCGGCGCGGCGGCTGAACGGCGCGGCGAGCGCCCAGGCCAGCAGGAACGCGCCGCCGGAAGCCATGGCGATGTTCATGCCCGAGATCGCCATCAGGTGACTCGTGCCGGTGACGGCATAGCGGTCCCATGCCTCGCGCGTGATCTCGTGGGTCGCGCCGACGGTCACCGCCAGCAGCACGGCCGTGGCCCTGTCGTGACCCAGGCGAGCCGCCAGGCGGCCGGCGAGCCGCGCGCGCAGCGCGGACAGCGCGTCAATCGGCAGGTCGCTCACGCGCGCGTTGGCGGAGCTCTGCAGCACGTAGCCCGTGGCGCCGATGCGCTGGCGGAACAGCCAGTGCTCGTAATCGAAGTGCAGCGGATTGGCGAAACCACGCGGGCGGCTCAGCTTGACGTCGAGGCGCCAGGTCTCGCCGATGGCCGGAACGGCCGGCGCGTCGTACCAGCTCAGGCGAATCCGCGCGGGCAGGTCCGGATCATCGACCGCGAGCACGAAACGCAGCGGGTTGGCGCGGGCATCCGGGAAGTCGAGCACGCGCCCCACCACCGCCAGTGCATCCCCTTCGAAACCGTGCGGCAGGCGGTCGTCGAGGGCGCGGCCGGCCGCGAGCCACACGATGCAGGCGCCGAGCAGAAAGCAGCCCGCCCACCGCAGGCGCCGCGACGCGAGCAGCACCAGCGCCGCCGCGGCCGCGCACGGCAGCAGCGCAGCCGGCGGCAGGCGGCTCGCGAGCTGGAGCGACCAGGCGCCGGCGAGCACCCACAAGCTGGATCGCAGCATGCCCCGCGTCCATGCGGACCGCCGCTTCCGACGATGACCGGCGGTGCCATGTCATTCGCAGGTCACGCTCGTTATCATGCCGCGCATGACGCCCCGGCGTATCGCAACCCACCGCCAGCACCCGCGACCTGCCCCAGTGTCCTAGCCGACTGTTTACCGGACGGAACAGTCGATGCCCAGGCGCTTTTTTCGCAGGTTTGCGCTGAAACGCGCCCGCTTTCGCGGGCGCTGGTACCTCGCGCCTTTCGATCACCTGCTGCACGATCCGAACCTGTGGGCGATCCGGCGGCGCACCGTCGTGCCGGCATTCGCGCTCGGCATGTTTCTCGCGTTCATGCCCGTGCCGGGACACACGCTGATTGCCGCGCTCGCGGCGCTCGCGATGCGCATCAACATCCCGGTGGCCGCGCTGACCACGCTCGTCAGCAATCCGCTGACGATGGGGCCGATCTATTACCTCGAGTACCGCATCGGCCAGCGCCTGCTCGGCACGGTTCCGGAGCCGTTCGCGTTCGAGTTCTCGCTCCACTGGCTCACGGACAGGTTCCTCGAGGTGTGGCAGCCCCTGTTGCTCGGCGGCCTGCTGCTCGGCACGCTGGCCGCGACCATCGCGTACGTCGGGCTCGACCTCCTCTGGCGTGCCTCGGTGGCCGATTACGTGGAGTCGCGCCGCCGCCGGCGCTAGCAAAGCCGCTGCGCCTCCCCGTAGGAGTCCGCCATGCGGGCGATGCGGATATCGACGTCGCCCGCAGGGCGGGCTCCTACGGGAGGGCGCCGGCGCGTTCGATGACGCGCGGATTCAGGCAGCCGTTTTCGAGCGTGAGCACGCGGTCCATGCGTGCCGCGATGGAATGGTCGTGGGTGACGATCACGAGGCTCGTCTCGAGCTCGCGGTTCAGCTCGAGCATGAGATCGAGCACCTGCGCGCCGTTGCCGGCGTCGAGGTTGCCCGTGGGCTCGTCCGCCAGCACGAGCCGCGGCCGCGTGACGAGCGCGCGCGCGACGGCCGCGCGCTGGCGCTCGCCGCCGGACAGCTCGCCCGGACGGTGCGTCAGCCGCTGCCCGAGCCCGACCCGCTCGAGCAATGCGCGCGCAGCGCGCAGCGCCTCCTTGCGCGGCATGCGCCGGATGAGCAGCGGCATCGCCACGTTCTCCTCGGCCGAGAACTCCCGCAGCAGGTGATGAAACTGGTAGACGAAGCCGATGAAGCGATTGCGCAGCACGCCTTTGGTGGCTTCGTCGGCATCCGCGAGCGAATAGCCGCCGACCCTGACCTCGCCCGAGGTCGGCGCATCCAGTCCGCCCATGATCTGCAGGAGCGTCGTCTTTCCGGAGCCCGATGCGCCGACGATGGCGACGCGCTCCGCCGCACGCACCGTCAGATCCACGCCGGACAACACCTCGAGGGTGGCGGGTCCTTCGCGGAAACGCCGCACGATGGAGCGGCATTCGAAGACGACACCGTCCGCGCCGTCGCGCGGCTCGAGCTCATTCATAACGCAGCGCCTCCGCCGGCAGCGTGCGCGCCCCGCGCCACGCCGGATAGAGCGTTGCGAGCAGCGCGAGCACGAAGGCGATCGAGCAGATCCTGACGAGGTCGCCGATGCGCACGTCGGATGGCAGATCGCTGATGAAATACACGTCCGCGGCAAGGAACTTGATGCCGAAAGTGGATTCCAGGAAGGCGACCACGGTTTCCAGGTTCGCGGCGAGCGCGACGCCGAGGACGAGACCGGCCAGGGTGCCGACCAGTCCGATGACCGCGCCCTGGGTGATGAAAATACCGAGTATGCTCGATGGGCGCGCGCCGACCGTGCGCAGGATGGCGATGTCGCCCTGCTTGTCCTTCACCACCATCATCAGCGTGGACACGATGTTGAAGGCCGCGACCGCGATGACCATCAGCAGGATCACGAACAGGATGGATTTCGTGATCTGGATCGAGCGGAAGAAATTCACGTGCTGCCGCGTCCAGTCGCCGACGGCAACCTGTTCCCCGAAGCCGAGCGCCACCTGGCGCACGATCGACGGCGCGCGGTAGATGTCGTCGACCGCGAGCCGGATCCCGGTGATCGCGTCGCCCTTGCGGAACAGGAGCTGTGCGTCCTCGAGGTTGATGAACGCGAGGCGCCGGTCGAACTCGTACATCCCGACGCGGTAGATGCCTTGCACGGTAAAACGCTTCTTGCGCGGGAACACGCCGAAGGGCGTGACCGTCGCCTGCGCGAGCGCCACGGTGACTTTGTCTCCCGGCACGGCGCCGAGGTGCTGCGCCAGCTCCGTGCCGAGCACGATGCCGAAGCTGCCGGGCTCGAGCGCATCCACGCTGCCCTGCTGCATCAGCCCGGCGATGCCGGACACGGCCTGCTCGCTGCGGGGATCGATGCCGCGCAGCTCGGCGCCGCTCAGGCGGTCGCCGAGCACCAGCAGGCCGCGCCCGTCGACATACGGCGCCACCCCGGTGACTTCGGGGTGCCTGGCGGCGCTCGCGAGCTTCGCCCGCCAGTCGGTCAGGCGGCCTGCCGGGCTTTCGATCGTCGCGTGCGCGGACATCGCGAGCAGCCGAAGCCTGAGCTCCTGCTCGAAGCCGTTCACGACCGAAAGCACGACGATCAGCACGGCCACCGCGATCGCAATGCCCAGCATCGACGTCGCCGAGATCATCGACACGAACCGGTTGCCGCTGCGCGAGCGCACGTAGCGACGCCCGATCCAGAGCTCGAAAGGCGCCGCCATCGAGGGCCTGTGGACAATCATTTCATGCGTCCTGTTGAGCCTGACAACGCGCTGATCAAGGCGCGAGGAGCGCGGTTTGGTAACACCAAATAAGCGACGAGCAACGCCGAGCAGCGCGTTATCAGGCTCAACCCGAAGGGCCGCACCCATTTTCCGCCCGGCCGCGTTGTCAGTCGCTCATTTGGTGCTACCAAACCTCGCTCCTTCCGCGTTGCCGGGCGGAAAATGGGTGCGGCAGGATGCATGAAATGATTGTCCACAGGCCCTAG
>CAZBGV010000100.1:5821-12674 GCA_964491485.1 uncultured Woeseiaceae bacterium | reverse complement strand
GCTCGCGAGCGAGACACCGCTGCCCTGGTGAGGCAAGGCCTCGCCGCGATCCGCCTCCGGCGGCAGCGGTGCGCCGTCCCGGCTTCTCACCCCTCCGGTCGCCGGCGACGGGTCCGTCCCTCGCATCGGCCGCCTGCGTTTCCACGAGCTGCCGGCGCCGGAACCCGTCCAGCCGCCGTGCGCGGCAGTCGCCTCGGCGCTCAGAGCAGGCCGCGGCTCGCGAGCGACGTGCTGGTCCCGTCGCCGATCACGAGGTGATCGAGCAGCCGGATGTCGACCAGCTCGAGTGCCGATTTCAGCCGCCGGGTGATGCGCTCGTCCGCCTGGCTCGGCTCCGCGACCCCCGACGGGTGGTTGTGCGCCAGGATCACCGCCGCCGCGTTCGCGGCCAGCGCCTGCTTCACCACCTCGCGCGGGTACACGCTGGTGCCGTCGATCGTGCCGCGGAACAGCTCCTCGAACGCGATGATCCGGTGCCGGTTGTCGAGGTAGATGCAGCAGAACAGCTCGTGCGGCAGGTCGCGCAGCCGCGCCAGCAGGAACGCTTCGGTATCCGCCGGGCTGCGGATCGGCTGCCCCGGCGGCAGCGCCTGCTCGAAATAGCGGCGCGCGAGCTCCGGTATCGCGCGCAGCATGCCGAGCCGCACGGGGCCAACGCCCGCCTGGCTCGCGAGCTCCCGGTCTCCCGCCTCGAGCAATCCGCGCAGGCCTCCGAACCGTTGCAGCAGCGCATCCGCCAGCAGGACCGCCTGGCCCGAGCGCCGGCCGCGCTGGAACAGGATCGCGAGCAGCTCCGCCTCCGAGAGCGAAGTGGCCGGGTGCCCGGCCAGCTTGCGCCGCGGCCTCGGCCCGGCGAGATCGAAAGGCGCCATGGACACTCCTTGTCCTCCGGTCGAAACCCGAACCCGAAAACTCGCGCCTTTCGCGCGGCGGGGCAACCGGCAAAAGGCCGGGAGCCGGCGAGAATCTCGCCGCACGGCCCGGCTGGCGCCGACTCCGCGAGCGGGATAAGCTCTGCCGCTCCCGCAACCGGCAGTTCCATGGCTCACCCCCGCATCATTCTCGGCGTCACCGGCAGCATCGCCGCGTACAAGGCGCCGGAGCTCGTGCGGCGCCTGAAAGACCAGGGCGCGGCCGTGCGCGTCGTGATGACGGAATCCGCCGCGCACTTCATCACCCCGACCGCGCTCCAGGCGGTCTCCGCCGAGCCCGTCCGCCGCGACCTCTGGGACGAGGCGGCCGAAGCGGCGATGGGTCATATCGAGCTCGCGCGCTGGGCGGATCTCGTGCTCATCGCGCCCGCGACCGCCGAAACCCTCATGCGGCTCGCCGGCGGCTCCGCGGCCGATCTCCTCACCACGCTGTGCCTCGCGACCGAGGCCCCCGTGGCCATCGCACCCGCGATGAATCGCGTCATGTGGGCGCATCCTGCCGTGCAGGCGAACCGGCGCACGCTCGAAGAGCGCGGCGTGCGGGTGTTCGGTCCCGGCAGCGGCGGGCAGGCCTGCGGCGAGTTCGGCGAGGGCCGCATGCTCGAGCCCGCGGAAATCGCGCGTCTCGCGCTCGCGGCCGTTCCGGGCAGGTCGCAGGGAGCGCTCGCGGGCCGCAGCGTGCTCGTGACCGCCGGTCCGACGCGCGAGGCCATCGATCCGGTGCGCTTCATCAGCAACCGGAGCTCCGGAAAAATGGGTTATGCGCTGGCGGAGGCCGCCCGGGACGCGGGCGCCAGGGTGGTCCTGGTGAGCGGACCGGTCGCGCTCGCGCCGCCTTACGGCGTCGAGACGGTATATGCCGAGACGGCCGACGAAATGTTCGCCGAGACGCACCGGCACATCGACGGCATCGACATCTTCATCGGCGCCGCCGCCATCTCGGACTACCGGCCGGGCAGCGTGCAGGAGCAGAAGATCAAGAAATCGAGCGGGGAGCTCCGCGTCGAATTCGTGAAAACCCCCGACACGCTCGCGTCCGTCGCGCGCCTGGAAAACGGGCCGTTCACCGTGGGCTTCGCCGCGGAGACCGAGCGCCTGCGCGAGCACGCGCTCGCCAAGCTCGAGGGCAAGCAGCTCGACATGATCGTCGCCAACCAGGTCGGGCGCGGGCAGGGCTTCGACTGCGAGCAGAACGCCGCCGAGGTGTACTGGACCGGCGGCGAGCGTTCCTTCCCTCTCGCCAGCAAGCAGGAGCTGGCCGCCGCGCTCGTCGCGCTCATCGCCGAGCGCTACGCCGGAGCGCGGGCCAAACCGTCGGGCAGTGCTCCTTGACGGCTTCCCGCCGCCCGATCCAGCTCAAGGTGCTCGACCCGCGCATCGGCGAGTCGATCCCCTTGCCCGAATACGCAACCGGCGGCTCCGCCGGGCTCGACATGCGCGCCTGCATCGACGCGCCGCTCACCGTCGCGCCCGGCGAAACCGTGCTCGTACCCACCGGCCTCGCCATCCACATCGCCGACCCGCGGCTCGCCGCCGTGCTCCTGCCTCGCTCCGGGCTCGGCCACAAGCACGGACTCGTGCTCGGCAACCTCTTGGGGCTCATCGACTCCGACTACCAGGGGCAGGTGTTCATTTCCTGCTGGAACCGCAGCGGCAACGCCTACGAGATCCAGCCGGGTGAGCGGATCGCGCAAATGGTGTTCGTTGCGGTCGAGCAGGTGCGCTTCGACGTGGTCGACGAGTTCTCCACCAGCCGGCGCGGCGACGGCGGCTTCGGCCACACCGGCACCGCCTGAACCGCTCGACCCTCCCGCAGGAGCCCGCCATGCGGGCGACCGGATCGTGGCACGCCCTCGTTGGGACCGCATCGTTCACGCACGTTTGGCTTTGGTGGCAAGGGCCGCGGCGCAGCCCTGTCTTCGATGGTGCCGTGCGTGAACGATGCTGAAGGGCGAACGTGCTTTCGTTCGTCGTACGTGGCCTCGTTCGGTCGCCCGCGTGGCGGGCTCCTGCGGTGGCGGCGGGGGTTATTCGAGGCCCTTCAGGGCTTTGAAGCGGCTGATGTCGGTGTTGAAGCTCGCGACGATGTGCTTTTCGTCTTCGCGGAAGCGCTCGAGGTTCCCCTGGTGGCGCTCGATCGTCGCGCGCGTGTCCGCAATGTCGGCGGACAGCGCCGGGTCGATCATCTCCGCGTTCGGATCTTCGCTGTACGGCCGATAATGCGACGCCGTCTCCTGGAGCCGTTCCAGCCGCCGCTCCAGGTTGCGGATGTAGAGCTCGGTGACCCGCGCCTGCGCCTTGAACAGCTCGACGCGCCGGTCGCGGTGCATGATGATCTCGTCCACCGAAAGATAGGTCGCGAGCAACGCCTGGTCCTGCCGGCGCTGTTCCTCGCGCTGCCCCGCGAGCTCCTGCTGCCGGCGCTCCTCGGCCAGCTCTTCCGGCGTCTTCTTGCCGCGCACGACGCCCAGCGTGATGCCGTGCTCGTTCAGGATCTGCTTGTCGGCGTCCGCGTATTCGGGGGGCACGCTGTCGCCGTAATGCACGATCCCGTTCTCGTCGACCCAGCGATAAAGCTTCTGCTCCTGCTCCGCGGCGCCCGCCGCCGCCGGCACGAGCCAGGCCGCGAGCGTCAGGGCGAGGATCGGGGAGGCAATGCGGGCCGGGGATTTCATCCGGCGACTATCACACAGGCGCGCGGCGCCGCAACAGGGACTGGTTCGCGAATTTCCGAGCCTGGAGGCCGGGTCCGCAAGCGCCCGCGCGCGCCGGGCGGCCGCTCGGGAGCCGGGCATCAGCCCGCCCGCACGGGCTCCGGGGCCCCGTATTTTCGCCGGTAGTCCACCACCGGCTCCAGCCAGGTGCCGAGCTCCTCGGAATCCTCCAGCAGGTCGATCACGTCCGCGAGCCGCACGATGCTGATCACCGGCACCCCGAGCTCCTGCTCCACCTCCTGCACGGCCGAGCGCGTGCCCGTGCCGACCTCCTCCCGGTCCAGCGAGATCACGAGGCCCGCCATCTCCGCGCCGCCTCCCGTGATGATGCGGTGCGCCTCGCGGGCCGCGGTGCCCGCCGTGATCACGTCGTCCACGACCAGCACCTTCCCGGCGAGCGGCGCGCCGACGATGTTCCCGCCCTCGCCGTGATCCTTCGCCTCCTTGCGGTTGAAAGCGTAAGGCACGTCGATGTCGTGATGCTCGGCGAGCGCGGCGGCAGTGAGGGCGGCGAGCGGAATGCCCTTGTAGGCGCTGCCGAACAGCATGTCGAACTCGATCTTCGAATCGGTGATCGCGGAAGCGTAATAACGCCCGAGCTTCGCCGCCGCATAGCCGTTGCTGAACAGTCCCGTGTTGAAGAAATACGGGCTCACGCGTCCCGACTTCAGCGTGAACTCGCCGAAGCGCAGCGCGCCGAGCTCCAGCGCCAGTTCGAGGAATTCCTGCTTGTACGCGCGCATGCCCTTGGACCGGAAAGCTGCTTCTGTATGATGTGCGCTGCATCGCCGCCGCGCGGATCAGAGTATGACACAGCCGGGGACGTAGTGGCCTCCAACAAAAGAAGACGCCCGTTTCGGGTGATCACCGTGAACGTGAACGGCATCCGCTCTGCGGCGCGCAAGGGCTTTTTCGAGTGGCTCTCCGCGCAGGAAGCGGACGTCGTCTGCCTGCAGGAAACGAAAGCGCAGGAGCACCAGCTCGAGGATCCCTGCTTCATGCCCGCGGGCTACCACTGCTACTACGCGGATGCGTTGCGCAAGGGCTACAGCGGCGTCGCGGTCTTCACGCGCCACCTCCCGCACGAGGTCGTGCGCGGCTTCGGCGCGCGCGAATTCGACGACGAGGGCCGCTATCTCGAAGTGCGGCTCGGCGGCCTCTCGGTCGTTTCCGTGTACCTGCCGTCGGGCTCCGCGGGAGAAGCGCGGCAGGCTTCCAAGTACCGGTTCCTCGACGCGTTCTCCCTGCACCTGCAAAGGCTCAGGCGGCGCCGCCCGGAGTACATCCTGTGCGGCGACTGGAACATCGCGCACAAGGAAATCGACCTGAAAAACTGGCGCTCGAACCGCAAGAACTCCGGGTTCCTGCCCGAGGAGCGCGCCTGGCTCGACCAGGTGCTCGGCCGCATGAAGTTCGTGGACGCGTTCCGCGTCGTGAATCCCGAGCCGGACCAGTACACGTGGTGGTCGAACCGCGGCCGGGCCTGGGAAAAGAACGTCGGTTGGCGCATCGACTACCAGATCGTGACGCCGGGGCTGAAAGAAAGCGTGCTTCGCTGTGACGTGTACAAGGCGCAGCGTTTCTCCGATCACGCGCCGCTGATCATGGATTACGATCTCGCCGTCGCGGGTGCCTCGGCGGCCTCCGCGGATGCGGAGGCGTTCAGCATTTTGCGCACCCAGGGCAGGAGCGCGTAGGCCGGCAGCCCCAGCAGGAATGTGAGCAGGAAGAAATCGGCATAGCCGAGCCATTCCGCTCCGTAGCCGCCCGCCCAGCCGGCGACCGAGCGCGCGAGCACGAATATCGACGACAGCACCGCGTACTCGGTCGCGGCGCTCTTCCTGTTGACGATCGCCATCAGGAACGCAAGGAACGCGCCGGTGCCGAGCCCCTGCGTGAACGATTCGATGGCGCTCGCGGTGTACATCATCGCCTGCCGGCCGAGCGGCTGCACGACCTCCGTGCCCGGCAGCGGAAACACGTGGGCAACCCAGGCGTAACCGAGGTTCGACACGATCTGCGTCAGGCCGAGGATCCACAGTCCGCGGAAAATCCCGTAGCGATCGCAGAACCAGCCGCCGATCAGCCCTCCCGCTATCGAGAGCAGGATGCCGAGCTGCACCGAGACGATGCCGATCTGGCGCGCCGAAAAGCCCGCGTCCACCCAGAACGGCTTGATCATGAAGCCGATGGTCTGGTCGGCGAGCTTGAAGGTGAGGATGAAGAGGAGCACCGGGAAGAACCAGCGCCGCGACGACATCTCGAGAAACGCGCCGAAGACCGGGCCGTTCGCAAACGCTTCGCGGTCGAGTTGCACGCCGCGGCGCCGGTTGGCGAAGCCGGCGAGCACGGCCAGCAGCACGCAGGCGATCGCGACGGCGGGCATTGCCGCGGCGGCGGTCGCGAAGCCCAGCTCGTCCAGCACGGTGCCGAGCGCGAACGCGAGCAGGCCCGCGAGCAGCAGGAGCGCCGGCGCAATCACCGCCGGGCGCCGGACGAGCTGCCGCAGCTCGTCGATCGCCGTCACCTGGGTCTTGCGCGGCCGCGGCGGCTCGGGCGGCGCCAGGCGGCAGGCGATCCCCATGCAGGCGATGATCACGGCCGCGGCGAGATAGATGCCGTTCCACCCGATCAGCGGCTGGCACCAGAGGAGCGCGCCGGCGCTGATCAGCCCCACGCGGTAGAGCCCGATGCGCACACCGTTCGCAACGCCGAACTCGTTCCGGTCGAGATACTCGACCGTGTAGCCGTCGATCGCGATGTCGTTGGTCGCGGAGAGCAGGGTGAAGCAGGCGATCGCGATCCACGTCCAGGTGCCGAAGCCCGTGTGCACCGCCAGCGCGAGCATGACGGCCGCCATGCCGAAGGCGACCGTGAGCATCCAGGTGCGGTGGTGCCGGAAGTGATCGACCGCCGGAGCCCAGAGGAACTTCAGGCTCCAGGTGAGCCCGAGGAGGCTTAAGAATCCAATCTCGGAGAGATCGACGCCCTGCATCCTGAAGTGCACGGGCAAGAGCTCGTAGAAAATGCCGAGCGGGAAACCCTCGGCGAAGTAGAGCACGCCGACCCAGAACAGCTTGGATTTGAGTATCGAGCCCCCGGCCATCCCCGTCCCCATCCGGACGGGGCGACCCTACGCGATCGGCGGCCGCGAGACCAGTAGGAGCCCGCCATGCGGGCGACCGTGAGAACCCGCCGTGCGGGCGA
>CAZBGV010000100.1:0-5721 GCA_964491485.1 uncultured Woeseiaceae bacterium | reverse complement strand
TGCGGGCGACCGTGAGAACCCGCCGTGCGGGCGATGCGGACGAGGTCGCCCGCATGGCGGGCTCCTACTCCGTCTGGTCGACGAACTCCAGCGGGTCGTGCCAGCCGTGCGGCAGCTCGCCGGTCGGGGCGCCGGAAAAGTCCTCGGGGTCCATGTCGAGGGAGCCGGACCAGTCCTCCGGCGCGCCGACCGACTCGATCAGCATGCCGCTCCAGGTGTCGAGATCGACTTCGTCGAGAGTGCCATCGAAGTGCTGCAGCTCGACCGTTGCCTCTTCCTCGTCGAACGCGACCACCTCGAACAGACGGCCGTCAGGCTGACGGTACCAGTGTCCGATCACCGGTTGCTCGGCAGTCATATCGCTTACCCCGCGATCGCTGTTTCCCCGTATCTGCTCCTGTTCAGGTTATAGATCATTGCCGAGTGAGGCTCCAGTCGACGATGCGATGCCCCTGGCGGAGGCCGCGGCGCTCGAACCGAGTGACCGGTCGGTCGAGCGGCTGGTCGCCGGCGTGCTCGCGCCGCGCGGTGACGGCGAACTTCGTGCTCGCCGCGATCACCTCGTCGATGTGCTCCGCGTAGCTCGACCAGTCGGTGGCGATGCGCAGCGTGCCGCCCTTCGCCAGCGCGGCCGCCGCCAGCTCGAGAAAAGCCGGCTGGACGAGGCGGCGCTTGTGGTGGCGCTTTTTCGGCCACGGATCGGGAAAATACAGGTTGATGCGCTCGAGCGAGCCGGGCGGGACCTGCCGCTCCAGGACTTCCACCGCATCGTGCGCGATCACGCGCAGGTTGCCGAGCCCGAGCGCCTCCGCGCGCAGCAGGCAGTGCCCGATGCCCGGCCGGTGCACCTCGACGCCGATCCAGTCGGCGCCCGGTGCGGCCGCGGCCTGCTCGACCAGCGTGTCGCCGTCGCCGAAGCCGATCTCGAGGACGCGCGGCGCGTCCCGCCCGAACACCTGCGCGAAATCGAGCGGCGCCGGGGTGCACTCGAGCCCGTAGCGCGGCCACAGCCGCTCGAGCGCCCGTTCCTGCGCCGGCGTCGTGCGGCCGCTGCGCAGGACGTAGCTCCTGATCCGCCGCCGCTGCTCCACGGGATCAGGCGGCGGCCGCCCGGGGGCGCCCGGTCCAGAGCGCCGCGGCGCCGGCGATCACGAGCAGCCAGCCGGTCCATGCGGCACCCGTCAGCGAGAGCACGAGCACGCCGGACACGAAGCCTGTGAACCCGGTGGCGAGCCAGAAGCGCTGGCGGCGCGCGCTCGCGAGCTCGCGGTCCATGGCGGCGAGTGCGGGTGCGCGCACATCGAACGCGAGCCGGCCGTGCGCCGCCTGCTCGGCCAGCAGCCGCACCGCGCCCGGCAGCTCCCGGAGCGCCTCGCGCAACTGCGGCAGGTTGTCGCGGACGTCGCCGAGCAGCGCGCGCACCCCGACCTGCTCGTCCATGAAGCGCCGCAGCACCGGCCGCGCCGTCTTCCACAGGTCGAGCTGCGGATAGAGCTCGCGGCCGACGCCCTCGACGTTGACGAGGGTCTTCTGCAGCAACATGAGCTGCGGCTGGATTTCGACGTTGAAGCGGCGCGCGGCCTCGAACAGGCGCGTCAGCACCTGGGCGAACGAGATCTCGGCGAGCGGCCGGCTGAAGATCGGCTCGCACACGGTGCGCACTGTCGACTCGAGCTCGTCGAGGCGCGTGTCGGGCGGCACCCAGCCGGAGTCCAGGTGCAGCTTCGCGACCTTGTGGTAGTCGCGATCGAAGAAGGCCATGAAGTTGCCGGCAAGGTATTTCTGGTCGCTGGCGCTCAGCGAGCCGACGATGCCGAAGTCCACGGCCGCGTACTTCGGGCGCTCGGGGTCGTCCGTCAGCACGAAGATGTTCCCGGGATGCATGTCGGCGTGGAAGAAGTTGTGGCGAAAGACCTGCGTGAAGAAGATCTCGACGCCGTTCTCCGCCAGCCGCTCGATGTTCGTGCCTGCTGCTTCGAGCGCCGCCTTGTCGCTGATCGGAATGCCGTAGATGCGTTCCTGCACGAGCACCTCCGGGCGGCAGTATTCCCAGAACACCTCGGGCACGTACAGGAGATCGGAACCCGCGAAATTGCGCTTGAGCTGCGCCGCGTTCCCGCCCTCGCGCAGGAGGTCCAGCTCGTCGAGCACGGTTTTCTCGTACTCCGCCACGAGCTCGAGCGGACGGACGCGCCTGGCCTCGCGCCAGTAGCGGTGCGCGAGTCCCGCGAGCGCGTACAGCACCGTGAGGTCCTCGACGATCTGCGCGCGCACGCCGGGGCGCAGCAGCTTGACGATCACCTCCGTGCCGTTCGCGAGCCGCGCGGTATGCACCTGGGCAATGGACGCCGCGGCGAACGGCTCCTCGTCGAAGCGGGCAAAGACCTCGGTGACCGGGCGGCCGTAGCTGGCGTCGAGGATCGCCCGCGCCTCGGCGCCCGGGAACGGCGGCACCCGGTCCTGCAGCTTTGCGAGCTCATCCGCGATGTCCGGCGGCAGCAGGTCGCGCCGCGTCGAAACCGCCTGCCCGAACTTGACGAAGATCGGCCCGAGCTCCTCGAGGGCGAGCCGGATGCGCACGCCGAGCGGCGCGTCGCGATCGACCCGCCGCGGCGCGAAATAGAACAGGAAGCGCAGCGGACGCAAAAAATGCGTGGCGGTGATGACGTCGTCGAGGCCGTGGCGCACCAGCACACGCTGGATGCGGAACAGCCTCCGCAATGTCTCGATGCGCCACATTCGCCGGTCAGCCGGGGTTGGAGCCTGTCAGGCTCCCGTCTTCGGCTTCGAGGCGTCTCAGGCGAGCCTCCATGCGGGCGACGTCGTCGCGCAGGCGCTCGACGCGATCGCGGAAAGCGTTGGCCTCGTAGCGCGTCGGCAGCTCGCGGGCCTCTTCCTGGAGGTATTCGGACAGGTTGCGGCGCAGGGTCTCGCGCGCTTCGCGACTCCAGCGGCCGACCCGCCGCAGGACGTCGCCGACCTCGTGTGCCGCGACGTCGCCGATCAGGCCGGAGAGCTCCTCTTCCACGTCGGGTCGGCCGTAGCGCAGCAGCCGCTGGAAAGCCCGCGCGGTCTCGGCATCGCCGGTGAGCTCGAGGGAGCCGTCGCGCACGGCGGCTTCGCCGCTCTCCCGGGCGAGCCGCGCCAGCGTGAGCAGCGAGCCGGTGATGGCCGCGTCCGGCTCACCCTCGGGCTCGGGGAGCAGGACGATGCCGTCCGTCTCGACCCGGCACCAGGCCGCGAGCCCCGTGCTCCGCACACGCACGGCAACCGTCTTGCCGTCGAGCTCCCGGCAGAGCTCGCGCGCCGGCGTGGAGGCCGCGATGCGCCGGTTGACGAGCCGCACGATCGGCGAGAGCAGCGCGTGCAGCGGGTCCATTCAGATACGCCAGCCGACGTGCAGGGCAACGATGCCGCCGGAGAGATTCCGGTAACGGCAGCGCTCGAAACCCGCGGCCTCGAGCATGCGGAGCAGGGTCGGCTGGTCCGGGTGCATGCGGATCGATTCGGCGAGGTAGCGATAGCTCGCGGCATCGCCGGCGACGGCGCCGCCCAGCGCGGGCAGCACCGTGAAGGAATAGAAGTCGTAGGCCGGGCGCAGCAACTCGACGGGCTTCGAGAATTCGAGGATGACGACGCGCCCGCCGGGCTTCAGCACGCGGTGCATGGATTGCAGGGCGCGCGACTTGTCGGTGACGTTGCGCAGCCCGAACGCCATGGTGATGGCGTCGAAGCTCTCGCTCGCAAACGGCAGCGCCTCGGCGTCGACCTGCGCGACGGAGACATTGCCGGCGACTCCCGTGTCGATCAGGCGATCGCGCCCGCGCGCGAGCATGCGGGCGTTGATGTCGGCGAGCACCACGTGCCCCTGCTCGCCGACCCGGCGGGCCAGCGCGCGCGTGACGTCGCCCGTGCCGCCGGCGAGATCCAGTATCAGCTGGCCCGGCCGCGGGCGCGCTTCCTCCACCGCGAGCCGCTTCCACAGCCGGTGCAGCCCGCCGGACATCAGGTCGTTCATGACGTCGTAGCGGTCGGCGACGGAATCGAACACCCCGCGCACGCGCCGCGCCTTCTCGCCCGGTGGCACGCGCTCGTAGCCGAAATGCGTTTCGGGTCCGTTCTCCATCGTCACCCGCCGTCCCTTTCGCGACGAGCATACCCAAGGGCCGCAAGGCGGTCGAGATAAACGCGCCACTTGCGCTCCTGCTCGCGGCCGAGCTCGTGCAGGTAATCCCAGCTGTACAGCCCGGTGTCGTGGCCGTCATCGAACACCAGCCGCACGGCATAGCGGCCGACCGGCTCGACGCGCAGGATGCCCACGTTCTCCTTGCCGAGGACCAGCATGCCCTGGCCGGGCCCGTGGCCCTTCACCTCCGCGGACGGGGAATGGACCCGCAGGTATTCGAACGGCAGCTCGTAGCGGCTGCCGTCGTCGAAGGCGACGGCCAGCACGCGGGCCGATTTGCGCAGGCGGATCTCGACGGGCGTGTGCTGCAAGGCCGGTCTCCGCGGCTCAGAGGATGTAGCGGCTGAGATCCTCGTCGCGCGACAGCTCGGCTAGATGCTGCTCGACGTAGGCCGCATCGATGGTCACCCGGCTGCCCGCCTTGTCGGAGGCCTCGAAGGACACGCTCTCGAGCAGGCGCTCCATCACGGTGTGCAGCCGGCGCGCGCCGATGTTCTCGGTGTTCTCGTTCACGTGATAGGCGACTTCGGCAAGCCTGCGCACGCCGTCGTCCGTGAACTCGAGCGTCACGCCCTCGGTGGCGAGCAGCGCCGTGTACTGCGCCGTCAGCGACGCGTCCGGCTCCGTCAGGATGCGGATGAAATCCTCGGTCCTGAGCGAGTCCAGCTCCACGCGAATGGGGAAGCGACCCTGCAGCTCGGGGATCAGGTCGGAAGGCTTGGAGACGTGGAACGCGCCGGAGGCGATGAACAGGATGTGATCGGTCTTCACCATGCCGTATTTCGTGGTGACCGTCGCGCCCTCGACCAGCGGCAGGAGGTCGCGCTGCACGCCTTCGCGCGAGACGTCGGCGCCCACGGTTTCCGAGCGCCGCGCGATCTTGTCGAGCTCGTCCAGGAACACGATGCCGTGCTGCTCGACCGCGTTCAGCGCCTTCGCCTTGACCTCCTCGTCGTCGAGCATCTTCGCGGCTTCCTCGTCGGTGAGGAGCTTCATTGCGTCCTTCACCTTGAGCTTGCGCGATTTCCTGCGCGTCCCGGAGAGGTTCTGGAACATGCTCTGGAGCTGGCTCGTCATCTCCTCCATGCCGGGCGGCGCCATGATCTCGACACCCATCGGGATCGCCTGCACCTCGACCTCGATCTCGCGCTCGTCGAGCTTCCCCTCGCGCAGCATCTTGCGGAATTTCTGCCGCGTCTCGCTGTCGTCGTGCAGGCCTTCGGCCTCGTCGATGCGCCGCGGCGAGCGTGGGAGGAGGGCATCGAGCACGCGCTCCTCGGCTGCGTCTTCGGCGCGGTAGCGCACCTTCGACATCGCCTCCTCGCGCGTCATCTTGACGGCGATGTCCATGAGGTCGCGGATGATGCTGTCGACCTCGCGCCCGACGTAGCCGATCTCCGTGAACTTGGTCGCCTCGACCTTGACGAACGGCGCCTTCGCGAGCTTCGCCAGCCGCCGCGAGATTTCCGTCTTGCCGACGCCGGTAGGCCCGATCATGAGGATGTTCTTCGGCGTGATCTCGTTCCTGAGCGGCT
>CAZBGV010000099.1:0-12703 GCA_964491485.1 uncultured Woeseiaceae bacterium | reverse complement strand
CGCACCTTGAGCTGCTGCGCCGCGAGCTGGGTGCGCCGGTAGTCGATGGCGGGGATGATCCCCTTGGCGGCGAGGTCTTTCTGCGCCTCCGCCTCGAGCCGCTCCCCTTCGTAATCCGCGTTGGCGGCGGCGAGCACGGCCCGCTGGTCGAGCACTTTCGACTTGAGCTCGACCTCCAGGGCCGCGTAGTCGGCTTCGGCGGCGCCCACGGCCGCCCGTGCCTCTTCGACCTGCTGCGCGAGCTCCGGGTTGCTCATCTCGACCAGCACCGTGTCCGGCTCGACGACCGCGCCGGGCTTCACCAGCACGCGATCCACGCGCGCCTCGCTCGCCGCGGCGATCCAGCGCACTTCCCGCGGCACCAGCACGCCCGGTCCGCGCACCTGCAGCAGCATGTCGCCGCGCTGGACCGTGTCGATGTACAGCGAGGCCCGCTCCACCGACGGCGCCGCCGGCTCGAGCGTGGCGACGAACGCGGCGAGGACGACGAACACGGTGACGCCGGCCGCGGAATAGGTGAGCCGGCGCGTCTTCTTCTTGCGCTTCAGGTCCTCGCGAACGAAATCCATGCGGGCGTCCCCGTCCCTCTCGACAAATTCCGGCTGCCACCTTGCACAGGGCGTGCCACGTACAAGATGTCGCAACCACGCGGTCTGGTTGCGTTTTCAGGCAGGCAGGAGTGTCCGGAAATGGGACGGGCGTGCCGCAATCGGACATTCGCCAGCGGAGCGCCGCCGGCAGTGCGCCGGTGGATGCGGCCTCGCTGCGGGCGGGCAGCGACGCCTTACAGCGTGGCGCCGCTGCCGCCCATCTCGGACGGGAGATCCTTCATCTTGACCAGGCCGTCATCCATCGGAAGCTTCGTTTCCTGGTAATGCACGTGGAGGCCGGCCTGGTAGGGATAATCGGGGATGACCGCCGCGTACACGTCGACCACCCCCATGCCCGGATGCTCGGTCAGCACGTGGCCGCCGCAGGCGGTACACCATTTGCGGATGCTCGCGGGCGTCTTCGCATAGGAACCGAGCTTGTCCTCGCCCGCAGTGATCTGCACGGCCTCGGGTTTCCAGAGAGTGAAGGCGTTGACCGGTCCGGCGGACCAGCGCCGGCAGGATTCACAATGGCAATAGCCCATGCCGACCGGCTCTCCGGTCACCGTGAGCTCGACTTCCCCGCAGAAGCAGGCGCCGTTCCAGATGTTCGTTCCGCTCATCGTTTCCTCCGCTGACGGGTCGCTGCGTCGGATTCGGCCGAACCCGTTTGCGCCGCAGCGATCCGCTCATTAAGGCATACCCGCCGGAAAAAGCCAGCCGGGATGGCTGGAATCGCCAGGGAAGCTCAGGCGTCGTCGGCGGGAGCCTTGTCGCGGCGGCCGCCGCCCGGCGCGACGTGCAGGCTGATGGCGATGGTGACGATGAGGATTGCCGCAATGATGCCCACCGAGAGCATCGGCGGCACGTGCAGGTGGTCGTGGGTGACCAGCTTGAACCCCGCGAAGGCCAGCACGGCGGCGAGCCCGTAATGCAGGTAGCGCACTCGCTCCAGCGAGGCGACCATGACCACGTACAGCGAGCGCAGCCCGAGAATCGCGAACGCGTTCGAGCTGTAGACCAGGAACTCGCGGCGGGTCACCGACAGCGCCGCCGGCACCGAGTCGATGGCGAACAGGATGTCGCTGAGCTCGAGGCCGATGATCGCGACCAGCAGCGGCGTGATGAGGAGCCTGCCGTTCTCACGGACGAACAGGTGTGCCGATTTGCGATCGCGGCTCACCGGCAGGCGACTGGCCAGCCAGTTGACCAACTGGTTTTCGACCACCTCTTCCTGCGGTTCGCGCAGCGCGCGCCAGGCCGCGAAGAACAGCAATGCACCGAACAGGTAAGTGATCCAGTCCCAGCGCTCCATGGCGGCAACGCCGAGGAAAATGAATATGCCGCGGAAGATCAGCGCGCCGAAAATGCCCCAAAGAAGCGCCCGGCGCTGGTTTGCGAGCGGGATCTGCAGCGTCTTGAAGATCAGCAGGAAGACGAACAGGTTGTCGAGGCTCAGGCTCTCCTCGATCAGGTAGGCCGCGAGATACTCCTGCGCGGCATCGGCGTCCATGAGGTGCCAGACGAAGATCGAAAACCCGAGGCCGACGGAGATCCAGAGGATGCTCCACATGACGTCGGCGCGGCGGGTGCGCTGGTGAGCGCCGCGATGGCTGTAGAGGTCGATGGCGAGCAGCACGAACAGGGTCGACACAAAGCCGATCCACGCCCATTGCGGGACCTCGTTCATGACGTTATCGGGAGGACGGCGGCCGCGCCCACGGGCGACACGGCCGGCCGCCCGCGCTCAGCGTACGGCAAAGTCGGAAGGCTCCTCGAACCGTTTACGTTTCCGAGCTCCGGGGCTGCCGTGCGTGGCGCACGGAATAGCCACCGTAGATGACGAGCCCGATCACCATCCAGATCAGGAAATAGCCCCAGGTGTTCAGGCTCAGGTTCAGCATCAGGTAGATGCAGGTGGCTACTCCGAGCAGCGGGAACACGGGGCTGAACGGAACCCGGAACGGTCGCTCGAGGTCCGGCCGCGTGTGGCGCAGAACCAGCACCCCGATGCACACGATCACGAACGCGAACAGCGTCCCGATGTTCACGAGCTGCGCAATGGCGTCGATGGGCGTGAACCCCGCCGCACACGCGGCGATCACCCCGATCAGTGCGATGACGAAAACCGGCGTGCGGGTGCGCGGGTGCAACTTCGCGAAACTTTCCGGCAGCAACGAATCCCGGGACATCGCGAACAGCACACGCGAAAGGCCATAGTACATGACCAGCATGACCGACGTGAGGCCGGCGATGGCGCCGGCGGCGACGACCGCCGCGCCCCAGCGATAGCCCAGGTTCAGCAGCGCCTCGGAAACCGGGGACGGGGTGTCGAGCGTCGGATAAGGCGCGATCCCGGTGAGCAGCCCGGCGACCACCATATAAATGAGCGTGCACACGACGAGCGAGCCGATGATGCCGATCGGCATGTCGCGCTGCGGCTGGCGGGTTTCCTCGGCTGCGGTCGACACGGCGTCGAACCCGATGTAGGCGAAGAAAATGAGTGCCGCCCCGTTGACGACGCCTTGCCAGCCGAACGGCAGGAACGGACGCCAGTTGGCGGGATCCACGTTACCGGCCGCGATCACGATGAAAATACCGATGGCGGTCAGCTTGATGAGCACGATCGCGGCGTTGAAGCGCGCGCTGTTGCGCACCCCGAAGGAGAGCAATATCCCGAGCAGCGCGATGATGAGCATGGCCGGCAGGTTGACGACGCCGCCGGCCCCCGGCGCTGCCGAGAGCGCCTTCGGCAGCTCCAGCCCCGCCGCGGCCAGGGCATTGTTGAAGTAACCGGACCAGCCGACCGCGACGGCCGAGACCGCCATGCCGTACTCCAGCACCAGCGCCCAGCCGATGACCCAGGCGACGATCTCGCCGAGCGCCGCATACGCATAACCGTAGGCGCTGCCGCAGCCCCCGACCGTCGACGCGAGCTCCGCGTAACACAGCCCGGCGAACACGCAGGCGAAGCCGGCGAGCACGAACGACAGGACCAGCGCCGGCCCGGCCTGGGTCGCCGCGGCCACGCCGGTCAGTACGAAAACCCCCGCGCCGATGATGGCGCCGATCCCGAGCAGCACGAGGTCGCCGGCGCCCAGCGTGCGCAGCAGCCCCGTCTCGCCGTGCACGTCCGTGCCGATCGCCTTGGTGCGAAACAGATCCATCGAGGACTCCGAGCAGGTCAGTTCGGGCAGGGACTCTAACAGGATGCTCAAAACAGCGTCCACCTTCCGCGTCCAACGCCGGCCAGGAGCCCCCCGGAAGCCGGTTTCACGTCGTGACACACGAAGCAGGGCGGCACCGATTGGTGCTAATCTGTGCCGCTTCGCGGGCCTCCGCCGGCCGGCACGGGCCGCGAGCTTTCCCCTTGAGAGCCCTTCCCGGCCCATGCAGCGGACCCGCCGATGAGCCCCCCGACCGATCCGCCCGGCGACGCCGGGGCGCCCGCCGGATCACGCCCCGGCGGGCATCGCCGGAAGCACCGACGCAAGGAACGCAACGACGTGCGGACGATCGACGAGCTCGAGGCAGCGAACGCGAGGCTGCGCGCCAGCGAATCCCGGCATCGCGAGTTCATCCACACCCTCCCCGCCGCGCTCTACACCTGCGACGCGGACGGCCGCATCCAGCTCTACAACGACGCCGCCGTCGAATTGTGGGGCGGCGCACCCGGCGCCGGCGAGGCGATCTGGACCGGACCATGGCGCATGTTCGACCTGCAAGGCGGCGAGTTGCCCCCGGAGAAATGGCCGATCGTACAGGCGGTGCGCGAAGGTCGGTTCGTGCGCGGCGAATTCGTGATCGAGCGCCCGGACGGGACACACCGTTACGTCCAGGCCAACGCCACACCGACTTTCGATCCGGCAGGCAGGATCACCGGCGCGACGAACCTGCTGGTCGATCGCACCGGGGAGTGGCGCGCGGAGCGCGACCAGGCGCGGCTCGCCGCCATCGTCGCCTCCTCCGACGACGCGATCATCAGCAAGGACCTGAACGGTATCGTGCAGACGTGGAACGGCGGCGCGGAACGCATCTTCGGCTGGCGCGCCGACGAGATCATCGGCCGCCCGATCACCACGATCATCCCCGGGGAGCTGGTCGGAGAGGAGGAGGAGATCCTGGCCCGGCTGCGCTGCGGCGAGCGCATCGAGCATTTCGAGACCGTGCGCCTCACGAAGGATGGCCGGCGGCTGGACGTCTCGCTCGCCATTTCACCCATCCTCGATTCCCGCGGGCGGGTGATCGGCGCCTCCAAGATTTCGCGCGACATCACGGAAGCGAGGCGCATCGCGAACGCCATGGCGCAGGCGGATCGCAACAAGGACCAGTTCCTTGCGATGCTCGCGCACGAGCTGCGCAACCCGCTGGCCGTCCTCGCGAGCGCGGTCGAGCTCCTGGGGCTGCCGGATGCGGCCGGGCGCCTCGACGTCACGCGGCGCATGATGGAGCGCCAGATGGGTCACCTGGTCCACCTGGTGGACGACCTCATGGACCTGTCGCGCATCTCGCGCGGCGTGGTCCGGCTGCGCAAGCAAACGCTCGACGTCCGCACGGTGGTCGAGCAGGCGGTGGAGTCGGTCCGTTCCGCGCTGGAAGAGCAACAGCATGCGCTCGAGGTGCGGCTGCCGCGCCGGCCGCTCGCCGTGCACGGCGATCCGACCCGCGTCGAGCAGGTGCTCGTCAACCTGCTGACGAACGCCGCCAGGTTCACTCCGCCCGGCGGGCGGATCGAAGTCGAGGCCGCTGCGCGCGACGGCCGCGTGGTGCTCACCGTGCGCGACAACGGCATCGGCATGTCCGCCGAGCTTTTGGCGAACGTGTTCGAGCCGTTCGCCCAGTCCGAACAGTCCCCGGACCGCGCCGCGGGCGGGCTGGGGATCGGGCTTTCGCTCGCGAAGTCGATCACCGAGATACACGGCGGCAGCATCGAGGCCCGCAGCGAGGGTGAGGGCCGGGGCAGCGAGTTCGTCGTCACCCTGCCCGGCACGCAGGAAGCCCCGGATCCGGAAAAGCCGGAGCCCGACGCACAGGGCGCTTCGGCCGGCACCGTGCGCCGCCGGGTGCTGGTGGTGGACGACAACGAGGATGCGGCGCAAAGCCTCTCGCACCTGCTCGAATTCTCCGGCCACGAGGTGCACCGGGCCTACAGCGGGCCGGCCGCGCTCGCGGCGGCGGCCGAGGTACGCCCGGACGTGATCCTGCTCGATATCGGCCTGCCGGAGATCGACGGCTACGAGGTCGCGCGGCGGCTCCGGGCCGACCCGGCGCTCGCGAACGTGCTGCTGATCGCGCTTTCCGGCTACTGCCAGGACGAGGACCGCCGCCGTTCACGCGAGGCGGGTTTCGATCACCACGTGGGCAAGCCTGCCGGTCACCGCGACCTCCTGCGCCTGCTGGAGCAGGCCGGGCGTTAAAGAGGAAATTGCGGCCGCCGCGGAATTCTTACACGAGCTTGAAGCACGGCCCGCCGCTCGCGTATCCGGCAACCGAGGGCGGCGCGCGCAGAATCAAGGCATTCGCCTCCTTATCATCCCCGTCCGCCCTCCGCCTCCGGGGGCACAAATATTGCACCGCGAGCAGGCTTCCGCTCAGACCTCACCCCTTCAGGAGGTATCCGAAATGAAACGATCGATACACGGCGCATTCCCGTTCAGCGGAGCGATCGTGCTGCTGTCGGCGTCCCTCGCGTGGGCAGCGCCTCAGGGCATGTCGCAGGCCGGCTCCGGGCAGATGCAGGCGCGGCAGGTCATCCAGGACTGGCCCGCAAGCGCACAGCAGGCGGCGCAGCAGATGCTGCAGAAATACGGCGAGCCCGACGCGGTCACGAACGACATGCTGGTATGGGAAAACAACGGGCCGTGGCTCCGGACGATCGTGCACAAGAACGAGGTGCAGCACAATTTTCCGGTCCCGCACAAGGACGTCCTCCAGCAGTTCATCAATTACAAGGTGCCCGAGGACAAGGTGGCCGCGCTGGTGAAGTTCGACGGCAGCCTCGTGCCCTATCGTACGAGCGGGGAGCTCTCGGCGGGCTGCGACCGGGAAGAAACCAACGTCCTCGCGCTGAACCTGGCGCATGACATCGTCGAGGGCAAGCGCAGCGTGGAAGAGGCGCGCAAGTACGCTGCGCAGGCGCTCCAGGAAGCGCAGCAGGGACGGCAATCCGCGTACGTCGAGGAGCTCAATTTCGAGACGCAGATGGCAAGCGCGGCGGACCCCGACGAGTCGATGCCGATGCAGATGGCGGCGGGCCAGGGCGGCAGCGGTCGCAGCGGCGGTAAAGCCGGTGCGGCGGCCGGGGCGGCGGCCGGTGCCGCCGGGACGGCTGCCGGAGCGGCCCGCGAGGCGCCCGGGCAAGCGGCCGAAGCGGCCAGGGACACGACCGGGACAGTGGCGGGGGCGACCGGGGGAACCGCGCGCGGCGAAGGGCCGGCCATGACGACCTCCGACCTGAGGGGCAAGACGGTGGTCTCGGCGGAAGGCGAGGAAGTCGGCGAGGTCGCCGGTATCGTCATGAACGAGGACGGCGAGCAGCTCGCGCGCGTGCGGCTCGACGGCGGCTTTCTCGGTATCGGCGCCACGGAAATCGTGCTCCCGGTCTCCGAGCTGTCGACCACGACCGAAGGCCAGCTCCGCTCGGAGATGACCCGCGAGAAGCTGCAGTCGCTGCGCAAGAGCAGCGAGAACGCGAGCGAGAGCGACGACTCCAGCACGTACTGACCGCGCCGCCGGTGCGTGTCCCTGCGGCCTGGCCGCAGGAACGCGCGCCGGGCCGTGCGCCGCTCAGCGGGCGTCGTGGAAGATGATGCCGAGCGTGTAACGCAAGCCCGTGCGTACACGGCTCACGCCGTGCCGCATCACGACCCGGTAGTCGCCGCGGCTGCCGCGAACCGGCCGCTGGTTCACGGCGAACACGACCGCGTCTCCGGATTGCAGCGGCACCACTTCGGCACGCGACTGCATGCGCGGGCGCTGCTCGGTGAGCACGAGCTCGCCGCCCGTGAAATCCCGTCCGGGCTCGGAAAGCAGCACGGCCACCTGCAGCGGGAAGACGTGCTCGCCGTAGAGATCCTGGTGCAGGCAGTTGTAGTCGCCGGGGCCGTAGCGCAACAGGAGCGGCGTCGGCCGGGTCTGCCCGGCCGCATGGCAGCGCGCCAGGAAACGCCGGTGCTCCGCCGGAAATTCGACGCCGGTGCGCAGGCGCCGGCCCCACTCGTTGGCCACCGGTGCCAGCCGGGCATACAACTCGCTCCGCAGCCGCGCGACGATGGCCGGCAGGGGGTGAGCGAAATAGCGGTACTCGCCCCGCCCGAAGTTGTGGCGCGCCATGACGACGCGGCTGCGAAACGCGGCCTCGCGATTCCAGAGCCCCTTGACCGCGGCGCAGTCCCCCGGGGCCAGCAGTCGCGGGAGCACCGCAGCACCTCGTTCGTCCAGCTCGCGCGCGACCGCCGGCCAGTCGACGTCGACCGGCTCCCGCGGCTGCGCCACCCGCGCCGCGCCCGGCGTGCTCATGCCCGGGCCTCGCGCGCGAGCAGTGCCGCCTTGCGCGCGATGCCCCAGCGGTAGCCGGACAGGTCGCCGTCGGTGCGCACGACGCGATGGCAGGGAATCGCCACCGCCAGCGTGTTCGCGCCGCAGGCCTGGGCGACCGCGCGCACGGCCCGCGGGGAACCGATGCGCTCGGCGACCTCGCGATAGCTCACCCGTGCGCCGGCGGGCAGCTCGCGCAACGCCTGCCAGACGCGCTGCTGGAACGCGGTCCCGCGGATGTCGAGCGGCAGGTCGAGCCCGCGGGCCGGGTTCTCGACGAACCCGACGACTTGCGCCACCGTGCCCTCGAAGGCTGCATCGCCGCCGATCAGGTTCGCCCGCGGGAAGCGGTCCTCGAGGTCGCGCACCAGGGCCTGCGGATCGTCCCCGAGGGAGATCGCGCAGATGCCGCGCTCGCTCTGCGCGACCAGGATGGCGCCGAGCGAGCACTGCCCGACCGCGAACCGGATGTCGGTGTCGGCGCCCCCGGCGCGATAGCGCGTCGGGGTCATCCCGAGCCGTGCGTTCGCGCCTTCGTAGAAGCGCGAGCTCGAGTTGTAGCCGGCATCCATGATGGCCGCGGTCACGCTCTCGCCGCGTTCGAGGCCCGCGGCGAGCCGCGTCGCGCGCTGCGCCGCCGCGTACTGCCGCGGCGTGAGACCGGTGTCCCGGCGGAACAGCCGATGCAGGTGCCAGGGACTCATGCCGACGCCGCGCGCGAGCTCCTCCAGCACGGGCGGCGCGCTGCCCTCCGCGATCGCCTGCTCGATCCGCCGGCAGACCTCCACAACCGCCGCGGTGGCCCGGTCGGCCGTGCCGACGCGATCGGGCCGGCAACGGCGGCACGGGCGAAAGCCCGCGCGCTCTGCCGCCTCGACGCTCGCGTGGAATTGCACGTTTTCCGGCCGTGGCCGGCGCGCACCGCAGGACGGGCGGCAGTAGACGCCGGTCGTCCGCACGGAATACCAGAAGCTGCCGTCGGCCGCTTTGTCGCGCGCGACGATGGCCGCCCAGCGGGGATCGTTCTCGGTGGCGCTCGCCGCCCCGGCAAGTTGTCTCTGGGTCATCTTACTCTGTCCTGGAATGGGGGAACGGCGCCCAAGCTAGGCCTCGCGCGCCGTGTCCGCACTCCGTTCCTTGCGGTCGAATTTTACTCTCCCGGTATGCCGCGCGTTTTGCCGACAAATGCGCCTGTCTGCCGGCGCGCGGGCGGGGCAGGCTGGGCGCGTCATCCTTCAGCGAGGAAGAAGCCATGTCGAGGATCCCGCCCATTGCCGCGCTCGCGCTGCTCGCCGGTGCCGCCGCGGCCGCCGCGCAGCCCGAGCTTTCCAACGAGGATTGCGAGGTGCTCGCAAAGACCGTCAGGGAATACGTCTGGCGCGCCGCGACCGAGGCGAAGCCGGCGCCATCGGCCGTCCGCCCGCTCGCCGCTGCGTTCGGCGGCGACCGGCGGGTGTGCCGGCGAACGGCCGAAGTCACCACGCGCGCGTTCACGCAGGCGTTCCGGTCCTTCAGCCTCGCGATCGGCTGGGAGCCGCCCGACCCGGGCGACTACTGCCTGAGCGGGGACCTGAGCCAGTGCTACCCCGGCCTCGACGATCCCAGCGTTCCGCGCTCGCGCCTCGCGTTCGTGTACGAAGCCTGGCACGGCGTCAGCAGCGCGGTGCAGTCGCTGATGCCGGCCGGCAGCGCCGGCGGCGTCGCCGTGTTCAGCGAGGCCTCGCTGGAACAGGCGCTCGCGGCGCAACTCGACCGCTCCGTCGCCGCACCGCTCTTCGCCCGGCGCCTGCGTTGAGCGGGGCACCGGGTGGCGGGCGCGGCGCGCCGGCTCGCATACGGTCCGCGCGGACCGTATTTCCCGGCGCGCCGCCCCATACCCCGGGTGGGCGGCGCGCCCGCGCCCCGGCCGATCGTTGCCATGCGGGCGAAGCGTAGTAGACTTCCGGTCGGTCCGGGGGGACGCGAACACGGAAGCGCAAGCAGTGGCTCGACCACGTCCCGGACAATTGCCCAAATCGCCGACCGGCATCGCAGGACTCGATGAAATCACCGGCGGCGGCCTGCCGAGCGGACGCCCGACGCTGATCTGCGGCGATGCCGGTTGCGGCAAGACCCTGATATCCGCGGTTTTCCTCGTCAACGGCGCGACGCGCTACGGCGAGCCGGGCGTGTTCATGACCTTCGAGGACACGGCCGACGAGCTCGCGCAGAACGTGAGCTCCCTCGGCTACGATCTCGCGGCGCTGCAGGCCGAGAAGCGCCTCGTCGTCGATCACGTCCACATCGATCGTGCGGACATCGAGGAGCTCGACGGCTACGATCTCGAAGGCCTGTTCATCCGCCTCGAGCTCGCGATCCGCTCGGTCGGCGCGAAGCGCGTCGTGCTCGATACGCTCGAGTCGCTGTTCGGCGGCTTCCGCGACCAGGCGCTCCTGCGCGCCGAGCTCCACCGGCTGTTGCGCTGGCTGAAGGACCGCGGGGTGACCGCCGTCGCCACGGGGGAGCGCGGGGACGGCGTCCTGACCCGCAGCGGACTCGAAGAATACGTGTCCGACTGCGTGATCGTGCTCGATCACCGGATCGACGGGCACGTTTCGACGCGGCGGCTGCGCGTCGTCAAGTACCGCGGCTCCGCGCACGGCACCAACGAGTACCCGTTCCTCATCGACGCGGACGGCATCACGGTCCTGCCGATCACGTCGCTCGAGCTGCAGCACGACGCCCCGGTGGAGCGCGTCACGACGGGTATTCCGGGACTGGACGACATGCTGGCCGGCGGCGGGTACTTCCGGGGCAGCACGGTTCTCGTGAGCGGCACCGCCGGCACCGGCAAGTCCAGCGTCGCCGCACATCTCGCGCTCAGCACGTGCGAGCGCGGGGAGAAATGCCTGTTCTTCGCGTTCGAGGAATCCCAGGCGCAGTTCCTCAGGAACATGCGCTCGATCGGCATCGACTTCGCGCCGCACATCGAAAGCGGCCTGATCCGCTTCCATGCGAGCCGGCCGACGCGCCAGGGGCTCGAGCTGCACCTGGCCGAAATGCAGAAGCTGGTGAACCTGCACGAGCCCGCCGTCGTGATCGTCGATCCGATCAGCAATCTCATCGCCGCGGGAACGGAGCAGGACGTGCGCAGCACGCTGACGCGCCTGATCGATTTTTTGAAGTCGCGCGCCATCACCGCGCTCCTCACGAACCTCTCGGGAGCTCACGGCCTGGAGGAGACGGACGTCAACGTGTCCTCCGTGGCGGACACATGGCTCCTGCTGCGCGACGTCGAGTCGAACGGCGAGCGCAACCGCGTCATGTACGTGCTGAAGTCGCGCGGCATGGCGCATTCCAACCAGCTTCGCGAGTTCCTGATCACGAACAGGGGTGTCGATCTCGTGGGCGTCTTCGTCGACGCCGACGGCGTGCTGACCGGCTCCGCCCGGGTCGCCCGCGAGGAGCTCGAGAGAGCCGAGCAACTCTCGCGCGATCGGGAAGCGGAACGGCGGCGGCGCACGCTCGACCGCAAGCGGCAGGTGCTGCAAAGCCGGATCAGGGCACTGGAGGCGGAGTTCGAAGCGGAAGAAGAAGAGCTGCGGAGTGAGCTCGAGGACAATGAGGCCGGCGCGGAGGCCGCCGCGACCGCACGCTTGCGCCTGGCGCGCCGCCGCGACGCGTCGCTGTGACGCGTCCGCCGCCGCGGAGAAAGCGGGCTAGACTCAGGCTGAGGACTCCGCTGAACCACGATGACGTCGCCGCGAGCGTGGCGGGACGCGGCCGGGCGTGCCGCCGCCGGAACTACGACGTTCCGGCCGCGGAAGCGAAGCCGCATCCCGCCACGGAGCGCCCTGGGAGTGCCCGATGAAAAGACCGCGGCCGGCGGCTCACCCGACCTCGCTCGAATCCTGGCCGGGCAGGACATGGGAATTCACGCTCTACATCGCAGGGCAGACGCCGCGCAGCCTCGCTGCCGTCGAAAACCTGGACAACATCTGCCAGCAGTACCTCCGCGACAGGTCGCGCGTGGAGGTCGTGGATCTGGTGCAGCATCCGGAGCTCGCCCGGAGCGACCAGATCGTCGCAATACCCACCCTCGTGCGCAAGGCTCCCTGGCCGGTGCGGCGCATCATCGGCGACCTGTCCGACACCGAGCGCGTGCTCAATGGTCTGCGCATCACTAAGGGGTGACCGGGCGGAAGGAGACCCATGAGTAAGTTCGAGCAACTGAGGACGGAGACCGACCGGCTGCGCAGCCGCCTGCGCGAGGCCGAGGATTGCATACAGGCGATCCGCGAAGGTCGCGTCGACGCCTTCGTCGTTTCCAGGCAGGAGCGGGAGCGCGTCTACGTGCTGGAAGGCATAGACGGCCCGTTCCGCGTGCTCGTCGAGCACATGCAGCAGGGCGCGGCGACGATCGGCGCGGACGGGCGCCTGCTGTATGCCAACGAGAGCCTGGCACGGCTGCTTGGGCGCGAGCGGGCAGCGCTCGTCGGCCGGTCGTTCCCGGAGCTCGTCGCACAGGAGGATCGCCCGCTGTTTGCGGCGCTCGTCGGCGGCGAGCTGGAGCGGCCCGGCGGCGAAGTGCGCCTCGA
>CAZBGV010000098.1:0-12968 GCA_964491485.1 uncultured Woeseiaceae bacterium | reverse complement strand
ACGACGCAGGACGGAAAAAGGGGCCGAAATACATCAAGGAATTAGCCGGACAGGACACTAGATTGATCATTCAGTTTTCCGAGCTCGCGACTTTTGCCGTGGGGCTGGCCGCCCTCGTGCTGGCAAACGCGATCGTCCGCCGCGTTGGCGCGCTTGCGCGGCTCAACGTGCCGACCCCGGTCGTCGGGGGCCTGGTAGTCGCCGTCCTCATTGCCCTTGTCCATCGGTTCGGCGGAGCGTCGATCGAGTTCGGGACCAGGCTCACGGATTTCTTTCTGCTCGTTTTCTTTACGACAGTCGGCCTGTCGGCGAAATTGTCGGCGCTGAGAGCAGGGGGGCGGCCGTTCCTGATTCTGTGCGCGGTCGTGCTCATCCTGCTGGTGGCCCAGAACGTCACCGGCATGCTCACGGCCGTCGTCGCCGGTGCTCACCCGGTTTATGGATTGCTGATCGGCAGCGTGTCCTTTGTCGGCGGCCCGGGGACTGCCGCGGCATGGGCCGAGGAAGCGAAAAGGATGGGGCTGGAGCACGCACCCGAAGTGGCCGTCGGTGCGGCTACCTTCGCCGTCGTGGCGGGCGCCATCGTGGCCGGACCGATTACAGGCTGGCTCATCAGGCGACGGGACTTGCAGGGACCCACCGGCAGGACGCCGGCTACGTGGGTGGCGCCGGAATCCGTCACGCCGACGCGCGCGGCTCCGATGGCAACGATCATTCAGACGCTGCTGCTTGTCGTGGCCACGGTTCTCGCGGGAGACGCCTTGAACGAGTGGGCGAGGAGTGCGGGCCTCGTTCTGCCGGGTTTCCTGACCGCGATACTCGCCGGCGCGGCGATCGGCACCCTGGGTGAGGCCATCGGAGCCAGATTCGACGCCGTCCCGATCGAACGTGCAGGAGAAATTGCGCTGCAGGCCTTTCTGGTCATGTACATCATGAGTTTGAAGCTCTGGACGCTGGGAGCGGCGATCGGTCCCCTGCTCGCCAACGTCGTATTGCAGGTGGCGGTGACTTCGATCATCGGCATTCTCCTGCTGTTTCGCTGGCTCGGCCGCGATTACGACGCGGCCGTCACCGTCGGCGGATTTCTCGGATTCGGGATGAGCTCGATGCCGGTAGCAATGGCTACGATGGACAGCGTCGCAATGCGCTACGGGCCTTCGCCGAAAGCGTTTCTCCTCATCACGCTGGCCGGATCGTTCTTCGTCGATCTGGCCAATGCCCTGGTCGTCAAAGGATTTCTCGCGCTGCCCTGGCTGCACTGATGCTGCCGCAATTGGGCCATCGTCCAATACCGTGTCTGTAAATACTCGACTAAAATACGCATATCATGACCCCCGCATCCCGTCCGGGTGCGGCGGCCCCTAAGCAGTTGAATCCTTTCACCCCTCATCACCGAGGAGAACTTGCTATGGATACGAGAAACATGCGCTCCGTTGCTGCTCCGGCCGCCGTTCTTCTGGCAATCGCCGGTTTTGGCGTTGCCGCGCCGGCATATGCCGACAGCGGGGCCTACATTGGCGGCAGCGTCGGGGACGCCACGATCCAGGTGGACGTGCCCGACGAAGATGAGATCGACGACGTGTTCGAGTTCGACGAAAGCGACTTTGCCTGGAAGGCGTTCGGAGGATACAACTTCGATCTCGCCGTAATCGACCTGGCAATAGAAGGCGGCTACGTGGATCTCGGTGCGCCTTCGGTCGGTGAAGCAGCCACGGAGATCGAAGTGGACGTGACCGGCTGGGATCTGTTCGGGCTCGCGGGCATCGAGCTCGGACCGATCGGCGTTTTTGCCAAGGCCGGAATGATCAACTGGGATGCGGATACGACTCTCGGCGAGCTTGCGACCGGCAGCGACGACGGCACCGATCCCGCTTACGGCGTCGGGGCCCGCTTCACGCTGGGCTCTCTCGAGATACGCGGCGAGTACGAGTATTTCGATATCGACTCCGCCGATGACGTGTACATGCTCTCGGCCGGAGTGGCATTCGCGTTCTGATTGGATGATGGCTCAATGGCCGCGACAGCGAACGACACGGAGATCCACCGGATCAGGAGAGTGGCGAGCCTGCTGTACATAGCGGCACGGCCCGTACGCATCCTGAAATCCATAAACTGGCCGCCAGCGGTAAAGCAGGCCTTTTTTGCGCGCGGTGCGCAAGCCCTGCCGGAGGTGAGCTACCCTGGATTCGATCCCAGGCCGAGCGTCGATGCGATTCGCGAGGTACGTCGTCTCATCGTGCCCGTTTCGCCGGTCGACCTGTGGTTCGAGCGCCAGGCGGACAGCATCGAGGGTGGCGCGCGCATGCTCGCCGGCATGGGCACCGCTGTATTCTTCGAGCATGCACGCAGGCTTTATGGCGAACCGACGGCACCGCTGCGCTATTACCCGGCGACCTCCCTGGAGCTGGCGCAACGTATCCGGGAAGTAATCGAAGGCATCGCCGGTATCGATCCCGGCGTCGCCCCGCGCACGTACCGGGCCGCGGAGGAGGTCGCCCGGGACATCGCGGAACGGGTCACCGGGCATTTCGGCGAAGATGCGCCGAGAGTCGAGATCGTCGAGAAGTTGTCCGCGAATGCGCTCGCGACAGCCAGCGCCATTCGCATCCGGAGCGGCGCCCGGTTCACCGACCGCGACGCCGCTCAGCTGCTGCAGCACGAAGCGTTCATCCACGCCGCAACTTCGATCAACGGCCGCGCGCAGACCGATTTGCCCGTGCTGGCCGCCGGCCATCCCTGCACGACGCGTACCCAGGAGGGACTGGCCGTGTTCGCGGAGATCATCAGCGGCACGATGGAGCTCGACCGGCTGCAGCGACTGGCCGATCGCGTGTTTGCCATCCAGATGGCCATTGACGGCGCGGATTTTCTCGACGTCTACCGCTATTTCCTGGAGCGTACCGGGAACCCGGACCAGTCCTTCGAGAGCGCGCGCCGGGTGTTTCGCGGCGGGGTTCTTACGGGCGGTGCCCCGTTCACCAAAGACGTCGTTTACCTTTTCGGGCTGCTGCAGGTCAGCAATGCGATCCGCGCCATGTTCAGCGCCGGGCGGACGGATTGCCTGCGCCTGCTGTTCTGCGGCAAGCTGGACCTGCAGGACCTTCCTGCACTGGCCGAGCTTGCACGCATGGGATTGTGCCGCTTGCCGCGCTACTTGCCGCCCTGGGTGACCGACTCGAGCAGTCTGCTCGCGCTGCTGACCTACTCTACGTTCATCAACCAGATCGACATGACCCCGATGGTCGCGGTGGCTCGGAAAATGCTGGAGAACGCGCCGGTTGTCGAGGTGCCCGCAGCCGGGACCTCCGCCACCGATCGCGCCCGGGAACAGCTGCGCGACGGAGAACTGCGCACCGGCGCCTGAAGGCGGGGTCAGCCGGCGAGCGCGGCATCCACGGAATCGAACCCCTCGAGGCGCTGGCGCACGAGCCGCGCCCAGCTATGCGCGAGCCGCCGCACTTCCGACCACACCGTGACGCTGTTCGCTTCGACAGGCCAGCCGGAAACCCCGGCCGCGCGCCTGTCGACCGCCCTGACGAGCACCTCGTTCGTCACCGAATCGCGCAGCTCGAGGACGAGGGTCGCTTCGCCGACGTCGGTGAGATAGACATCGCAGCGGCCGGTACATTGATCGACAGGCGGCACCTTGGAGACGACGTCGATCAAGGCTCCCGCCAGCATCAAAACCCCCGGGCCGGGCTGACTGACGAGCTGGTATCGCTGAAGCTTCGAGAGCTCTTCCTCGAACGCGGTGCGCATCTCCTGCTGCAGGCGTTTGCGGCCTTCTTCGCTGATCGGGAAATCGGTTTCGCCGCTCTTGCCCGGCCACCAGCGCTGGCCGTTCTCGTCCTCCGTCTTGAACGACATGCCCGCGCCGACGACCATGAGTTTCGTGTACGCGCGGAGGTCGAGATCGGGCTTCATCCATACCGCGCTGGCCCCGGCATTGTTGACCCGGTGCAGTCCGTCATACGTCACCTCGGCCTCCGGGCCCATCTGCACGGTCGGTTGTGCCGGCGCGCAGGACGTGGCCGAGACGGCCGCCGCTGTTGCCATCACGATCGCCGTCGCGGCGAGCACGCTCGCCCGCAAGGGGCGCGCGCCTCGCGGGGCGGGCGGGCCGGGGGCGCGCATCGCGCGCGATTCTCGCATGGTAACCAAACCCGACCTCCCGGTTGTCAGCATGGGCGCGGCATGCCGCGCCGTCTATAGGCTGTTCGTCCAATGCGGGTCAAAAAGCGTGGAGGGTGAAGGCGCCTGACACGCCGGACGGCGTGTTGGCTCGAGGTGCAATGTTCTGCCTCCGCACCGTCCGTGGCAGCACACGATGGCTGCTTACCTGATGGCCGTTGGTCCGCGTCGCCTGGCACTTTTGACGCGTCACCGGGCGGAGGTCTTCTTCACTCCGTCGTTTCGCCCGGACTCTCGTCCGAGCTCTCGCTCGGACGGACTGCGACCGCCAGCGCTTCGCCGTAGGTGACCTGAACCCGATCGCCCGGGCTCAGCGTCTTGATGAATTTCTGCATCTCGGGGCGCATGACCGCGACCTCGCGCGGCTCGCCGTCCGGGCCGGTGAACTTGACGATGTTCTCGTCCGGATCCACCGCGTCGATCGTGACGACCGCGGTCTGAACCAGCGTGACCGCTCCCCCAGGTCTCTCGCCCAACGGCGCCCGGCGGGAATCGATGACGACCGGCTGCGAGCCTGTCTCGGACGAGGGCGGAGCGTCGGTCACCTCGGCGACCAGGGCTTCGTAGAAACTGACGTCGACCCGATCGCCCACTTCGATCTGCTCGAAGTTGCGGACTTGATCGCTCGCTTCGATCACGAGCTCGCCGCCGTCCGCGCTGCGCAGCGTCAGCAGGCGCGTCTCGGGCTCGATCGCGGTGACCGTCGCCGTGATCTCTTCAGTGTTCTCGACGTGGGCTCGTTCCTGAGCAGCCGCCGCGCCGCCCAGCACCGTTACACCGCAGGCTGCCGCGAGGAGAGCGCACAATCGCGATGTCTGCGAGGATGCCGTCAAGCGGCGCGTGATTTCATTCTGCTGCATGACTCTGAACCTACCAGCGAAAGCCGAACGTGACCGGCACGTAATAAAAATCCTCGGAATCCGTCGAGATGTAGTGGTACTTGGCCTCGAGGAAAACCTTGCCGTCTCCCGCGTCGAAGTCCCACCCGAATCCGGCATTGACTCCGTACTCCGTCGAGGACTCGCTGCCCTTGACCACGGAGCCCGGCCCCACGCCGCCGGGCACGCACCACCAGTAGTACCAGGGATCGCAGAACGGCGGATAGTAGACGAGCTCAGTGTTCGTCACCGTCGCGTCGAGGTAGTACACACCGACACCCCCCGTAATATAGAAGCCGCTTTCGTTGTTTCCGGGGCTCCAGATGCCGTTCAGGAGGAGTTGCCAGACCTCCACGTCACCGTCGTCGACCCGTCCGCCATTCTGCGGGTCCTGGGCGATGGCATTGTTGATGGCGTCGATCGCTCCGCTCGAGATGTCGAAATTGACCCAGCTCACGTCGGCTTGAATACCGATCGACCAGTCGGAGGGCCAGAACAGGACGCCTCCGCCGAGTGTCCAGTCATCATCGAGGATGTCGTTGGCATCGCTCTGGGGGAATGCCCAGCCTACGGAGATGTCGCCGAACCAGCTTCGCTCGCTGTCGTTCGGGCGTCCGCCTGCCCACGCTCCGCTCACCGTCAATGCGCACAGCGCTGCAACCAGCGTGCTGCGGCGGATCAGTCGAATCATGACGCGCAACATGTGCAGTCTCCCGTTCACCCGTTCCGTGACAGCAAGCTAACGGAGCGACCCTTGTGGCGCCAATGAGACCTTGGACCAATGGGGGCGGGGGACGTCGTGCCGCAGGTCGGTTGCTGCTCCGACCCGCGGCCTTCCTCGTATCGACAGCGGTGTCGAATTATGGTAAATCAATGGCTGAAGCGGGCCCTGAAGACGTCATGCAGCCGAAGGCACGAGAAATCGAGCGGCAGTCCGGGGCCTCGGCGCCTCGCGATCCCGTCGTGTCGCCCGCTATCGCGTTGCTGGACGACGACCCCGCGATTCTGCGCAGCATGGGGCGGCTGCTCAGGAGTGAAGGATTCGAAGTCCTGCCCTTTTCTTCCCCGAGCCTTTTCCTGTCCCAGGTGGCATCGCTAGAGCCGATGTGCGTCGTGGTCGACCTTTCAATGCCCGAGCTGTCCGGGCTCGATGTGCAGCGGGTGCTCGCCGAGCGAGGAGTCATCTGCCCGATCGTGTTCGTGACCGGCCGCGGCGATATCCGGACGTCGGTGCAGGCCATGCGCGACGGCGCCGTGGACTTCCTGACCAAGCCGTTCGATGCCGAGGAACTGCTGCGCGCTCTGGAGCGCGCCTGCGCGACCGGTCGCCATGCTCGTGCACTCGACGCGCGGCGCGCTCAACTGCGGCAGAAGGTGGCTTCCCTGACCCGCCGCGAGCGCCAGGTGTTCGAGCAGGTCGTGGCCGGTTTGCTGAATAAGCAAATCGCGGCGAACCTGGCGATTTCCGAAAAGACCGTGAAGGTTCATCGCGGGCGGGTGATGCGCAAGATGGCGGTCCGGTCCGTCGCGCAACTGGTGCACGCGGCCGAACAGATAGGGATTCAAAGCTCCCCGATCTGAGGCGCTGGTCCGGGAGCTCGAATGCTTCGAAGGTCCCATAGCGCAGCGCGCGCCGTCGGCATTCAATCGGTGCAATGGACGGCGAGACACCTTTGGTCGCGGTTGTCGACGATGAGGGTTCGGTGCGCCGGGCGGTGGTACGACTGTTGCGTTCCGCGAATTACCAGGCGGAAGCATTCGCTTCCAGCAGTGTTTTCCTGGACTCGCTGGCCAAACGGATTCCCGACTGCCTGATCCTCGACCTGCAGATGCCGGGGATGACGGGCCTCGAGCTCCAGGTGCGGCTGCTGCAACTCGGTTGCCGGGTGCCGGTAATCGTGATCACTGCCTATGACGAGGCGGAGACGCGCGCGCGCTGCCTGGCGATGGGCGCGAGTCGCTACTTCCGCAAGCCGGTCGAAGGTGACGAGCTCCTCGACGCCATACGCTCACTCGTGGGCCGCTGAGCTTCCCGTGACCGGCTCACAGCGACGGTCGTTCCTGCTTCGCCGGACAACGACGGCATGCACAGATGAAACGTGGCGCCACGCGCGTCCCCATTGCTCGCCCAGATCCGGCCGCCGTGCGCCGTGACGATCGAGCGGCAGATGGCCAATCCCATCCCGATGCCATGCCCTTTGGTGGAGTAGAAGGGCTCGAATATGCATTCCGTGTCGCGAATGCCGGGGCCATTGTCGGATACCCGAACGCAGACGAGCCCGTCCTCCCTGGTGCTCACTATCCGGAGCAGGCGATCCTCGGCCGCATTACCGGCCATCGCGTCACGCGCGTTGAGCACCAGGTTCAAAAGCACTTGCTGTAGTTGTACGCGGTCGCCGATCACACAGGGACTCGGCTTCTCCAATTGCAGGTCGATAGCAACATGATGTGCGATCAGGTCGGTGTTTTCGAGGAGCAGCACTTCTTCGATGCACTCGTTGATGTCCAGGGGATGCATTTCGACCGTGCCATGAAGAAGCAATGCGCGCAGGCGACGAATGACCTCTCCGGCCCGCTTGTCCTCGTCGACAATCTCCTGGAGTGAGTCGGCCATTTCCGCAACGTCCAGGGAATCCCCCTTCAGGTCGCGCAGCGTCGCTTGTGCGTTGAGCAGTATGGAAGTCAATGGCTGGTTCAGCTCGTGCGCGATTGCTCCCGACAGCTCGCCGAGCACGGAAACTCTGCCGAGGTGGGCGAGCTGCTCGCGGTGGAGGCGAGTCTGCAGCTCCTGGTTCTTGCGCTGGGTGATGTCCACGAACACGCCGATCATGCGCACGGGAGCGCCCGTCTCATCGGTCAGCACTCGTCCCCTTACCGCAGTCCAGCAGTGACGGGGGCGGCCGACCACGAAGCGGCACTCGACTTCGGCACTGCCGCGCCGCTGGAGCGCTTCGCGAAAGATCTGGCTGACCTTGGCCCTGTCACTCTCGTGCACCAGCCTGAGGAGGTGCCGCGACGACCGGGATCGGGTACTCGTTTCGAAACCGGATTCATCCTGTGCTGATCGCCAGGTCACGCGATCTGCGAGGAAGTCCCAGGTCCAGATGCCCATCTCCGCCGCGTGCAGCGCGAGTTGCAGTCGCTCCTCCTTGCGTGCGATTTCTGCTTTTGAACGCCGCAACTCGGCAAACGTCGCTGCGAGAAGCATCAGGGACGACTCCGCGATGATGAGAAAGACCTGAACGGTCCGGACTGCGTTTTCCGGCGATCTTATCGACAAGGGGACGGGCCCTTGGAGCACGGCGGTGATCGCGAATCCGGCCACGACGGCGCTGCACAGGGTCACGCCAATTACGCCGTAGCGCAGTGCCGCCCAGATCAGAAAGGGCAGTGGAACATAAAGCACCGTGGCGAACTGCGGCGAGTAGATGTTGCGAAAGGCCACAAAGGAGGCGATGCAGGTGCCGGCGAACAGTGCGACGAATTCCAGCAGGGGCAAATAGCCGGTCCGCCTCAGGCCGATGCCCTTCGTGAACCAGATCACGACAGGGGGAGCAAACGTGAGGGCGGCAAGCGTATTGGAGAAGGAGCGAGTGCGGTAGATCTGCCAGTACTCGTCGTATCGCCAGCCGACGACTGCGACGGAACCTGCGTCCAGGAACGAAGAAACGAGTACCGCCGACAGCACGGCAACGATGAAGATCGAGAGGTCCCGCACCTGCTCGAAATTCGGCGGACCGCCCAGCCAGCGCACGACGAGGCTCGCGCCGAGCAGTGCCTCGAGCACATTCGTGAAGAACCAGAACGCCGCCATGTTCCATGGCACGCCAAGGGCAAGCTCGGCTCCGAAATGGGCAGGCACGACGAGGGCGACGGGCAGCCACCAGCGGCGCGGCGGCATCAGCAGGAGGCCGGCCAGCAGGAGTGCATTCGGCGGCCAGGCCATCGACACGGGGCTGGATTCCGGCGTCAGCACGAATCCGGCGTGCACGCCGAAGTAGTAGCCGATCCCGACAAAAACGCAGATCAGGATTTCGCGCGAGTGCAACGCTGAGTGCGGCGGCGCTCCCCGCACGGCATCGATGCGACCGCTTTGACGGGAAGCTGATGGCACTGGGCCCATCTCGAGCGACGAGTGTCGCTGATCCGGCCGCTCGCGATTGCGCCCTGGCGCGGTCGCGACGATTCCTGCGTCTCGCCGCCCACGCCCGGCGCGGCCGCCGGACCGGGGTTCGGGTTTCCAATCCTGCAATCCGATTCTCGCGCAGGCGCATGGCGGTGGGAAGCCCCGACCGCGGGTTCCGCGACCCGGCGCCCCTCAGTTTTCAGAACGAGGCAACCAGGAAGATCCGTGCGCCGTCATATTGCCATTCGAGATGGCCGTCGAAGTTGTCGTCATCGACGTCCAGGCGGGTGATGAAGGCGTTATATCCGGCCCCGAACCCGACGCGATCGAAAGCCTGCCACACGATCGAGGCGTTGTAGTCCTCGATGCGGCCGTCGTAGGGATCGAGGCTGATCTGGAAAAACTGCACCTGGCCATCGATATAGAAGCGGTCCGACAGGCGCCAGATGCCCCGCAATCCCAGCACCGGCAGGGGCCCGTTCGCCGACGCGGAGGTGGAGATCTGCTGGCCGCCGGTCGTCCTCAAGTCGAGATCGAATCGCAGGTTGTGAATGCCGATCGTTGCCGCCACCTCGTAGCGCTCTTTCTTCAGGAAAGCCCATTCGTAGGCCAGCTCGGCGACGACGGTGTCGAAGCTCGATTCGATCCCGGTGCCCGCAGGGAAAGTCCTGTCCCGGAACGTGATCTCGTCGTCGATCTGGCGCTCGGCCGATCGCCGGGTATCGAAATACATCACCCGCAGCTTGTGGCGCGGACTGAAGCGCCAATAGCCGTCGATGCGGAAGCGATCCGAATCGTGGAATCCGAGCTCGCGCTCGACGTCGAATTCGGTCCCGTCTTGTCCGGCGGTGCCGTCGACGCGGATCTCCGTATCCGTCGCCAGCAGGAAGCCGCCGAGGCTCACCGAGAACCGGTCGGAAAGGGGATCGAATGGCTGGGCCCGCACACCGGCGGCCGCGAGCAACGCCGTCACGACAGCCAGCGAGCGCAGGTGACAAGTCACCGAAAATATGGGTGCTGTCGGGGTCACCGAGGAATGCTACACCGCTGCGGTGCGCACCCGGCAATAAGCCTTTGGTCTAATCCCAAAGCTCCATTTCACGCCATGGCGAGCTCCACCCGCACCGAATCGGACGCCCCCGGCGCGGGCCGGACCGTGAACCCGAGCTCCGCCGCGATGGCGAGCATGCGCTCGTTTTCTTTCAGTACCTCGCCAAACACGAGGCGGATGCCCGTGCGCCGCGCGTACTCGATGATCTCGCGCATGAGACTGTAGCCGAGCCCGCTGCCCTTCGTATCGCTGCGCACCATGATGGCGAACTCGGCCGCTTCCCGATCGGGATCCGCGGCGAGCCGCACCACGCCGACGATTTCGGCCGCGTTCTCCGGCATGGCGACGATCGCCATCTCGCGGTCGTAATCGATCTGCGTCAGGCGTGCGGCGAAGGCGTGCGTGAATTCCTTGATCGCGCCGAAGAACCGCAGCCGGATGTCTTCGCGGGTCGAGCGGCGCAGCATTTCAATGAGCGCTGCCTCGTCCTCGGGACGGATGGGCCGCAGCGCAAAGCGCCGGCCGCTGCGCGTGTCGATCGTTTTCTCGAGCTGCGCCGGGTAGGGCCGGATCGCGAGCGGCCGCCGCTCGCGGCCCGGCTCCGCGAGCACGATGCGGGCATCCAGAGCGAGCACGCCGGCAGGGTCCGCGAGGAGCGGGTTGATATCGAGCTCGAGCACGCGATCGAGCGTGATGACGAGCTCGGAGAGCCGCACCAGCACGAGCGCGATGGCGTCCCGCGCCGCGGCGGGACGGTCGCGGTAACCGTCGAGCAGGCGGGCGATGCGCGTCTCCCGGATCATGTCCTCCGCGAGCAGCATATTGAGCGGCGGCAGCCCGACCGACCGGTCCGCGATGACCTCCGCCGCCGTTCCGCCTTGCCCGAAGAGGATCACCGGGCCGAAAACCGCGTCTTCGGCGACTCCGGCGATGAGCTCGTGCGCATGCGGGCGCCGGATCATCGGCTGCAGGATGAAACCGTCGATGCGCGCACCAGGTACGCTGCGGCGCACCGAGGCGGTCATATCCACGGCGGCACGCCGGAGCGCCTTCGCGGACCCGATATTCAGCTGCACGCCTCCGACGTCCGATTTGTGCGAGATATCGCGCGACAGGATCTTGAGCACCACGGGGAAGCCCAGGCGCTCGGCCGCCTCGCAGGCGGCGTCGGCATCCGCCGCCTCCACGGAGGGCACGGTGGGAATGCCGTACGCGGCGAGCACCTCGGCGGCCTCCGGCCCGGTCAGCACGCTTCGGCCTTCGCCCAGCGCGCGCTCGATGACGGCTTGCCCCTTCCGGCGATCGAATGCCGTGAGACCGGACACGTCCGGCGGCGTCTCCATGAGCAACTGCTGGTTGCGGTGATAGCGATGCAGGTGGCCAAAGGCACGCACCGCCTGTTCCGGCGTGTCGAACACGGGAATACCGTTGGCCGCGAGCAGCCGGGCGGTTTCCAGCGCCTTGCCGCGGCTCAGCCAGCAGGCCAGCACCGGAGCTCGCCGGCGGGTCGACGCGGCGGCGGCGACCGCGCGCGCCGCTGCGACGCTGTCGCCGACCGCCGTCGGACAGTTCAGCACGAGGATCGCGTCACTGTCCGTTTCCGCGAGCAGGACCTCGAGCGCCCGCGCGTAACGCGCGCCGTCCGCGTCGCCCAGGATGTCGACGGGGTTCGAGCGCGACCACGGACCGGGCAGGACTTCGTCGAGCGCCGCCACGGCCGCTTCGGAAAGCACCGCGAGCTGCCCGCGCTGCTGGGCGAGCTGGTCGACCGCAAGCACGCCGATGCCGCCGCCGTTGGTGAGGATCGTGAGGCGGTCGCCCCGCACGCGCGTCCCTGTGGCCAGCGTGCCCACCGCATGCAACAGCTCGTCCAGCGTCTGCACGCGCAGCATGCCCGCCCGCCGGAAAACCGTCTCGTAGACGGCATCGGAGCCGGCGAGCGCGCCGGTATGCGACAGCGCGGCCTGTGCGCCGGCGCGGCTGCGGCCGGCCTTCACCACGAACACCGGTTTGGTGCGCGCCGCCATGCGCGCCGCGGACAGGAACTTGCGCGCGTGCGTGACGGCCTCGATGTACAGCAGGATGGACCGTGTGGCCGGATCGAGGGCGAGATAGTCCAGCATGTCCCCGAAGTCGACGTCGCTCATGGAGCCCAGCGACACGATTTTCGAGAAGCCGATGCCGCGCGCGGCGGCCCAATCGAGGACCGAGGTGGCCACGGCGCCCGATTGCGTCACCAGGGCTATGTCGCCCTTCTGCGGCGCGATGTGCGCGAAGCTCGCATTGATGCCGGAGTGCGGCGCCATCACTCCGAGGCAATTCGGCCCCACGATGCGCAGGAGGTGCGGCTCGGCGGCATCGAGCAATGCCTGCATGAGCTCCAGCCCTTCGATCCGCTCACCCTCGCCGAACCCCGCGGTGATCACGATGGCGGCCCGGCAGCCGCGCTCGCCGAGCTCGCCCACGAGCCCCGGCACGGCCGCGGGCGGCGTACTGATCACGGCGAGATCCGGGACGACGGGGAGCTCGCCGACGCTGCGGTAGCTCAAGGTCGAGCGGATCGCGCGCTCCTTTGGATTCACCGTCATGATCGGCCCGGCGAAGCCGCTCTCGAACAGGTTGCGCGAGAGCACGTGGCCGACCGAGCCCGGCCGGTTGCTGGCGCCGATCAGCGCGATCGAGGAGGGCTCGAAAAGAGCACTGAGGTGGCGGATGGACACGG
>CAZBGV010000097.1:0-13254 GCA_964491485.1 uncultured Woeseiaceae bacterium | reverse complement strand
TCTTCATGGACCTCGCGCACTACCTGCGCGCCATCATCTCGCAGCGGCTCGTGCGCTCGCGGGCCGGCAAGCGCGTCGCCGCCGTCGAGCTCATGCTCAACACGCCGCACATCAAGGATCTCATCATGAAGGGCGAGATCGCGGGAGTGAAAGAGGCCCTCAAGGACTCGAACGAAAAAGGCGTCCAGAACTTCGATTCCGCCCTGCTCAACCTCTACAAGGCCGGCACCATCACGCTCGAGGAAGCGATGGCGCACGCCGACTCGCGCTCGAACCTCGAAGCCCTCGTCAACTTCGGCTGACGGAAAAGGGGTCGAACCGAATTTCCCGGCCGGGATCGAGGCAACTGCACCGGCGGTCGCCGAAAAAGTCGGTTCGACCCCTTTTCCGGAACGCCGCCACCCGTCCCCGTAGGAGCCCGCCATGCGGGCGACCGAACGCAGCCACATAGCAACAAACGCAGGCACGCTCTCCCTTCAGCATCGTTCACGCACGGCACCATCCCAACGAGGGCGGCGCCGTTCGGCGCGGTGCGCGCTCCTGCCGGGAAGGTCAGGCGGCGGGGAAGACGGTGGCGGCGTCGAAGACGGGGCCGTCGACGCAGACGCGTTTCATGGCGGGGCCGTCCGGCGTCTGGACGAGCACGGTGCAGCCGGCGCAGCCGCCGACCGCGCAGGCCATGAACTCCTCGACCGCGGCCTGGCAGGGCACGCCGAACTCGCGCGCGAGGGCCGCGACGGCCTCGAGCATGCGCGTCGGCCCGCAGGTGAAGATCTCGACTTCGCGGAGCACGGAAGCCGGCTGCGCCGCCAGCCAGACGCGGGCGAGCTCCGCCACGTTGCCGCGCCACGTGCCCGGCAGCCCTGCACCGCTCGCGAGCCGGCTCGGAATGCGCCAGTCCTCGAGCAGGGGCATGGCGTGCAGCGCCTTGTCACGCAACCAGTCCGTGACGATCGCGGAGGGCACGGGCTCGAACGGGAACGGGATCTCGGAGCCCATCAGCACCAGCGCCTGCCAGTCGCGGTGGTCCTGCCACAACGTTTCGGCGAGGAAGATCATCGGCGGAATGCCGACCCCGCCGCCGATGAGGAGCGGCCGCGGATGCTCTTCCCGTGGCGTGAACCCGTTGCCGATCGGCCCGAGCAGGCTCATGCGATCGCCGACGGCTTTCCGTCCGAGCGAGCGCAGCCCCGGTCCCACGATCTTGAACAGCACCTCGACCCAGCCTTCGACCGCGTTCGCGCGCATGATCGACAGCGGCCGGCGCATCGGGATCGCCGCGTCGCAGCGGATGTGGACGAACTGGCCCGGCCTTGCCCGGCGCGCCGTCTCCGGCGAGTGCAGGCGCAGGATGTACTGCTCGCCCGCGAACCGGGCGACGTCGATCACCGTGCACTCCTCGAGGAAGATGGTGCCGCGGTGTGGCTTTTCGGCCGTCGCGCTTTTCGTCACCGCTCGCCGCCGGCCTGTAGCGTCTCGATCACGGTGCAGAGCACCGCCATGCGCACCGCGACCCCGTTCGTCACCTGCTGCGTGATCACCGAGCACGGGCTGTCCGCGAGCGCCGATTCGATCTCGATGCCGCGGTTCATCGGACCCGGGTGCATCACGATCGCGTCGGGCTTCGCGAGCCGCATGCGCTCGTGGCTCACGCCGTAACGCGCAAAGTATTCGTCGATGCCGGGGATGCCGTCGAGGTTGCCGATGCGCTCGCGCTGGATGCGCAATGCCATCACGACGTCCGCGTCCCGCAGTCCCTCCTCCAGGCGATGCGTCACCCGGCCCTCTATCGAGCCCGGCTCGGGCGCCAGCGCCGGCGGGCACACCAGCCGGATCTCGCCCACCCCCATCGTCGTCAGGCCCTCGGCCGCCGAGCGCGCCACGCGCGAATGCGCGATGTCGCCGACGATCGCCACCGCCAGCGCGGCGAAATCCGGTTTGTGCTGCCGGATCGTCAGCAGGTCGAGCAGCCCCTGGGTCGGGTGCGACACGTCGGACTCGCCGGCGTTCAGGATGCTCACGTGCTCGCTCACGTGGCGCGCGATGTAGGCCGGCACCCCCGCGCTCGCGTCGCGCACGACGAACACGTCCACCTGCATCGCCTGCAGCGTGTAGATCATGTCGAGGATGCTCTCGCCCTTCTTGCGCGAGGAGGTGTTGACGTCGAGGTTCAGCACGTCGGCGCCGAGGCGCTTGCCGGCGAGATCGAAAGACGCGCGCGTGCGCGTGCTCGGCTCGAAGAACAGGTTGGCAACGGTGCGCCCGGCCAGCGCCCGGCTGCGTACCGGGGTCGAACCGTGCGGGCTCAGGAACGTCTCGGCGCGATCGAGCAGCGCGGTGAGCTGCTCGCGGGACAATCCGCGCAGCGTGAGCAGGTGGCGCAGCCGGCCCGCGGACGTCAGCTGGAGCGCGGCGCCGTCGCTCTGCGCGCGGGTGTCGATGGGTTCGGTAAGCGGCATGGCGGGGACGCAGTTTACCCGCAATCCGGCGCCCGCGGCTCACCGCTCTCTCGCGCGCCGCCGCGGGCGAGCCAGCGCTCGGCGATCAGGACCGCGGCGCCCGCATCCACCATCGCCCGCCGGATGCGCCCGGGGCGTCCTTCCCGCCGCTGCCGCACCAGGCGCTCGCGCGCCTCGAGCGAGGTGTAGCGCTCGTCCACGACCTCCACGGGCAGGGCAAAGCGTCGCGCAAGCTCCGCGGCAAATGCGCTCGCGGCTTCTGACAGCGGGGACGGCGAGCCGTCCGCGTTGAGCGGGAGGCCGACGATGAGCCGCGCCGGCCGCCACTCCCCGATCAGCGACTCGATGCGGCCCCAGTCGGGTCCGTCCGGCGTGTTCGCGATCGCGCCCGCGGGCCCCGCGGAGCCGGTCACGGCCTGGCCGACGGCGGCGCCGATGCGGGCCAGGCCGAAATCGAAAGCGATGACGGTTTCGGGAGCGCGGCTGTCAGGCGTGTCCGGCATGCGGCGCGAGCCGGCTGATGTCGACGCCGACGATGCGCGCCGCCGACATCCAGCGCTCGCCGTACGGCACGTCGAATACGATTTCCGGGGTCGCCGGAACGCTGAGCCAGGCGTTTGCCAGCATCTCCGCCTCGAGCTGCCCCGGCTGCCAGCCGGCGTAGCCCAAGGCGACCAGCGATTTCGCCGGCCCGTGCCCGCTCGCGATGGCCTCGAGGACGTCGCGCGAGAGCGTGAGCTGGATGTCGGGGGACACCGCCACCGAGCTCTCGAACCGGTCGCTGTCGCCGCCCGTGTGCAGCACGAAACCGCGCTCGCGGGCCACCGGGCCGCCGTCGAACACGGGCCGCGCGGCGGCGGCAGGATCCGCATCCTGCACGTCGAGCTGCTCCAGGAGGCCGCCGAGCTTCAGGCGGGTCGGCCGGTTGATGACGATGCCGAGCGCGCCCTCGGCGTTGTGCTCGCAGATGAGCGTCACCGTGCTGCTGAAATTCGGATCCAGCATGCCGGGCATCGCGATCAGGAGCTGGTTGCTGAACGTAGTCTGGGCCATGCGCCTAGTCTAACTCATCCCTGTTCGCCGGCGGCGGATGCCTGCGTGGCGGCGGGCAGCTCGATTTCCTTGAACTGCCACTTGTAGGCGAAGCGCAGCCGGTCGTAGTCGCGCTTCACTGCGTCGGGAAAGGGATCGAACGGCGCGGCGCGGCGCAGGATATCGAGCGCCGCCTCGTCCAGCCGGCGCGAGCCCGAGGAGTGGCGCAGCACCACCTCTTCCAGCCCGCCCGCGGCGTTGATCGTGACCTCGAGCGTCGGGCTGCCGGTCGCGCCTTCGGCGAGCGCCTGCGCGGGGAAGTACTCGATCCCGAGTGCCTCGATCTTGCGCTTCCAGCGATCCAGGTAGCCCGCGATCACCGACTCCCGCGTATCCACGCTGGTGACCAGCTCGCGCGGATCGTCGGAGTGAATCGCAAAGCTCGCGAGCTCGTCCTGCGGCAACGGCAGCGTGAGGTCGGCGCCTTTCTCCAGCGCGAGCGCCCGCAGGGCGCGCGCCGCCGCCTCGTCGCGCGGCAGGTCGGGCACCGTCTGTTCCCGCGCGGCGGAGGTGGCGATCAGCTCGTCCGCCGAGGCGTCCGCCGCGCGCGTGTCATGCAGCGCGTTGCCGTCGTCCGTGCCGGCGTTCTCGAACGGCGCATTCGTATCCGGCAGGGCGCCCGCCCGCACCTCGAGCAGGGTGTTGCCGGCGCCTTCCTGGGTGGCCTGGGCGAGGTACGCGGCGTCCTCGTTCCCGGCGAGCGAGCGGTCGGGCTCCGCCACGATGGTGACTTCGAGGGAGATCGCCTCGGAGTCGGCGCCGGCCATCGGGTTGAAAGTGATGCCGACGATCAGGATGCCGTGCAGCAGGGCCGCGAGGAACAGCATCGGCGGCAGGCGGTCGGGGCCGGTCGAGCGCGGCCGCGCGCCGCTCAAAGGACTCTGTTCCGCCGCTTCGAGCTCCGCGAAAACATCGCTGTCGGCCGTCGTGTCCGTCATCGGATGCGGTCCCGCTCCACTCCGTCACCGCCGATTCTAACGGCGGCGGCCTGCCTGCGATGAGACCGGCGTCAAGCCGTGCCCCGGCTGCCGTGCGCTCGCCGGAGGGCGCCGCGCGCGCCGGCAGGCCGTCCGGCCCTCACCGGAGCCGCGCCTCGATCGCATCGAACAGCGTGCCCGCGATGTTCAGGCCGAACTGCCGGTCGAGCTCGCGGATGCCGGTCGGGCTGGTGACGTTGATCTCCGTGACGTAATCGCCGATGACGTCGAGCCCGGCGAAGACGACGCCCGCCTCGCGCAGCACCGGCCCGACCCGGGCGCAGATCTCGCGGTCGCGCGCCGTGAGCTCGCGGCCCTCGCCGCGCGCGCCCATCGCGAGATTGCCGCGATAGTCGTCCGGCGCGGGCACGCGCGCGAGCGCGTACGGCACGGGCTCGCCGTCGACCAGCAGGATGCGCTTGTCGCCCTCGGCGATCTCCGGCACGAAGACCTGCGCCATGGCGAAACGCCGGCCGTTGTCGGTCAGCGTTTCGAAGATCACGTTGGCGTTCTTGTCGCCCGGGGTCACGACGAACACGGAGCGCCCGCCCATGCCGTCGAGCGGTTTCACCACGATGCGTCCATGCGCGGCGAGGAATTCGCGCAGGCCGCCGAGCGAGCGCGTGACGAGAGTCACCGGCGTCAGCTCGGGGAACCATGCCGTGTACGCCTTCTCGTTCATGTCGCGCAGGCTCCGCGGCCGGTTGACGACCAGCGCGCCCTCGAGCTCGGCGCGCTCGAGGATGTAGCTCGTGTAGACGTACTCCATGTCGAACGGCGGATCCTTGCGCATCAGGATCACGTCGAGCTCGCCGAGCGCGAGGTCGTGCTCTTCGCCCAGGCTGAACCAGCTCTCGGGATCGTCGACGACCGAAAGGCTGCGGGTGCGGGCGAAGGCCGTGCCCGACTCGAGCCGCAGGTCGCCCTGGCGCATGTAGTGAATCTCGAGGCCGCGGCGCTCGGCTTCGAGCAGCATCGCGAGCGTGCTGTCCTTCTTCGGAGTGATGGATTCGATCGGGTCCATGACGACGCCGAGGCGCCATTGGGTAGCTGGCATGTGCGTTCCTCTTCCCTGTGCCGCGGATTATGCGGCAATTCCGGCCGGCCTGCGGGGAGGCTGCCCGATGGCGCCCGGAACCGGGGCAAATCGCAATGAAATCAGCGGGCTTGCCCCCCGTTTGCCGGCTGTGCCGAGGGTCGTGGCGGCGCTAAGATCAATGTGGTACAAGGATCGCGACTTCTGCTTGGGGGCGAGGCGACACAAGTGAGCAACAGGCCATCGCGCAGTCTGAACGGGCTCAAGATCCTGGTCGTGGACGACAGTAAGACCATCCGCCGCACGGCCGAGACCCTGCTGACGAAAGAAGGCTGCCAGGTGTTCACCGCGATCGACGGGTTCGACGCGCTCTCCAAGATCGCCGATCACCAGCCCGACCTCATCTTCGTCGACATCATGATGCCCCGCCTCGACGGTTACCAGACGTGCTCGCTGATCAAGCACAACAAGGCGTTCCGCGGCACGCCGGTCATCATGCTGTCGAGCAAGGATGGGCTGTTCGATCGTGCGCGCGGCCGCATCGTGGGCTCCGAGCAGTACCTGACCAAACCGTTCACCAAGGACGAGCTGCTGGGCGCGATCTCCAGCCAGATCAATTGAGGGGAGCACTGATGGCGGTAATTCTCATCGTCGACGACTCGCCGACCGAGCTGCACCTGTTTCGCAACATGCTGGAGAAGAACGGGTTCCAGACCCTGATCGCCGACAGCGGCGAGGAAGGCATCCGGCAGGCACAGACGAAGAAGCCGGACTGCATCCTGATGGACGTGGTAATGCCCGGCATGAACGGCTTCCAGGCGACCCGCAAGCTCACGCGCGATCCCGGCACCGCCGGCATCCCGGTCATCATGATCACCACCAAGGACCAGGAGACGGACAAGATCTGGGGCATGCGCCAGGGCGCCGCCGAGTACCTGGTCAAGCCGGTGGCCGAGAGGCAGCTCGTCGATAAGATCAACGCGGTCATGGCCGCCTGAATGAAGAACGGGGCCGACCTCGCGGGTCTCGTGCACGAGCCCTTCGAGCTCCTGAAGGAGCTCGAGAGGCGCAGCCGCGCCGCGGTCACGGGGCAGAGCGCGGACGGCAGCGGCACCGAATGGGTCGGCATCGCTTTCCGCATCGGCGAGGAGCAGTTCGTGGCGGCCCGGGAGTCCGTCCGCGAGGTGCTGATGCTGCCGGAGACGATGACGCGCGTGCCGGGCGCGAAGCGCTGGGTGCTCGGGATCGCGAACCTGCGGGGGCACCTGCTGCCGCTGGTGGACCTCAAGATGTACCTCGGGAGCGGCCGCACGTCGCTCAAACGCCAGGCGCGGGTGATCTCGGTCAATCACCGCGAGATCCCGGCCGGGCTCGTCGTCGACGAGGTCGCGGGATTCCGGCGCTTCATGCAGCACGAGCTCCGCGACGGCTGGCCCCCGACCGTTGTACGCTGCGACCGGTATCTCACCGGGGCGTGGCAGCGCGGGCACGAGACCTGGCCGGTTTTCGACCTGTTCGGGCTCGTGCAGTCGGGGTCGTTTCTGCAGGCCGCCGCCGACTGATGTCGAGGCGTACACATTCATACCTATTCCGGTCGACGCACAGCCATGGCCAATACATCGCATAACAAAGAGCGGCACGAGAGAGGCGCCCAGGGCAGCTCGACGTTCATGCTGCTTGCCGTCCTCACCGCGGTGGCTTTGCTTGCCGCCGCTGCCGCCCTGTACCTCGAGAACGCAAAGCAGCAAGCCGAGCCGCACGCGGAGCTCGCGCTCCTGTCGCAGTCGCTGGCGCGCCACGCCGCGCTGGCCGTTGCCGGCGATGCCGAGGCGTGGAGCCGGCTGAAGACCGCGCTCGCGCGCCTGGACGAGCTCAGGTCCGGCGTGCCGGACACCGCCCTGCCGGGCGGCAGCGCCGCGTGGACCCGGATCAGCGGCAACGCGAGCGTGCTGCTCGAAGGCCGTGCCGCCGCCGACACGCTGCGCACGGCCGCCGCGTGGGTGAGCCAGAACCTGCCGGCCACGCTCGCGGCCGCGGATGCGCTGGTCGAACCCTCCGGCGCGCCGGAAGCGATCCGGCAGTTCCAGGAGCACGGCCGCGCGCTGGAGCAGGGCCTCGCCGCACTGGCGGCCGGCACGGCCGAGCCCGAATCGGCCGGCAGGCTCGCCGCCGATCTCGAGTACATGCAGGCGCTGGTCAGCGGCCTCGCCGGCGGCGAGACCACGCTGGACGTGGCTGCCTTGCCGGAGGCGTCCGCCGGCCTGCTCGAGCCCGTGAGCTCCGGCGTGGCCGCGCTCGCGGAGCGCGTGCCGGGTGCGCTGCAGGCGGCCGGCCTGCGGCGCGATCCGGCAACCGCGCTGGCCGGGCTCTCGGCCGGCGCGGATGCCGTGCTGCGCGCCGTGCGCGCGGCCGCAGACGCGGCGCCGCCCGCCGCGCGGGGCCTGCTCGGCGACCCGCGCCTGCCGCTCGCGCTGATCGGCTTCGCCGTGCTGCTGGTCGCGATCCTCGCCTGGCTGCACTCGCGCACCGCGGTGTTCGAGCGCGCCTCGAAGATGCACGCGGAGCAGAACGAGCGGAACCAGCAGGCCATCCTGCGGCTGCTCGACGAGCTCGGCAGCCTCGCGGACGGCGACCTGACCGTCGAGGCGACGGTCACGGAAGACATCACCGGCGCCATCGCGGATTCGATCAACTACGCCATCGAAAAACTGCGCGAGCTCGTGGCCACCATCAACGAGACCGCCATCATGGTGGATTCCGCCGCCAAGCAGACGGAAAGCACCGCGAGCCACATGGCGCGCGCCGCGGAGAACCAGGCGCGCGAGATCCGTGCGGCCACCGAGTCCATCGACTCCATGGCCGCTTCCATCGAGGAAGTCTCCGGCAACGCCGAGCGCTCGTCGGACGTGGCGCGTCACTCGGTCGAGGTCGCGCACAAGGGCGGCGAGGCGGTGCGCCGCACGATCGACGGCATGAACACGATCCGCGAGACCATCCAGGAGACGTCGAAGCGCATCAAGCGCCTGGGCGAGAGCTCGCAGGAGATCGGCAACATCGTCGAGCTGATCAACGACATCGCCGAGCAGACCAACATCCTCGCCCTGAACGCGTCGATCCAGGCCTCCATGGCCGGCGAGGCGGGACGCGGTTTCGCGGTCGTCGCGGACGAGGTGCAGCGGCTCGCCGAGCGCTCCACCAACGCCACGCGGCAGATCGAGGTGCTGGTGCGCACGATCCAGGCGGACACCAACGAGGCAGTGGTCTCGATGGAACGCAGCACCACCGACGTGGTGGGCGGGGCGCTGCTGGCCGAGAACGCCGGCGCCGCGCTGGACGAGATCGAGCAGGTCTCGAACCAGATCGCGAGCCTCGTGCAGAACATCTCGCGCTCGGCGCGGGAGCAGGCCACCTCGGCCGGCGACGTGACGCGCCGCACGGCGAAGCTGAAGGAAATCAGCGAGCAGACCGGCAAGGCCACCAGCGCCACCGCCGCGGCCGTGGCCAAGCTCTCCGTGCTCGCCTCGCAGCTCAGGCAGACCGTCGCCGGCTTCACCCTGCCGAGCGCGGCGCTGGCCGCGAGCACGCTCGCGACCCGCACGCTGTCGCGCAAGCCGCCCGCTGCCACGGCCGAGGACCGCGCGGCGGGCTGATCCGGCGCCGATGAGCGACTCCGGCATGCAGGCGCCTACCCGCCAGACGGCTCCCGTCGGGACCGCTGCCAGCGCGCTCGCGATCGTGAGCCACGAGCTCATGGAGACGCTGAAGAGCGCGCATCTCGCCCTCGAGGATTGCATCGAAGGCCGCGGCGGCGCGCAGGCGCTCGCCACCTGCGCGCACCTGCTGCACCAGGCGCGCGGCGCGCTCGCCATGACGGAAACCTACGGCGCCGCGCTGCTCGCGGAGGAGATGGAGGCCGTGTGCGGCCATCTCGCCCGGCTGCGTGACGGCAAGGGGCGGGAAGACGGCCTCGACGCGCTGACCCGCGCCATGGTGCAGCTCCCGGCCTACGTCGAGCGCCTGCTCGGCGGCGGCCGCGACATCGCGCTCGTGCTCCTGCCGATGCTGAACGACCTGCGCGCGGCGCGCGGCCAGCCGCTGCTCTCCGAGAGCACGCTGCTGCTGCTCAACATGTCGCCGTCGCGGCAGGCGGCGGGCGACGGCGCGCGGCCGACGACCGGCGAGGATCCGGTGCAGGTCGCCGCGAAGCTGCGTCCCAAGTTCCAGCTCGCGCTGCTCGGCTGGATCCAGGGCGGCGACGAGAAGCGGCACCTGCAGACGCTCGCGGCCGTGCTGGAAGCGCTGGAGAAATGCTCGACGCGCGAGGACATGCACCAGCTCTGGTGGATTGCCGGCGCGGTGCTGGAAGCGCTGCGCGACGGCGGCCTCGAGACCTCGATCGCGCTGAAGCGCCTGCTCGGCCAGACCGACCGGCGGTTGAAGCTGCTGATCGACTCGGGACCGACCTCGTTCGACGAGCACCCGGTGGCGGACCTGCTCAACAACTTCCTCTATTACGTCGCGCGCTCCAGCTCGGCGGGCAAGCGCATCGCGGAGGTCCGTGCGGCGTTCAACCTGGCCGAGCTCCTGCCGGGCGACGAGCAGGTGGAGCACGCGCGCGAGAGCCTGTCCGGCCCCAGCGTGAAGCTGATGCAGACCGTGGCCGGCGCAATCAGGGAAGACCTCGGCCGGGTGAAGGACGTGCTCGACATCTACGTCCGTACCGGCATGGACAAGTCCTCCGAGCTCGTGCCGCAGCTCGACCTCCTGAAGAAGATCAGCGACACGCTCGGCGTGCTGGGCCTGGGTGAGCTCCGCGGCGACATCGATTCCGAGATCGAGCGCCTGAAGGGCGTGGTGAGCGGCGGCGGCGGCGACGAGCAGACCATCCTGGAGATCGCCTCGACGCTGCTCAAGGTCGAGGACCGGCTCGATCACGAGCTCGTGCGGATGATCGCGCCGCAGGACCGCGACGCCGCGGCGGCGCCGGCGCTGTCCCCGGACGACGCGGAGTACAAGCAGGTTGCCGAGGCAGTGATGCGCGAAAGCATCATCAACCTCGCGCGCATCAAGGAGACGTTCAGCCAGAGCCTGGCGAACGGCTCCTCGCAGGGCGTCGATGCCGTGCCCGCGCTGATCCGCGGCATCAAGGCCGGGCTCCTGATGCTGGACAAGACCCGCGCGATGGAGGTCGTCGACCGGATCGGGCGCATGCTGGTCCTGGCACTCGGCGGCAGCGGCCCGAAGCGCCTGAGCTCGAAGGAGCGCGACCGCCTGGCCGATGCCATCGTCAGCATCGAGTACTACATGGAGACGATGAAGGCCGGCCGGCGCGAGCCCGAGTACATGCTCGACAACGCCGACTCCTGCCTCGCCGTGCTGAAGGACCTCGAGCGCCGGCTGCAGCGCGACAAGGCGGACGCGGGCGCCACGCAGACCATCAAGCCGCCGCGCGTCGATGGCGCCGATGCCGCGCACGCGAGGGCCGCCCGCACCGACGTGATCCCGATGCCGGTGGTCGCGCCCGACGCCGAGCACCTCGATCCCGAGCTGCTCGAGCTGTTCATCGAGGAGGCGAAAGAGGAGATCGCTTCCATCGATCGCCACGTGCCGGCGTGGGCGGCGGCGCCGGACGACATGGAAGCGCTGATCACCATCCGCCGCTCGTTTCACACGCTCAAGGGCAGCGGGCGCATGGTCGGCGCCGAGCGCATCGGCGAGTACTGCTGGGCGATCGAGAACCTGCTGAACAAGCTGATCAACCGCACGCTGACACGCACCCCGCCGATGGTGCAGTTCATCGTGGAAGCGGCGAAGGCCGTCCCGGAGCTGGTCGAGCAGCTCGAGGTGGGAACCGAGCCCGCGTCCGACCTGGCGCTGATCATGACGCGCGCCAATGCGTTCGCCGAGGGCGATCCGAATGCCGCCGTGCTCACTCTCGCGCGCGAGGACGAGTCGCAGGCGGCGGAGCCGGCCGCGCTGGAGATGGATCCGGTGCTGCTCGATATCTTCGCGAAGGAGACGGAAGGGCACCTCCAGGTCATCGACGCCTTCATCGAGGCATGCCGCGGCCACCGGCCGCCGTTTCTGGCCACCGACAAGCTGCATCGCGCCTGCCATACCCTGCACGGCAGCGCCAACATGGCGAACATCGAGCGCGGCGTGTCGGTCGCCGGTGCGCTGAACCGTTTCGTGCGGCGCGCTTACGACCACAAGGCGGGCCTGGACGAGCGCGGGGTCGCGGCGCTCGGGGAAGCCGCGCGCGCCATCCGCGAGATCGTCGCGGACATCAACCGGCCGGAGCGGCAGCGCGCGGATTTCGCACGGCTCGTGCAGAACCTCGGCGCCCTCACGGAAGCGATCGAGACGCCGACCACGGTCGAGGAGCAGCCGGCGCCCGCCGTCGGAGCAGGGGAGGCGACGGCGGCCGGCATCGAGCCGGTCGAGGACGGCGAGTACGACGCCGAGATCGCCGCGATCTTCTCGGACGAGGCGGCCGAGATTCTCGAGGAAGCGGACAAGGCGCTCGCGGCGTGGACCGGCGACCGCGGCGCGCGCGAAGAGGTGGAGGCGCTGAAGCGCCACCTGCACACGCTGAAGGGCGGCGCGCGCATGGCCGGCATCACGGCGATGGGCAACCTGAGTCACGAGCTCGAGACGTTGCTGATCGGCATCGATGAAGGGCGCGTGCCGGCGTCGAGCCGCCTGGACGAGCTGCTCCAGCACAGCCTGGACGAGCTGCACCGCATGCGCGACACCGTGACGGCCGGCCGCAGGGTGCGGCCCGCCGGCGAGCTGGAACAGCGCATCCGCAAGATCAACGCGGGCGACCTCGCGGCGATCGATGCACCGCAGGGCGGCGCCTCGGGGCAGGCTGCGCCCGGGCCGGCGGCAATGGCGGCCGGCGCCAGGGAAGCGGCAGCAGCCGCGGAGCACGAGGCCCGCGAAGCGGCACAATCCGCGGCCGCGGCCGAGCTCGAAGCGGCGGGGGCGCAAGACCCCGAACCGACGCTCGCCGGCGAGTTCTCGCCCGAACCGGCGGCCGTCAGCATGGAGATCCTCGAGGCGGCGCCTGGCGAGGAGCCGACGGTGGCCATGCCGGACGCCCCGTCCCTCGTGGCGGACGATTCCCTGCCGGCCGGGCCGGGGAGCGCGGAGGCAGCTCGGGACGGGAGCGCCGCCGGGCCGGCCGAGGCGGCACCGGAGCCCGAGCGTCCGCCGGCCGAGCCCGTCCGGGCGGCGCCGGAGCGTCCGCCGGTCGCGCCCGCCGAGTCCGCGGCGGCGCCGGAGCGTCCGCCGGTCGCGCCCGCGAGGCCCGCGCCGCCGCCGGAACGCCCGCCGGTCCGGCATTCCCCGGCCGGTCCCGCGCCGGCGGTACCCGTGCGGCCGGCCGCGCCGGAAGCGGCGCCGCCCCCGCTCCCGCCGCATGAGCCGGTGCCGCCTCGCGCTCCCCGGCGGCCGGCCGCGGGCGCCGCGGAGCCGCGCCGTGCGCGCGCGGCGGCCGAAGGCCGCCAGGAGTTCGCACGCATCGACGCCGAGCTCCTCGAAGACCTCCTGAACGCGGCCGGCGAGATCAGCATCTATCACTCGCGGCTGACCCAGCAGGTGAGCTCGGTCGAGTTCCACGTCGACGAGCTGGAGCAGACGATCAGCCGCCTGCGCCAGCAGCTGCGCAAGCTCGAGATCGAGACCG
>CAZBGV010000096.1:0-13293 GCA_964491485.1 uncultured Woeseiaceae bacterium | reverse complement strand
CGCTATTTCGACGGCAAGAGCGCCATCATCCTCGCCATCATCGAGCGCCAGCTCGAGCGCGCGCGCGCCGACATCGCGGCGCTCGAGACCGGCGCCGACCTCGTGCCCGTCTTCGAGCAGCTGTTCCACGCGTGGAAGCACGGCGAGAACGGCGTGCTGAGCCCCGCGCTGCTGCTCGAGATGACGGCGGAAGCCACCCGCGACCCGGCAATTGCGAAAGCGCTCGGGGACGCCGACCGCGTCACGTCGCCCGACGTGGTGCACTGGCTGGAGCGCTCCCGGTCGCGCCGGGGCGGGAGCGAGAGCGACGACCTCGAGGCGCGCGCCTTCCTCATCCGCTGCCTGCTCGGCGGCCTCGCGATCCGGGCGATCCGCGAGCCGGACCTCGATCCCGCGGTGCTGCGCCGCGCACTCCGGCTGGTGCTCTGACCCGGCCCGATGCCCGGGCGCCGCGCGAAACTCCTGTCGGCCCTGGCCGCGGCGCTCTTGTGGCAATGCACGGGCAGGAGCGGCGATGTACCGACGGACGCGGGCGGCGCCAACGAGGCGGCGGCGCAGGCCGAACCCGGTCGTGCCGTGTACCGCGACCCGGACGGCCGCTTCACCCTGCGCTACCCGGCCGGCGATTTCACGGCCCTCGGCCCGGGCTGGGAAGCGGAGGCACATGCCGGCAGCTACATCCCGCCCTGCGACGACGGCTTCCTTGCCTGCATCGCCTGGCGTGGCACGGCCTTCGAGGGCACGAACTTCGGCAGCGCGGGCGTCGCGGTCTTCGCGCCCGACGCGGCCACCGCGGCAGCATGCAAGGCGATCCGCAGCGGCGCCGTGCCGGGTGAAGCCCGGCGGGAGACGATCGGAGGCCGGGAGTTCACCACCTATACGACCGGCGAGGGCGCGATGAGCCACGCCGCGGAGGACGACGTCCGGCTCACCTGGGACGGCAGCACCTGCTGGCAGCTCGTCGCCCGCATCGGGTCGACGCGCCTCGAAGTGTACGAGCCCGGCCGGGTCGCGCCGTTCACCGACGCCGACCGCGCGCGGCTGCGCGCCGCCTTGCGCGCCATCGCGGGGAGCTTCGCGCCGCCGCCTTGAAATAGATAGCAAGCTATCTTATAGTTCGCTATCTATGTCCGACCACCCCACTGCGCGCGAGGCGTTCTCCTCCGAGCTCGGCCGCCTGAGCCGCCGCTGGCGCACCGTCCTCGACGAGCGCCTGCGGCACACCGGCCTGACCCAGGCCCGCTGGAGCACGCTGCTGCTCCTGTCGCGCGCCGAGGGTGACCTCACCCAGCGCGAGCTCGCCCGGCAGGCCGGCGTCGAGGGCCCGACGCTGGTGCGGCTGCTCGACGCGCTCGAGCGCCAGGGACTGGTCGAGCGGGTGCCGGCGGAGGGCGACCGGCGCGCCAAGCACGTGCGCCTCGCACCCGGCGCGCACGCGGTGCTCGCCGAGATTTCCGGGATCGCCGCCTCGTTGCGGCGCGAGATCCTCGCCGACGTGGCGCCCGAAGACCTCGCGACCTGCCTGCGCGTATTCCGCCAGATCGGCGCACGTCTCGGAGCCTGCTGACGTGGCCGCACGCTCCAGAGAGGCGATGCACGCGGCGTCCCGGCCAGCCGACCTCCCGGTCGGGGACGCTCCGGAGGACGCGGGCTCCCCGCCGGAAGAGGCCGCCACGCCGCCGCCGCGGCGCCTGCCGCGCCGCTTCCGCTTCGCGGCGCTCGGCGTGCTCGCGCTCGCGGCCGTGGCCGGCGCAGCCGACTGGCTGCACTACCGGGCCACGCACGTGTACACCGACGATTCCCGCATCGCCGCGCGCGAGGTGACGGTGAGCAGCGAGGTCGCGGGGCGCGTGACCGAGCGGCCGGTGCTCGCCGGCGACAGCGTCCGGGCCGGCGACCTCCTGGTCGGCATCGACACAGAGCCCGCGGAGCTCGCGGTGAGCGAGGCGGAGGCGGACCTCGCCGCGGCCGAGGCCGGCATCCGGCAGCTCGAAGCGGAGAAAACGCTGCTGGCCGAGCAGCTCGAAAGCCGCAGGCGGGCCGGCGAAGCGGCCCTCGCCGCGGCGCAGGCGGAGCACCGCGCGAGCGAGGCCGAGCTCGAGAACCTGCAAAGCGATTACGAGCGCGCCCGCTCGCTGAAGGAACGGGAGCTCATTGCCGCGTACCTGTTCGAGGACGCGCACGAGAAGCTCCTGACCGCAGAGCAGCACGAGCTCGAAGCGGGCGCCCGCGTCGACTCCGCGCGAGCCGATCTCGCCGTCATCGCCTCCGAGCGCACACGCCTCGAGGTGCTCGACCGCCAGATCGCCGCGCTGGAGGCGAAAGCAGAAGCAGCGCGCGCCCGCGTGGCGGAACGGCGCTACGAGCTCATGCGGCACGCGGTTGCGGCGCGCTTCGACGGCGTCGTCGACCAGACCTTCGTCGACGAGGGCGAGTACGTTGCGCCGGGTCAGCGGCTCTTGATGTACCACGATCCGGAAGCGATCTGGGTGGACGCGAACTTCAAGGAGACCGACTTCCGCAAGCTCGGGCTCGGCGCGCACGCGACCATCACCGTCGATGCCTACCCCGACCGCGAGTTCGACGGCGAAGTCGTGCGGCTGGGCCAGGCGGCAACCAGCGAATTCGCGCTGCTGCCGAGCCCCAACCCGAGCGGCAACTTCACCAAGGTCGCGCAGCGGCTGCCCGTGCGCATCGCCCTGCACCAGGTGGACGGGCTGCTGCGCCCGGGCATGATGGTGGAAGTCACCGTCGATGCCGTCCACTGAGGAATTCTTCGCCCGCTGCGGTCCGCGCTACCGCTGGCTCGCGACGCTCTGCGCGATGGTGGCCGCCATCGCGGTGATCCTGTCCGCCACCATCGTGAACGTCGCGATCCCCGACGTGATGGGCGCCTTCGGCATCGGGCCGGTCGAGGCGCAATGGCTCTCGGCGGGGTTCCTGGCCGCGATGACGGCGACCATGCTGCTCGCGGACTGGGCGAATCGCGCGATCGGGCAGCGCGGCAGCATCATCGCGGCACTCGGCCTGTTCCTCGCGGGCTCGCTGCTCGGCGGCATTGCGCCCGACCAGCACGTGCTCGTGCTGGCGCGCGTCGTGCAGGGGGCCGCGGCCGGCATCGTGCAGCCGATGGCCATGATCATCCTGTTCCGCGTTTTCCCGCCGGAGCAGCGCGGCGGGGCAATGGGCCTGTACGGCATCGGCGTGGTGCTCGCACCCGCGCTCGGACCGTGGATCGGCGGCCTCCTCATGGACAACTTCAACTGGCGCTACGTGTTCTATCTCGGCGTGCCGTTCGCCATCGGCGGCATCGCGCTCGCCGCGGCGTTCCTGCCCGGGCGCGAAGCACCGGACCAGCCCCGGCCGCGCTTCGACTGGCTGGGCCTCGCGTTGCTCGGCGTGTTCCTGGCGACTCTCCTCTCCACGCTCGCGAACGGCCAGCGTCTCGGTTGGAGCTCGAACGAGATCCTCGCCGGCTTCGCGCTGTCGGCGGCCGCGTTCGCGGGCTTCGTGGCGTGGGAAAAGCACTCTGCGCATCCGATGCTGGATCTCGCCCTGTTCGGGAACGGGCCGTTCGCCGCGGCCTCGGTCGTGAGCTTCATCCTGGGCGCCGGCCTGTTCGGCTCCATCTACCTGCTGCCTTTGTTCGTGCAGACGGTGCAGGGCCTCACGCCGACCGAGGCCGGCCTGATGCTCATGCCGGCGGGTTTCGTGCTGGTGATCGTGTTCCCGATCGCCGGCCGCCTCGCCGACCGGCTCGCCCCGGGCACGCTCATCGCCGTCGGGCTCGTGATTTTCGCCTGGTCGTCGTGGCTCACCGCACGCATCGACGTGAACACCGCCTTTTGGGACCTCGCCTGGTGGACCGTGCTGACGCGCATCGGGCTCGGGCTCGTCTTCCCCGCGCTTACCGCGGGCTCGCTGCGGGTGCTCGCGACGGAGCAGATTGCCCAGGGCTCCGGCTCGATCAACTTCATGCGCCAGCTCGGCGGCGCGTTCGGCGTCAACCTGCTGTCGGTGATCGTCGCGCAGCGCACGGCGCTGCACGGGGCGGCGCTCGCGGCGACCCAGACCGCGGGGAATTCCGCCACCCTGCAGGCGGTGGACCATCTCTCGGGGCTCCTGGCTTCGGCGGGGCTCCCGTCCACGCAGCAGGCACCGGCGGCGTTCTGGTTCCTCGGCCAGGCGCTCTACTCGCAGGCCGCGACGCTGGCTTTTCGCGACGGTTTCCTGATCACCGCCGGCGTGTTCCTGCTCGCCCTGCTCCCGACCTGGGTGCTCGGCGTCGCACTGAAACGCGGCCCGCGGCGCCGCCCACGGGGCGCCGTGCTCGCCAAGGCCACCTGACAGAACGAACCTCGCACCCGATGCCGATTCCTGCGTTGCAGGAGCGCGGAGCGCCAGGGATGGCGCGGATGCAGATTACGCAGGAGCAGTCATCTGCCATCGCGCGCGACCGCGTTCCGTCGATCGTGCGTTCCGCCGATCGACTATCCTTGCAAGCCCACTTTGCCGGAGGACGCCATGAAGTACCTGTGCCTGGTCTACAGCGACGAGGAGAAGCTGCATTCGCTGCCCGAGAGCCCGAAGGACAGCGAGTGCCTGGCGTACGACGCGTCGCTGAAGAAAAAAGGCGTGCTGCTCGCGGGCGAGGCGCTGCAGCCGGTGCGTACGGCGACCACGGTGCGGGTGCGCAACGGCCGCAAGACGGTGACGGACGGCCCGTTCGCCGAGACGAAGGAGCAACTCGCGGGTTTCTGGCTGGTCGAGGCCGCCGATCTCGACCAGGCGATCGAGATCGCCGCGGGCATCCCCGCCGCCCACGTCGGTAGCATCGAGATCCGCCCGCTGCGCCAGCTCGAGCCCTGACGCGACTCGTTTCCTGCCGCACACGCCTGTATCCCGTGGGAGCCCGCCCTGCGGGCGACCAGACGATCGCCTGTCCCGTAGGAGCCTGCCATGCGGGCGACCGACCCTCCTTGTCGCCCGCACGGCGGGCTCCTACGGATGTGGCGCGGGCTGTTTAGCGGCGAGGAACGCGGCCGCCTCGTCCAGGCTCGCCCTGCCCGGCCGCGCGGCGGGAGCAATGGCCTCGAGCTCCGCGTAATAAGCGCGCGCGGACGCGGGCTCGCCCGCTCGCGCCGCGGAACGCGCGGCGCCCAGCACCGCGTTGTAGCGGTGCGGCGCGGACGCGAGCACGCGCCGGTAGGCAGAGAGCGCGTCCGCGTAGCGCCCGACCTCGTACAGCATATCGGCAAAGAGCTCACGCGCCGGCAGCAATTCGCCCGGTGTCACGGGATGCTTGTCGACCGCGTCCTCGCGGTCGGCCGCGGCGCGCGCGAGCTCCAGCGCCGCGTCCTGCCGGTCGCCGGCAAGCGCGATCCAGCCGGCGACCGCGTCCGCCTGCACCGCCATCTCCTCGCGCCAGTAGGCCGGCATCGTCGGATCGGCGGCGGCCGCCAGGGCGCGAAGTTTCGCGAGCTCCGCGCGCGCCAGCCCGAGATCGCCGCCCCGCGCTGCGCCGAGCCCGCGCGCGAAATGCCCGATCGATTCCGCCCACGGGAACTCGCGCCAGGGGAAGTCGGCGGGCGCGAGCTGGAGCCGGCTCGCCTCGTCCCACGCACGGCGTTCCAGCGCGTAACGCGCCGGCGCCGCCGCGTAGGCATAGGCGACCTTGAAATTGTCGACGTCGGCTTTGCCGAGATCGCCGAGCGTTTGCAGCAACCGCCGGGCTTCGTCGTCGCGGGCCGCCTGCAGCAGCGCGTAGATCTCGTAGTCGATGCTGTGAAAACCCTCGTCGTAATGCCCCGGCAGGTGCGCATGCGCCGTGTAGTCGGCCGCCGCGGCCGTGGCGCGGCGGTTGGAGGCGATGGCGCGCTCCCACAGCCCGAGGCGCGTGAAGATGTGCGCGGGCATGTGCTGCGCGTGCGCCGAGTCGGGGGCCGCGTCCGCGTATTCGGTCGCCGCACCGAGTGCCAGGTGGGCGAGCCCCGGATAGTCATAGGCGTGAATGAGATAGTGCAGCACGCCGGGATGATGCGGCTGCCGTTCGCGGACGCGGTTCAGGATGGCCGCGGCGTGATACTGGTTGGCGTAGCTCTTGTCCCGCGGATCCGCGAGCGCGAGCAGCGACAGCGCATAGAACACCGCCGCTTCCGCGTCGTCGTGATCGCCGGCGTACAGTGCCTCCATGTGCCGGCTGTAGGCCACCGCGCGCGCCCGGTGGTGCTCAGGGTCGGCGTCGGCGAAGAACGCGCGCGCCGCCTCGATCCAGAGCGCCTCGCGCGGCGTCATGCGCGTCGCTTGCGCGCCCCGCAGGGCCTCCGCGCCTGCCGCGAGCTCGGCCGCGGAGGGCGGCGCCCACAGCGGATGCCAGACGCTCATCGCGATGCCCCAGCGCGCCATCGCGCAGCCGGGGTCGCGGTCGAGAATCCGGCGAAACCGGCGCAGGCTTTCGGGGTACTCGAAGGAATGCAGCAGCGTGACGGCGCGGTCGAAATCCGGCTGCACGGCCGGGCACGAGACCAGGAAGTGGACGCCGGCGGGTTCCGGCGGCGCCGCGAGAAGCGGCGGCGACGCGAGCAGGCAGGCGAGCAGCGGGAGCGGAACGGAGCGGCGAGCCGGTCGCATGCCGGGTCTCCTGGGTCCGGGATTCGAGCATAGGGGCCGCCGGGCAGCGCCGCAAGACGGGTACGAAGGGGTGCGCGGCGATGCTGGCCCCTGACGAAATCCCGGCCGCGCGCTACTCTGGCAGCCATGGGCACACAGGACACCAGGCAGGAGGCGAGCACGCGGGATGCGTTGCTGGCTTTGGAGCGCGAAGCGCGCCGGCTCGATCCGCCGGCCGAGACGCGTGCGCGCTGGCGCGAGGCCGTGGCCGAACGCACGGAGCGCCTGCTCGAGAACCTCGGCGAGCTGCCGGCCTTCCGCGCGGGCTTCGGCGACCCGGACGGGGCGCTCGCCAAGCCTTTCGGCGAAGAGCCGCTCGCGATCGAAAGCGCGCTTGCGATCCTCGACGAGGAAGTGATCGCGCCCGGGATCAACGCCGCGTCGCCGGGGTCCTTCGGCTACATTCCGGGCGGCGGCCTCTACCCGTCCGCGCTCGGCGATTTCCTCGCCGATGTCACCAACCGCTACTCCGGCGTTTTCTTCGCCGCGCCGGGCGCCGTGCGCCTGGAGATGCGCCTTGTGCAGTGGCTCGCGGAGGTCGTCGGCTATCCGCGCGAGACGGCCGGCGGCGATCTCACCTCGGGCGGCAGCATCGCCAACCTGAGCGCCGTGGTCGCCGCGCGCGAGGCGCACGGCATCAAGGCCGCGAACCTGCCGCGGCACGTCGTCTACATGAGCGAGCAGCGCCATCATTCGATGGACAAGGCGCTGCGCATCGCCGGGCTGTCGGAGTGCGTGCGCCGCAGCGTGCCGGTCGACACGCGCTACCGCATGCGCGCGGACGCGCTCGCCGGCGCCGTCGCGGCCGATCGCAAGGCAGGGCTCGTCCCGTGGCTCGCCCTCGCGACCGCCGGCACGACCGACGTCGGTGCAGTCGACCCGGTGAACGAGATCGCGGACATCGCCGCGGCAGAAGCGCTGTGGCTGCACGTCGATGCGGCCTACGGCGGCGCGTTCCTGCTGTGCCCGGGCGGCCGGGCCGCGCTGGCCGGCATCGAGCGCTCGGACTCCGCCGTGATCGATCCGCACAAGGGGCTGTTCCTGCCGTTCGGCAGCGGTGCGCTCGTCGTGCGCGACCGCGAGCGGCTGGCCGCCGCCAACCGCTACCACGCGAACTACATGCAGGACGCCTTCCGGCCCGAGGTCGAGCTCTCCCCCGCCGACCTGTCACCCGAGCTGTCGCGCCCGTTCCGCGGCCTGCGCCTGTGGCTGCCGCTCAAGCTGTTCGGGCTCGCGCCGTTTCGCGCCGCGCTGGAGGAAAAGCTCGCGCTCGCGCGCTGGTTCCATGCGCGCCTCGCCGAATCGCCGGGCTGGCAGACCGGGCCGCCGCCCGATCTCTCGGTCGTAACCTATCGCTACGAGCCGCCGCGCGGCGACGCGGATGACTTCAACCGGCGGCTGCTGGCGGCCATCCAGCACGACGGACGCGTGTTCATTTCCTCGACGCTGCTCGAAGGGCGCTTCACCCTCCGGCTCGCCGTGCTGCACTTTCGCACGCACCTGCAGGAGATCGAGCTCGCGCTCGACCTCCTGCACCATTACGCGGCAGAGCTCGCGGCCGCATAGGCACGGCGGCCGGCAACGGACACCTCAGTGGCGGGCCTCCGCGCCGCGGCGTGCCTCCGCCATCGTCATCTCCTCCAGCCACGAGCGCACCGTCATCAGGTGCTCCTTCTCCTGCTCGAGCGCGCGCTGGAACTGCTCCGAAGCGTCCTTGAGCCCCATCTCCTCGGCGAGCCGGATCAGGAGCTCCCAGGCCGCGTTGTCGGTGATCTCCATGGTCAGGAGCATTTCGAGGCATTGCGCGATGGTGGTGCGCGGATCGTTCAGCACTTTCTGGATGCCCATCGACGCGACGCCGATCACGTCGGCATCCGGCGTCTCGGCGGTGGGATCCGCCCCGAGCGATTCCATCACGTCGCTGACGAGGCGGAAATGCTGCATCTCCTCGTCGCGGATGTGCTGCAGCTCGTCCGCGGTCACCGGCCCGGCCCCATGCATCTGGTCGGCCACCTCGCAGCGCGTGATCACGCTTTCGTAAAGCCTGACGCCGCTGCGCTCGAACGCCAGGCGCTGGCCCAGCTTGTTGAGGAAGAGCTCCGGGTTCTTACCCGTGGCTTTCTTCGCGCCGGTCTTCAGGGCACCGCGCAAGGTGCCCGGCATGGGGACGGATCCGACCGGATCCGCCTCCCTGAGGTACTGGCGCTCAATTTCCGCGGCGCCGAGCCCGTCGTCGGGCCCCGGCGGGGTGAGCTCCCTGGCGCCACTGATCATGCGCTCGCTGTGCATCGGCGACATGTCGATGCCCGTGCGGTTTCTGCCCAATTCTGGTGACTTCGCCATTGATTCACTCCTGTGTCGTGCGTCAGGCGGCTTGCGCCTGGTCTTTCGTAAGTTCCGTCCCGGGCCGCCACCGGTAGCCGGCCGCGACCGCGTCGGACGGCGAGCCCTCGGAATTCAGCGTCTGGCGGTATTTCCGCGTCTCCTCCGTCTCCTCGGCGCGGGATACGAACTCGGTCCGTGCGGCGCTCAGGTCGACTTCCTGCTGCAGCGTCTCTCGCACGAAATCCCGCTGGCTTTCGTACGGAATCGGGTCCGGCAGCGCCTCGGGGAGAATCTCGGCCGGATCGCGCTTCTCGTGCTGCTTGAACAGCTCGCTCACGACCCGGACGTGGCCGAGCTCGTACTCGAGGAAGCGCTCCCAGATGGCTTTGATGCGCGGATTCGGTTCCGCTTCCATGCAGCTGTAGTAGTTCCAGGCCTCGTTGGCCTCGTACAGCAGCCACTTCTCCAGCAGGGTTTCGTCCGGATCGATGATCGAGCCGTACTGTGTCACGTGCTGCTCCTCGATCGAGGCGATTTCGGCATACAGCAGGCGCGCAACCGGGTCGGTGAACGTCGGCCCGATGTTCATGTAGTAATCGCGCGTCTGGTACTCGCCGGACATGATCGTCAGCGCGTTCAGCTTGCTGACCGGGTCGGCGGCCGTACGGTCGTAGGGCTCCCGGATGTCGTCGAGCGGATGCCGGTGCTCTATGGACGTCGGCCGGCCCGGAATCACGTCCGTGTACGACTGCAGGATGTTGTTCGCGTCCTTGCCTTCGAGGCGATCGAGCAGGGCCGAATAGCGGTACAAGTGGTCGAAATCCTCCAGCAGCCCGAAGCGGTACACCTGGGCAAGGTACTCGTCAGGCTCCTGTTGCGCGACCGCCGCGGTCACCTCGATGGCTACCTGCTCGTAGCCGATGGTGGTTTCGAGCGGGGAGTGGTCGCCGGACAACAGCCAGTTGATCATCGTCTGCTGGTGGTGCTCGACGCGGCGGATCCGCGCGAGCGGCTCGCGCAGGTCCCGGTTCATTTGCGCGCAGATGTGCTGGAAACGGTTCGCCTGCTGCTCGATGCCGTTCATCAGGATGATGCGCACGCGTGTGAACGCATCGTCGTCGAGCTTGCTGATCGGCTTCTGAACCAGGTCCCTCCAGGTGAAAATCTGCTCCTCGAGCGCGATGCCCCTGTTGTCGAAGAGTTTGACGGCCATCGTTCCTCCTGCGTGCGCCAAGCGTGTGCGAAGATTCGAGAGGGAGTCGCAGTGCAATATCCGTGCCGTGCCCGGCCGCGCGGTGCATGCGCGGATTGGCCGTTGCCCGGGGCCATTCTTACCGCGGCGCTGTAATTTCTACGCCGGGCGCTGATTCGCCCGCGGGGCGCGCGGTTTCCTATACTCGGCCGTTTGATGGACGTGGAGGATTCGATGGCGTGCCGGCTCTTCGCTTTCATGTTGCCGCTCGTCCTTCTGGGCGCCGCCGCCTGCAGCGGCGGCAGCCAGGGCGGCAAACCCTTCCCGCAGGCGGACGAGCTGATGGTCGCCGACCGGCAATTCGCCCGGGATTCCGCGGAGCGCGGCGCGCAGGCCTGGGCCGACGTGTGGGCCGACCGGGGGCTCCTGTACGGCACCGGGAAGAACCCCGCGGTCGGCCCGCGGGCCGCGAGCCTGGCCGTTGCCAGCCGCGCGGAAAGGCTGCGCCGGGAGCCCACGGCCTCCGCCATGCTGTGGCCGGACGAGCTCGGTTACACCGTCGGCAACTGGTGGGTCGACTCCGAACGCGCCGCCGACGAGGAGCAAGACGACGCGAACACCCATCGCTACCTGACGGTCTGGCAGCGGGATGGCGGCAAGTGGAAGATCGCCCTCGACCTGTCCCTGCCCGAGCCGCGGACGAGCAGCGCTGCCCGCGCGTTCGATTTCTGGCTGGGCGACTGGAACCTCAGGCAGCGGATCTGGTCCGGCCGGGGCGATCGCTTCGAGCCCTACGCGGCCCGCAACCAGGTGCGGCTGATCGAGGACGGCGGCGCCCTCGTCGAGAACTTCACGGGCAAGGCCCGCTTCTTCTGGCTGGGCATGGAGCAGCCGGAGCCGATACGCGGTTTCAGCGTGCGCGTGTACTACCCCGAGGACCACGAATGGCGCATCTTCTGGATGGACACGCTCGATCCGAAGTTCGGGCCGCCGTTCACCGGCCATTTCTCGGGTGACGTGGGCGAGTTCCTGCTTACGGAGCGACCCGCGGGGATTCCGCCGAGCCGCATGCGGTTCGAGCGCCGCAGGGACGGCTCCGTGGATTGGCAGCTCGCGCTGCGCACACCCGACGGCGAGAGCTGGCAGCCGCTCTGGCTGATCGACTTCCGGCGCGACGAGAACTGACCCCGAGCGTCACTCGGGATCCAGGTTCGCCTCCCATTCGGCGAGCTCCCGCTTCTGCGCGTCGTCGAGCTCGACGCCGCGCGCGGCGAGGCAGCGATACAGCAGCACTTCCGCGGGCCACGCGGCGAGATTGCGGCCTTCCGCATCCTCGCGCGCGGCGCGCGCCTCGTCGATGACGCCGCCGCCGCGCTGCTCCGTCTCCCCCGCGAGCGGTTCCGTGCCCCGGCTGCCGGGATCCCCTTCCGTCAGGACCGTCACCTGGCGCCGGCAATCCTCGACGACGTCCGGCGGCGCCCCCGGGAATTGCGGCGTCGTGCTGCAGGCGGGGAGCGCCAGCGTGCCGAGCAGCGCGGCGGCGCTCGCGAGCTGTGCGGTGCGACGCGCGGGCATCGGCTCAATTCCCCGGATACCAGTCGAGCTGCCGGACCTCGATCGCGTCGTTGTTGGCTTTTACGAGCTCGGCGAAACGATCGACGTCGGCAAAGCCGTCTTCGCCGCGGTAGTGGTAGGGGTAGACGATACGCGGCTGCATCTCGACGACCGCGTCCGCGGCCTGCTCCACGTCCATGGTGTACGGCAGGTTCATGCACACGAAGGCGACGTCTATGCCCTCCAGCCCGCGCATCTCGCGGGTGCCCTCCGTGTCGCCGCTCACGTAGATGCGCAGGCCGGACAACGAGAGCACGTAACCGTTACCGCGGCCCTTCGGATGGAACGCCTTCGTCAGGTTGTACATCGGCACCGCCTCGATCGCGACGCCGTCGACGGTCGTCGTCTCGCCGTTTGCGAGCACCGTGGTCGAGGCCGCGAGCTCCGGATCCATGCGGTCGGCGACCGCCGCCGGCGCGACGATGCGCGCGCCGTTGCCGGCGAGCGCCGCCAGCGTGCCGGCATCGAAGTGATCGCCGTGGATGTCGGTGACGAGCACGAGATCGACGCCGTCCAGCGCGGGCGAGCGATCCGCGCCGCCGACCGGGTCGAACGCGATCCGCTGGTCGCCTGCTTCGAGCACGAAACTCGCGTGCTCGATCGGATGCACGATCACGTCTCCCTGGGCGGAGGCGATCACGGCCTGGTCTTCCGCCCGGACGAACCCCGCGGCGAGGCACAGGCAGGCCACGGGAAAGATCGCATTGCGCATCGCGGCGCCCTCCACCGGCTGCGGTCGTTCACGGCAGTGTAACGCTTTACGCCACGGCCGGGGCGGCCGCCCCGGCTTGCGGCCGGCACGGCCCGCCACGCGCAGCGCTCGCGGCGCAGTGCCTACCTGCTCGCCGAGCTCTCGTGGCGCGCCCCGCCGGCCGTCATTTCCGGCTGCCTGACCGGCAGCTCGAGGCGGGCGATGCAGCCGCGAGCGCCTTCCCGGTTCTCGAGGACCAGCGTACCGTCGTGCGCCTCGGCGATCTGCCGGCACAGCACGAGGCCGATGCCCGTCCCGCCCGGCTTGGTCGTGAAGAACGGGACGAACAGGTTGTCCGTTCCCGCAAGGCCCGGGCCGTCGTCCTGCACCTCGAGGCGCAGCGCATCCGCGTCGAGCCGCCAGCGAAGGCGGACGTCGCCGTGCGGACCCGCGGCATCGACGGCGTTCTTCACGAGGTTGATGACGAGCTGCTCGATCTGGTCGGGATCCACGGAAATCGTCGCGTCCTCGCCCTCGAGCAACACGTTCGCGCGCGTGTCCATCGCGATCGCCCGCCGCACCAGCGGCTCGAGGCGCACCGGTTTGCGGCGCGGCGCCGGAAGCCGGGCGAGCATGGTATAGCCTGTCATGAAACGGCCGAGTGCTTCCGCGCGCGAGGCGATGATGCCGAGGCTGCTGGCGAGATCGTCGCGCAGGGAATCGACGGGCGCGCCGGCGGTGAGGCGGGTGTGCAGGGTCGTCGCCATCGAGCGGATCGGCGTGAGCGAGTTGTTGAGCTCGT
>CAZBGV010000095.1:0-13380 GCA_964491485.1 uncultured Woeseiaceae bacterium | reverse complement strand
GCGCGCTGGCCGTCTTCCGGCACGACGATCGCGCCGATCGAGCTGCCGTCGACCGGCACGGATACCGCCAGCGGACGGGCGCTCGCGCCTCAGCCTGGCGCCAGCAGTGCGCTGGCGAGGAGAGCGGGAAGCGTGATATGGGTGGTGAATCGTCTCATGAGATGCCGCGTGCGCGAGCGCCGGCGATTTTGCCCCGAACCTCTGGACGCCGGGCCCGGGCATTTCGCACAATGCGCTCTAGCCGAGCTGGAATGGGGGCGGTATTCAACTATTTATAATCCGTTCTTCGATTGAAACCTCAAATAGAACAAATGACAAGCCCGCGCCGCCTGTGCTCCCTCATCATTCTGCTCTGTGCGACTTGCGTCACGTTGGAGGCGCACGCCGCGGAGACGTTCCCGGAGCCGCCGGAGCTCGCGCCGGACGTCGCTTTCTGGGTTGCCATCTTCACGCGCTACGACAGCGCCGAGGGTGTGCTCCACGATAGCGGAAATCTCGGCGTAATCTATGAACGGATCGACATTCCCGAGGGCTCGTCCGCGCGCGACCGGCACCGGCGCGTGGACGCCCGCCGCCAGCATTACCGCAAGATCCTGGAGCAACTCGCCGGAACCGCCGGGCGCGCGGGTCTCGGCGAGGAGCAACGACGCGTGCTCGCGCTATGGCCCGAGAACGTCTCGCGCAAGGTGCTCGCACGCGCCGCACACGACATCCGCTTCCAGCAGGGTCTTGCCGATCGCTTCCGCGCCGGCCTCGTGCGCGCGGGCCGCTATCGGAAATTCGTCGAAACGGAGTTCGGCGAGCTCGGCATCCCGCTCGAGCTCGCCGCACTGCCGCACGTGGAGTCGTCGTACAACCCGGACGCACGCTCGCATGTCGGTGCCTCCGGCATCTGGCAGTTCACGCGTGACACCGGCAGGCGGTACCTGGAAATCGATCACATTCTCGACGAGCGCAACGATCCGTATCTCGCGACCATCGCCGCCGGCAAGCTGCTCGCCTACAACTATTCGATCACCGGCAACTGGCCGATGGCGATCACGGCCTACAACCACGGCCTCGCGGGAGTGCGCCGCGCGATGCGCAAATTCGGCGACACCGCGTACGTCGACATTCTCCGCCGTTACGACGGCCGCGCTTTCGGCTTCGCCTCGCGCAACTTCTACGTGGCGTTCCTCGCCGCGCTCGAGGTCGACCAGCACGCGGAACGCTATTTCCCCGGTCTCGTACCCGATGACCCCGTGCAGTACGAGTTCGTGACTCTCGACGCCTACGTGCCGGCGGCCGCACTCACCACGGCTCTCGGCGTCGACGCCGACGTGCTCTCGCGTTACAACCCCGCACTCCAGCCGTCGATCTGGCAAGGCAGCAAGTACCTGCCGCGCGATTACACGTTGCGCCTGCCGGCCGGCCTGCTCGACGCGCCGTTCGCGGAGCGGATGGCGGCCTTGCCTGCCGAATCGCGCTTCACGGCCCAGCTGCCGGATCTCTTCCATACGGTGGCGAGAGGCGACACGCTGTCGGGCATCGCGGCGGCGTACGGCACGCGCGTGTCGACGCTGGTGTCACTGAACGGGCTCGGCAACCGCAACCGCATCCGCGCGGGCCAGCAGCTGCGCCTGCCGGCGGCGGGCCCGGCACCGGTCGTGGTCGCGGCGACGACGACGGCGAGCCCGCCACCGGTCACCCCCGCGCTCGCCGCACCGGTCGAGGACGTGCCTGCCGCGGCCATCGACGCGGCGGAGGAGACCGCCGCCCTCGTGGCGGCCGCCGCCGAGGACGACGGGGAAGCACCGGATCCCGCCGAGGGCGCCTTGCCGGGCGAGCTTTCCGACGACATCGCCTCGACGCTGATGGGCGCCCTGCGCTCGGGCCTGCTCTCCGATCCGAGCGACTACAGCGTCGCGGCCGACGGCACGATCGAGGTGCAACCGCTCGAGACGCTCGGCCACTACGCCGACTGGCTGCAGATCAGGACGCAGCGCCTGCGCGACATCAACGGCTTTGCCTTCGGCCGGCCGGTCGAGATCGGCGAGCGCATCGAGCTCGACCTCAGCCGGGTGGACGCGGACGTCTTCGAGAACCTGCGCTCGGCCTATCACAAGGAGCAGCAGGACGCGTTCTTCCGCCAGTACACCATCACCGGCATGCGTGAGCACGTCGTGAGATCGGGTGACTCGATCTGGATCCTTTCGCTCGAGCGCTATGCCGTGCCGCTGTGGTTGTTCCGGCAGTACAACCCGGAGCTCGACCTGCACAACGTGCAGCTCGGCACGCAGCTCAATTTCCCCGTCCTCGAGAACAAGGCGGGGTGATGCCGGGATCGCCACCCGTCGTGAATGCGAACCGGTTATCGTGCCGGGGCCCCCGCCGGTTTGCTAATCTGTCCCGCCCATGGCCAAGGTAGACGTGCAGAAGAAGCCAATCAGCTCGCGCAGGCTCGTGCCTCTCGCGTTCGTGACGGCACTCGCCGCGCTCGCCTGCACCTGCGCGGCCAGGGCGAAGGATTTCCCGATGGCGGACAAGGTCGTGGTCGAGAAGGCGAACCGCATGCTGTATCTCATGCAGGGCGGCGAGGTGTTGAAGAGCTTCCATATCGCGCTCGGCGTCACGCCGACCGGTGACAAACAGCACGAAGGCGACAACCGGACGCCCGAAGGACTGTATTATCTGGACCTGCGGAACCCGCACAGCGACTATTTCCTGTCGATCCGCATCTCCTACCCGAACGCGGAAGACCGGCGCGAGGCACGCTCGCGCGGCGCCGATCCCGGCGGGCAGATCATGATTCATGGCCAGCCGAACACGCCGACCTATTCGACGGCCTATTACCGGCGCGCCGACTGGACCAACGGCTGCATCGCGGTGTCGAATTCCGACATGATCGACATCTGGCTCATGACGCCCGAGCGGGTGCCGATCGAGATCCTGCCCTGAGCCGGGCCCGCCGGCAGCCCGCACGGGCCACACCGCCAGCCGCGGGAGGGAATCCCGCGGCCGAGGACGAGGACACCCCATTGCCACAGGCAGTCGCATCGAGCTTCGATATCCGTCCCGACACGGGCAAGACCGTTGACGCCGAGGTCTGGCCGGAAGGCAGCCTCGAGGTGCTGTCGCACGCCGAGGTGGAGTTGCTGCGCAGCCAGGGCGAGGGTGGACTGTATCCGCTGCTGCGCCGCTGCATCCTCGCCGTGCTGAACAGCGGCGGCAACACCGACGACGCGCGCGCGGTGCTGGACCGCTACCGCGATTTCAGCGTCGGCTTCATCCAGGAGGATCGCGGCCTCAAGATTTCACTCACCGGCGCGCCCGCATCCGCGTTCGTCGACGGGCAGATGATCCGTGGCATTCGCGAGCACGTCTTCGCCGTGCTGCGCGATATCGTCTTCACCAACAACGAGATTCGCGAAAGCAGCCGCTTCGATCTGCAGACGTCGGAGAACATCACCGACGCGGTGTTCCACATACTGCGCAACGCGCGCCTGCTCAGGCTGCCGGCGAAGCCGAACCTGGTCGTGTGCTGGGGTGGGCATGCGATCAGCCGTGAGGAGTACGACTACACGAAGAGCGCGGGCTACGAGCTCGGCCTGCGCGGCATGCACATCTGCACGGGCTGCGGCCCCGGGGCCATGAAGGGCCCGATGAAAGGCGCGAACATCGGTCACGCCAAGCAGCGGATCCGGGGCGGGCGCTACATCGGCATCACGGAGCCCGGCATCATCGCGGCGGAGTCGCCGAACCCGATCGTGAACGAGCTCGTGATCATGCCGGACATGGAAAAGCGGCTCGAGGCCTTCGTCCGCCTGGGCCACGGCATCATCATCTGCCCGGGCGGCGTCGGCACGGCCGAGGAGATCCTGTACGTCCTCGGCATCCTGCTGAACCCGGCGAACGAGGCCTTGCCGCTGCCGCTCATCATGACCGGGCCGCCCGGCAGCCGGGCGTACTTCCAGCAGATCGACGAGTTCATCGGTGCGACGCTCGGCCCGAAAGCGCAGGCCCGCTACCAGATCATCATCGACGACCCCGAGGAAGTCGCGCGCCGCATGCTGCGCGGGCTCGAGGAGGTGCGCGAGTTCCGCACGGCGCACGGCGACGCCTATTACTTCAACTGGCGCCTCACCATCGATCACGAGTTCCAGAAGCCGTTCCGCGCGACTCACGAAGCAATGCGCGAGCTCGACATTCGCGAAGGCCTTCCGGTGCACGTGCTGGCCGCCAACCTGCGCCGCGTCTTCTCCGGCATCGTCTCCGGCAACGTGCGCGAGGATACGATTGCGGAGATCGAGCGCCGCGGGCCTTTCGACATCTTCGGCTCCAGGCGCATCATGCAGATCCTCGATCGCCTGCTGGCCGCGTTCGTCGCGCAGGGCCGCATGAAGCTCGCGAGCGAAAGCTATACACCCTGCTATCGCGTGCGGGTGGCGGACGAGAGCGCCCCGGGAGCCGCTTCCGCCCCTGTCGGTTAAGTAAAACGCACTGCAAGTTGCTGATCCGCAGAAGAAAAAAGCTCGGCGCTCTGTGACTTGGTTCCTTTGAGCGACTCCTTCCCGCGCGTAACATTACGCGCGGATCGGCAGTGGACGCAGGCAAATGAAGGATCGCAAGGACATCGGCGGGAACGGCGCCGCGCCGTCGCAGACGACGCCGCCGGACAGCGATGCCGTGCCCGAAGCTTTCGACCCTGCGAGCGACGACGGCTGGCAACAGTACCGCCGCTGGATCTCGAAGGCGCCTTCACCGCGCCGGCGACGCCCCGGACTCGATCCTTCGCTGTACACGTGGAAGGGCTATCGCAACTGGGCGAAGCAGGTGAAGCGCAACTGGTCTTCCGAAAGTTGACGCGCCTCACGGCACCAGTCCGCACACACGCCTATAGTGAATTTCACCGAGTTACGATGTTGCGGCGAACGGGCATGTCACAGAAGTACGAGCGCTCTGTCGAGAGTCTGAAGAACGAGTCGGCGCGTCAGCGCTGGGAGCTTTTCCATCGGGCGATTGCTTCGGCGAAGCAGTCGAACAACCGGGCGATGCAGCAGGAGCTGGCCCGGACGATGGCGGAGAGCGCTGCCAAGGCGACCGAGCATCGCAACGAGCCGCAGCTCTCGATTGCTCGCTGAGTCGTTGCAACGAACCCTTCGAGCAGCGAGCGACGGCTGATGGCGATCGGCGACAGCGTGACACGGAACGGCCGGCGAGGTACTTTCGTGCACCTTGCCGCTGTGACCGGGGGAGCGATGGAGACGCACGCATGGAACGCGTGATGCAGTATCTCGACGATCTCGAAGACCTCGTTTGCGCCCTCGTCCTGGCGGCGGGCCGCATCGCCCGCGCGTTGGCCGGCATGCTTGCACTGGCACTCTCCGTGGCGACGCCGCTCGGGATCCTGCTCCTCGCCCTGGTCCAGCCGCCGCTCGGCCTCGCGGCCGCCACCATGCTGTCGGTGATCCTGCTGTACCGGGCCGTCGTCAACGGCCCGCGGCGCGCCGGGCTCGAGTCCGCGGCCGCGCCCGACGGCCAGCTTCAGCCCCACTGATCCGTCCGCCCGGCGTACGCCGGCTTTCCCGACCGGTCCGGCGGCACCTCGTTGCCCGCGGACGGCCCGCGTGCCTTGAAATCCTTTCGCTTTGCCCTCATGGTCTTCGCGCCCGCTGATCGAGAGGGAGGGCCGTGAGCGAAGGCGACCGACAGGAGACACTGGGATTCCAGACCGAGGTGCGGCAGCTCCTGCACCTCATGATCCATTCGCTGTACAGCAACAAGGAGATCTTCCTGCGCGAGCTGATCTCCAACGCGGCGGATGCGGCCGACAAGCTGCGCTTCGAGGCGCTCGCCGACCCCGGGCTGCTCGAAGGCGGCGCCCTGCTCTCGGTGCGGGTCGAGCTCGACCCGGACGCGCGCACGCTCTCGGTCGTCGATAACGGCATCGGCATGTCGCGCGACGAAATCGTCGCGAACCTCGGCACGATTGCCAGGTCGGGCACGGCCGAGTTCCTGCAGCAGATGACCGGCGACGCCCGCAAGGACGCCCGCCTGATCGGCCAGTTCGGAGTCGGCTTCTACTCGGCGTTCATCGTCGCCGGGCGCGTCGAGGTCGAAAGCCGCCGCGCCGGCCTGCCGGCCGACGCGGGCGTGCACTGGGAATCGGACGGCCAGGGCGAATTCACCGTGCGTCCCGCGCGGCGCGCGGAGCGCGGCACGCGCGTCACGCTGCACCTCAAGGAAGGGGAGCAGGAATTCCTCGAGGAGCCGCGCCTCGAGACGCTCATTCGCAAGTACTCGGACCACATCGGCGTGCCCGTGCAGCTCGGCAAGGCCGGCGGCGAGGCGCGGTCCGTGAACACCGGCACGGCGCTCTGGACCCGCCCCCGGGCCGAGATCAGGGACGACGAGTACCGGGAGTTCTACAAGCACCTCTCGCACGACTACGCCGACCCGCTCTGCTGGAGCCACAACCGCGTGGAGGGCAAGCGCGAGTACACGAGCCTGCTCTACATCCCTGAGCACGCGCCGTTCGATCTCTGGAACCGGGAATCGCCGAAGGGCCTGAAACTGTACGTCCAGCGCGTGTTCATCATGGATCACGCGGAGCAGTTCCTGCCGCTTTATCTCAGGTTCGTGAAGGGTGTGATCGACTCGTCCGACCTGCCGCTCAACGTCTCGCGCGAGCTGCTGCAGCAGCATCCGCATCTCGAGTCGATGCGCGGTGCCCTCACGCGCCGCGTGCTGGACATGCTGGTGAAGCTCGCGAGCGACGAGCCGGACAAGTACGCGAAGTTCTGGCGCGAGTTCGGCCAGGTCCTGAAGGAAGGGCTGGTCGAGGATCCGCAGAACAAGGACAAGCTTGCGAAGCTGTTGCGCTTCACGTCCACGCACGGCTCCTCGGACGCGCAGGACCAGTCGCTGGCGGATTACGTGGCGCGCGCGAAGCCCGGCCAGGACGAGATCTATTACCTCCTCGCCGACAGCTATGCCACGGCCAAGGCCAGCCCGCACCTCGAGCAGCTGCGCGCCAAAGGGTTCGAGGTGTTGCTCCTCACCGACCGCATCGATCCGTGGGTGATCGAGCACCTGGCGGAGTTCGACGGCAAGCAGCTGCGTGACGTCGGCCGCGGCGGCCTGGACCTCCCCGAGGGCGAGGGCGCGATCACGCGCGAGGCGAAGGACGAGGAACACAAGCCGCTGCTCAAGAAGCTGAAGCGCGTGCTGAAGGAGCGCGTCGCGGACGTGCACGCGAGCGTGCGGCTGGTCGAATCGCCCGCCTGCGTGATCACCGCGGAGGACGACCTGACGCCGCAGCTGCGCCGCATGCTGGAAGCGGCGGGGCAGCCGCTGCCGGAGGCGAAGCGCGTGCTCGAGATCAACGTCGAGCACCCGCTCGTGAAAAAGCTGTCCGCCGAGGCCGACGACGGCCGCTTCACGGCGCTCGCCAACGTGATCCTCGATCACGCGCTGCTCGCCGAGGGTGCGCCCCTGCCCGATCCCGCGGCGTACGTGCGGCGCATGAACGAGCTGCTGCTCGAAGCTTCCGCCGCGTAGCGTTCGAGGAGGCTCAGTTGCGCGCGCTCCGCAGGTGCGGCGGCACCAGGCGGCGCTCGAGCCATTCGAAAAGCAACTCGGTCAGGATTGCGAGGCAGGCCGCCGGCACCGCGCCCTGCAGGATCAGCGAGGCGTCGTTCAACGCGAGGCCCGTCACGATGGGATCGCCGAGCCCGCCCGCGCCGATGAAGGCGGCCAGCGTCGCCGTGCCGATGCTGATCACGGCCGCCGTGCGGATGCCGGCCAGCACGTGCGGCATCGCGAGCGGGAGCAGCACGTAGCGGAGTTCCTGCGCCCGAGTCATCGCCATCGCGGCCGCCACCTGCCGCCAGGCGGGCGGGATCGCGCGCAGGCCCGTGATCGTGCTGCGCCCGATCGGCAGCAGGGCGTACAGGAACAGCGCGATCACCGCCGGCGTCCGGCCGACGCCGAACAACGGGATGAGCAGGGCGAGCAGCGCGATCGACGGGATCGTCTGCACCAGTCCCGTGAAGTGCAGGAAACCGTCGGCGGAGGCGCCGTGGCGATGCAGCAGGACGGCCAGGCCGACGCCGAACACGACGGCGAGACCGAGCGCGACCAGCGTCAGCTCGAGGTGCCGCGCGGTGTTGCGCCAGAGCTGGTTCAGCAAGGTGGCGCCGGCCGAGCCGCCTTGCACGAGACCTTCCTCGGCCAGGAATGCCGCGGCGACGCCGGCGATGCTGACGTCGGGATCCAGCGCCCGGCGGTTGAGCTTGCGCATGCGCGCATCGTCGATGCGGCCGGACAGCTGCGCCAGGATGTCGCCGACCTCCCGCGGCAGGTCGTCGCGCGCAAAAAAAGCGGCGCGATACTCCGGGAAGTAATCCAGGTCGTCGTCGAGCACGACCAGCTGCGAGCGGTCGATCTCGCCGTCGGTCGTGTAGACGTCGGTGCCGTCGAGCTGGTCCTCCTGCATCGCCTGGTACGCGAGGCTGTGCTCGATACCGTGCACCCGCAGCGTGAGCCCGTAGCGGCGCGCGAGCCCGGGCCAGCCGTCCTCCCGGCGCAGGAACTCGTGCGACAGGGCGATGCGCAGGCCGCCCGCGTCGCGGAGATCCGAGATGCGCCGCAGCGCGTACCGTTCGGCCGCCTGGCGGGTTACGGCAATCGCGTAGCTGTTGTCGAAGCCGAGCGGCGGCAGGAGCTCGAGGCCGCGGCGGCGCACGGCCGCTTCGATCGCCGGCCAGCCGTCGAGCGCGGCGTCCGCGAGGATGACCTCGGAAATCGTCCCGCTGTACTCCGGATACACGTCGATCGCGCCGTTCACGAGGGCCGTCCAGGCGATGCGCGTGCCGTTCAGGCCGAGGCGGCGCTCCACGTCGATGCCGCGATGCTCGAGGAGCTGCGCCGCGATCTCGGCGAGGATGTAGCTCTCGGTGAAGGTCTTGCTGCCGACGACGACCGGCTCGGCCCGTGCGACCAGGCAGGGCGCCAGCAGGAGGAGCAGCGTGCCGGCGCGCCGCATCATGCCGACGGACCCGGCGCGCCGACGAGATAATGCACGTAATCGCTCGCGGGGCGCGACGTCACTTCGGCCACCGGACCCGCCTGCTCGATACGCCCGGATTTCATGATGACGAGCCGATCGGCGAGTGCCAGGGCTTCGGCCGGGTCGTGCGTCACCAGCACGCTGGAGATCGGCGCGCGCGCCTGCAGCTCGCGAAACTGCGCGTGGATGCTGCGCCGCGTGAGCGCGTCCAGCCCCGAGAATGGCTCGTCCAGCAGCAGCAGCTCCGGGCGGCGCCACATCGCCCGGCACAATCCGGCCCGTTGCTGCTGGCCGCCGGAAAGCTCGTGCGGGTAGCGATCGAGCACCGACACCGGCAGGTGCATGAGCTCGAGCAGCTCACCGAGGCGCGCCGCTTGCCGTGCGGGAGACCAGCCGTCGAGCTTTCCCGGCAGCACGATGTTGTCGTGCACGGAGAGGTGCGGGAACAACGACACGTCCTGGATCGCGTAACCGATCCGGTGGCGGAGCGGCCGCGGATCGTCGTAATCGATGGGCTGTCCGAGCGTCGTCACCGTACCGGTATCCGGTCGCAGCAACCCGATGACGAGCTGGATCAACGTGGATTTTCCGCTGCCGCTCTCACCGAGAACGGCGGTCGTGCGGCCGTGCGGCAGCGCGAGCGAGATGCCGTCCAGCACCGTGACGCCGCCGCGTTTGAGCGACACGTCCCGCAGCTCCACCGCCCAGGCCGGGTCGGGTGCGGGCTCGCGCATGCCTTGGCTCCGTCGCCTGAGTCTGGCCCGATTCTACTTGCCTGCGGCGGGCGGGTCAGTTGCCGGCCGGGCAGGCGGCTGCTAATAGTTCGTTGAGGTCCGAATGAAACGCAGACGCTCGAGCCGGGACGACGCGCGCAGCCCCGCCATTCGCGGGCGGCCCGCGTGAGACATCGTTACGACCTGGCGGTCATCGGTACCGGCGCCGCTGCCACGGCGGCTGCGACGCAGGTGCGCGCGGCCGGCCGGAGCATCGCGGTCGTCGACGACCGGCCGTTCGGCGGCACGTGCGCCCTGCGCGGCTGCGCTCCGAAAAAAATGCTGGTCGCGGGAGCGGCAACGCTCGACCGGGTGCAGCGGTTCCGCGGCTCCGGGATCGAGGGCGACGTGCGCATCGACTGGCCCGACCTGCTCGCGTTCAAGCGCAGCTTCACCGGCCCGATTCCCGGGGAACGGGAGCGGCTTTATCGCGAGCAAGGCATCGATGCGCTGCGCGGACAGGCACGCTTCACCGGGCCGCACCGCCTCGACGTCGGCGGCGAGCCGCTGGAAGCGCAGCACATCCTCATTGCGTCCGGGGCCGAGCCGGTCCGCCTCGGCATCCCGGGCGAGACGCTGCTCTCGACCAGCGACGACTTCCTCGAGCTCGCAGAGCTGCCGAAGAGGATCGTGCTGGTTGGCGGAGGGTACATCGCGGCGGAGCTCTCGCACATCGCCGCCCGCGCCGGAGCCGCGGTCACCATACTGCAGCGCGGCGAGCGGCTGCTCGAGCGCTTCGACGCCGAGCTGGTCGGCTGGCTGATGGAAAAATTCCGCGCGCTCGGGATCGACGTGCGTACCGGCACGACGGTGACGGCGCTCGAGCGGATCGAGGGCGGTCTCCTGGTGCATGCCGAGAGCAGCGGCAAGCGCGTGTCCGTGCCCGCGGATCTCGTCGTGCATGCCGCGGGCCGGGCGCCGGCGCTCGATGCCCTGGAGCTCGAAAAGGCCGACGTCGACGTCGCGAACGGCCGGCTGGAGTTGAACGAGTACCTGCAAAGCACCTCGAATCCGTCCGTCTACGCGGCCGGCGACGCGGCTCAGAAGGGGCCGCCCCTGACGCCGGTTTCCAGCCACGACGGTCGGGTGGTGGCTCTGAACCTGCTCGAAGGCAACCGTCACAAACCGGACTACCGCGGCGTGCCGAGCGTTGCGTTCACGATTCCGCCGATCGCCGCCGTCGGGCTGGACGAGGCGCAGGCGTCGCAGAAGGGTGCCAGGTTCCGCGTGCGGAGCGCGCGGGCTTCCGACTGGTTCACCGCTCGCCAGGCCGCGGAACCCGTGTACGGCTTCAAGGTGCTCGTCGAAGAAGAAACGGACAGGCTCCTCGGCGCGCACCTGGTCGGACCCGGCGTGGAGGAAACGATCAACGTCTTCGCCATGGCGATCCGGCACGGCCTGACGGCGGAAGCGCTCGCGAGCACGCTGTTTGCCTATCCCACCGGCGCTTCCGACATCGGCTCCATGCTCTGATCCGCCGCCGCGCATCGCTCAGGCTCTGCCCGCCGGAGGGACGCATCGGTTCCCGCGAGCGTCGCGGGCGCCTAGAATGCAATGTTTCGCGCCGCACTCCCGGCACGTCCCATCCGGAAACAAGGAAACAAAAATGCACATCAGGCAGTGGATGTTGATCTGCGCCGCGGCGGTCCTGGCCGCCGGCTGCGGCCAGGCGAACGACGGCGGACGGGCGGCTGAGCCGGGTGGGGCGGAAACGACGGCGGCTCCGCCGGCGGAAAAGTCCGGTCCGGAAGCGGCGGGCGGCGAAGCCGCTTCGACCCCGACCGAGATCGTGCCGGGGCTCACGATGCGCGTGCTCGAGCAAGGCAGCGGTACGACCGCCGAAGCGGGCGATACCGCCGTCGTGCATTACACCGGCTGGCTGTACGACGAGGCTGCCGCCAATCACCGCGGCGCCAAATTCGACAGCTCCGTCGATCGCAATCAGCCGTTCGACTTCACGGTCGGGGCGGGGGAGGTCATTCGCGGCTGGGACGAGGGCGTGCGCGGTATGCGGGTCGGCGAGATCCGCGAGCTGACGATCGCGCCGCATCTCGGCTACGGCAATCGCGCGGTCGGTCCGATCCCGCCGGGATCCACGCTGGTGTTCGAGGTGGAGCTGCTCGACGTCAAGCCGGGGCAGGCCACCGGGAGCTCCTGATCGGCCGGCAACGGCTCCGGGCGGCCTGCCCGGCCGGCCTCACCGGATGCCTGCGCAGCCTCGAGCTCGGCCAGCCGCCGGGTCGCCCCTTCGAGCTCCGCTTCGAGCCCCCGCAACTCGCGCTCGCGCTCGCGGTAGCTTGCGAGGAGCGGCGGCACGCGCGCGTGCCATCTTGCAAGCCGCCGGCGCAGGCGCTCGGTTTGGGCGCGGCAGATTTCGAGCTGCTCCTGCCAGCCGGCATCGACCGCGATCTTTTCGCGGGCGGAGCGATCGCCTCGCAACAGCCAACCGACTCCCACGCCGATGGCGAAGAGCGACGCGAGCATGGCCAGGTGGAGGGCTGTAAACTCTGGCATTGATGAATTCCCCGGTTGAACTGTAGCGCATATGGCGACGATCCCGCTCTCCGAGTCCCTCGTCATCGACGGCCCGGCCGGCCGCCTCGAAGGGCTGCTGGAAACGCCGCGGGACGCCGCACCGCGCGGCATCGCGGTCGTGTGTCATCCGCATCCGCTGCACCAGGGAACGATGCACAACAAGGTCGTGCACACGCTCGGGCGGGCGTTCGCGGCCTGCGGCATGGGCGCGCTGCGCTTCAACTTTCGCGGCGTCGGGGCGAGCGAGGGCAGCTTCGATGACGGGCCCGGCGAGATGGCGGACGCGCTCGCTGCCGCGCGCGAGGGCCGCCGGCGCGTGCCGGAGGGGCCGCTCTGGCTTGCCGGCTTCTCCTTCGGGGCGGCGATCGCCATCGGCGCGGCGGCCGAGCTCGAGGCCGACGGGCTCGTGACGGTGGCCCCGGCGGTCGCCCGCGTGGCGGGCATGGACCGCGTCGCGCCGCGCTGCCCGTGGCTCGTGATCCAGGGCGATCAGGACGAGCTCGTGAACGTCGACGACACGGTCGCGTGGGTGAACTCGCTCGACCCCGGGCCGGAGCTCCAGGTGTTCCCGGACACCGGCCATTTTTTCCACGGCAAGCTGGTCGAGCTCAGGAAGGCCGTCGAAGCATTCGTGCGCGAGATCCCGCCGGGCGGCTGACGGGCGGCGGTTCCTGCGAGGCCAAAAAAAAACCGGGCAGGGCGCCCGGTTTTTCTTTTTGTTCGTCCGCTTGCGGCCGGGTCAGACCATGTCCTTCAGGCCCTTGAGCGCTGCTACCTTCACGGTCTTCGACGCAGGCTTCGCCTTGAAGATCATCTTCTCGCCCGTGAACGGGTTCGTACCCTCGCGTGCCTTGGTCGCGGGCTTCTTCACGACGCGCATCTTGAGCAGGCCGGGCAGGGTGAACAGGCCGGGCGCGTTACGACCCGCGAGGCTGCGCTTGATCTGCTTCGCCAGTGAATCGAATACGGCAGCGACGTCCTTCTTCGTCAGGCCGGTGTCCTCCGCGATGGAGGCGTAGATCT
>CAZBGV010000094.1:11779-13442 GCA_964491485.1 uncultured Woeseiaceae bacterium | reverse complement strand
CGCGCTGGCTGTGGTGGCCGGTGCTGCACGGCGTCATCCTGCGCGTGCGCCCCGCCCGCTCGGCGGAGATGTACCGCCGCATCTGGACGCCGGAGGGCTCGCCGCTCTTCGTCAACTCGCTGGCGCTCGCGCGCGCGCTCGAAGCGCGCCTCGCGGCGCCGGGCGCCCCGGTGCCGGTCGAGCTCGGCATGACCTACGGCGGCCCGTCGATCGACGAGGCCGTCGCGCGGCTCGGCGAGCGCGGCGCGGCACGCCTCCTCGTGCTGCCGCTCTTTCCGCAGTACTCGGGCGCGACCACCGGCGCCGTGTTCGACGGATTGACGGCGGTCCTGCGCCGGCTCTCCCGCGTGCCCGCCTTCACCTTCATCGACGAGTACCACGCGCATCCCGGCTACGTCGCGGCCGTGGCGGCGAGCATCCGCGAGTTCCGCGCGCGTCACGGCGCCGGGGACAAGCTCCTGTTCTCGTTTCACGGGCTGCCGGCGCGGATGGCGGAGCGCGGCGATCCGTATGCCGGGCAGTGCCGCCGGACGGCGGCGCGGGTGGCGGAGGCGCTCGAGCTGCCGGAGGCTGAGTGGCAGGTCGCCTACCAGTCACGCATCGGTACGCAGAAGTGGCTGGAGCCGTACACGGACGAGACGATTACCGACTGGGGGAAACAAGGCATGCAGAAGCTGGACGTGGTCTGTCCCGGGTTCGCCGTGGATTGCCTCGAGACGCTCGAGGAAGTGCGGCTGCGCTACGGCGAGCTCTTCCGCGCCTCGGGCGGCGGCGAGCTGCGCTACGTGCCCGCCCTCAACGACCGCGCCGATCACGTGGCATTTCTCGCCGGCCTGCTGGCGGCGCACGGTGCGCTGCCGGACCGGCACGCAGGTGGCGCGCAATGAGCCAGCTCGGTCGCTTCCTGGAATTCAGCGTGCGCGCGCCCGACCTGCTCGCGTCGCTGGCGTTCTACAAGGCGCTCGGCTTCAGCGAGCTCGCCATCGGCGACGTCTGGCCGCACCGCTACGCGGTGGTCACCGACGGCGACCTGTGCATCGGCCTGCACGACGCCGAGCACGAGAGCCCGGCGCTCACGTTCGTGCACCCGGACGTCGCGCGGCACGCACGCGCGATGGCCGATCACGGGTTCGAGTTCGAGTACCTGCGAGCGGATCGCGACGAGTTCAACCGGCTCGGCTTCCGCGACCCGGACGGGCACATGATCACGATGCTGGAGGCGCGCACGTTCTCGCCGCCCCTCGACGACCAGCTGCACGATTCGCTGCTCGGGGAATGGTTCGAGGCGACGCTGCCGGTGCGGGATGCGACGCGCGCGGGCCGGTTCTGGGCGCCGCTGGCGCCGGTGCTGCTGCGCCTGCGCGAGGAGCCGACGGTGCACATGCGCTTCGATGCGGACGGCGTGGCGCTCGGGCTGTCGGAGAGCATCGCGCTCGAGCGTCCGTCGCTCTGCTTCAAGTGCCACGACCGCGAGGCGCTGCACGCCGCGGTCGAGCGGCACGGCATGCGCCACGTGGCTTTCCCCGGTTTCGAGGGTGCGTTCGCCGAGCTCACGGCGCCGGAGGGCACGAAGCTGTATCTCTTCGAGGCCGATTTCCTGGGCGAGCCCTACGTGGTCGAGGAAACCGGCGCCTTCGAAGCCCTCTGAGCGCGCCTCGGGCGA
>CAZBGV010000094.1:0-11679 GCA_964491485.1 uncultured Woeseiaceae bacterium | reverse complement strand
CGGGCGACCGACCCGCCGCGATGTCCGCAGGAGCCCGCCACGCGCGCGACCTTCATTCAAACGAGTGCGCGGATGAGCGCACGGGCACGCGCGAGATAGCCCGAGCCGAACAGGTTCAGGTGGTTCAGCACGTGGTAGAGCTGGTACAGGGCAAGCCGCCGCTCGTGCCCGGGCCCGAGCGGCCATGCGGCCGCGTATGCCGCGTAGAACTCCCGCCCGAAGCCGCCGAAGAGCCGCGTCATCGCGAGGTCGCACTCGCGATCGCCATAGTGCACGGCGGGATCGAAGATGACCGGCTCACCGTCGACCACCGACCAGTTGCCGCCCCACAGGTCGCCGTGCAGCAGCGACGGCACCGGTGAGTAACCGTCGAACAGGGGCTCCAGCCGGTCGAGCAGGGCGCGGACCTCGGCCTGCAGCGCGCCGCCGTAGCCGTTGTGCGCCGCAAGCTCGAGCTGGAAACGCAGTCGATGCTCGCGGAAGAACGCGAGCCAGTCGTCACCCGGCGTGTTGACCTGCGGCGTCGCGCCGATCGTGTTGTCCCGATGCCAGCCGAAGCGCTCGCCGGTCACGCGGTGCAGCGCGGCGAGACCGCGCCCGAGCGCGCGCTCCGCAGCGGGCGTCGCGGGCTCGAACGCCAGCCACTCGAGCGCGAGGAACGCGCGGCCTCCGGCCGTGCCGCACGACAGCACCCGCGGGACCCGCAGCGCCCCGGCGCGCGCGAGCGCGGCGAGACCGTCGGCCTCTCCCTCCAGCCGCTCGCGCTCGGCTTGCGGCGCGATCTTCAGGAACACGGGACCCGCGCGCGTCTCGAGGCGCGCGCCGCCGGATACGGCAGGCAGGCGGCCGGGAGAATCGACATAAAGTCCGTCACGCGCGAGCGCGGCGAGAATCGCGGCCTGGTCCGGCACCGTCAGACCTCGTTGCGGATCATCATCACGAAGACTCCAGGGAAGCTGCCGGCGCTCTGCCGCCGGCGATCGGAACGCCGGCACTCCGGCCGCAGGAGGGGCTCAGGCCTGCGCCGGCAGGAGCTCCCGCGCGGGGGCGTGCCGCTCTTCGACGAGATCGGCGATGCGCTCGGCCTGGCGGCGCAGGGCGACGCCGAATCCGACCTCGTCGCAGAAGGCCGCGATGGCGCCGAGATCGGGCTTGCGCACCGCGAGCCCGCCGGGCGGGCGCTCGAACTCGGCATCGCAGGCGATCGCGGTCAGCCGGCGCGCGAGCAGCGCCGCCTCGCGGTGCTCCGCGAGCCGCACACCGAGCGCCTTCGCGCCGCGGCAGTTCACGTCGCACACGCGATCGAGATTCGCATACAGCACGTCGAGCGTGCCGAAGTGCGCGAGCAGCGCCGCCGCCGTCTTGCGGCCCACCCCCGGCACGCCGGGAATGTTGTCGACGCTGTCACCCGCGAGCGCGAGGAAGTCGGCGATCTGCTCCGGCATCACGCCGAACGTTTCCGGGATCTGCTCGTAGCCGAGGCGCCCCTTGCCGGAGAAATCCCAGAACACGTCGTCCGGCCCGACGAGCTGCGCGAGATCCTTGTCGCGGCTCACGATCGTGGAAGGCACGCCGGCCGCGCGGCCTTCGAAGACCAGCGTGCCGATGAGATCGTCGGCCTCGAACGTCGGATGCGCACCCTCCATGATGCCGAGGGCGCGGGTGTAGCGGCGGCACAACGCGAACTGCCGTTTCAGCTCCTCGGGCGCGGGATCGCGATTCGCCTTGTAGCCGGGATACAGCTGGCTGCGAAACGAGGTGCTCAGCGACTCGTCGAACAGGACCGCCGCACGCGCGGGCCGGACGCGCTCGAGGAAATCGCCGAGGAAGCGGCAATAACCGTACAGCGCGTTGACCGGATTGCCGTCGCCGTCGACCAGGTCGGAAGGCATCGAGTGCCAGGCTCGGAAAACGTAAACACTGGCATCGATCAGATATTGCATCGGCGAGTCGGCGCAAGAACCCGCCGGCCATCATAACAGAGGTGTCCCGCGCGGGTTGCAGAAGCCCGCATCGCGCGCGACCGTGAGTGTGATCGTGCCGGGCGGGATCAGTCGGTGTCGAGGGCGCGCTCGGAAAGGTGATCCGAGAGTCGGGCGTGCAGCGGGCTCGTGCGCGGAATGTGCGCGAGCAGGTATTGCATCTGGTCGGCGAGCACGCGCCGCCCCTTGAGGTAGATGTACTCGGCGTAGGTCGGCGTGAACGGCACGGCAACCAGTTGCATGCCGGCCTGCTCCGGCGTGCGCCCGCCCTTGTGGTTGTTGCAGCGCCGGCAGGCGGTCGCGACGTTGTTCCAGGTGTCACTGCCGCCTTTCGACAGCGGCGTGATGTGATCGCGGGTGAGCTCGCGCGTCGGAAAGCGCAGCGCGCAATACAGGCAGAGGTTGGCGTCGCGCTTGAAGAGCGTACGGTTGTTGAGCGGCGGGACGTACTCGTCGCGCACGTAAGCGAGCCCCTGGCTCGTGCCCAGCGTCGCGATGATGGAGCTGACTTCCACCGCGCTGCGCCGGCCGGACAGGGCGCTCGTGCCGCCGAACACGGTGTAAAGCAGGGAGCCGCAGGCGTAAGCAACCTGCTGCGTGTGATAGAGCCGAACCGCCTCGCGGTAGTCGATCCATTCGAGCGGCATGCCCGCTACGTCGGTTCTGAGCACCTGTTGCGAAATGTCGACAGCCGTGCCGATTCGCATACGATCGTCCGTGTGCACGGCCGTCTAGGTTTGCAGGAAGGCCGTCAAAAAGCAACAGCGGCCACGAGCCTTGATGTTGCAGGAGTATTTCGCGGGCGCACGGGCCGGGCACGCGCCAGGCGAGCGCGCCCGGGAGGAACGGAAGGGAGGCGCTCGATCCCGGCCGGCCCGTCCGCGATGGCGAGCCTGCCGCAGGTCGCCTGCCCCGGGCGGACAGGCAGGCCGGCCTGCATCGAAAACTTTCAGCAACATCAAGGCCCAGAGCCGGTTTGCGATTGGTTTCCTCTATGTCATCATGCGCGCTTTGTGTGTGCCGGGCGCCGTGGGGCAACCTGCCCTGGGGCGTTGCGCCGCACGCGAGCCGGAGAGCCGTACCATGCCGCTGACCATCGGTGTCCTCAAGGAGACGTTGCCGGGTGAGACCCGAGTCGCCCTGACACCCGAGGTCACCGCCAAGCTCATCAAGGCCGGCGCCGCGGTGGTCATGGAGCACGGCGCCGGCGCAGGCTCGCGGCTCGCGGACGCGGATTACGCCGGCGTCGAGTTCGCCGATGCGGCCGCGGTGCTCGCGCGCGCCGGCCTGCTGTGCACCGTGCAACCGCCGCCGCCGGAAGCCGTCAGCCGGCTCGCCGCCGGCTCCGTCGTTGCCGGCGTGATGCACGGCCACCAGCACCCCGATCTCGTCGCCGCGCTCCGGGCGAACCGCCTGACCGCGTTCGCGATGGAGCTGATCCCGCGCATCTCGCGCGCGCAAAGCATGGACGTGCTGTCGTCGCAGGCGGCGGCCGCCGGCTACCGCGCGGCGCTGATCGGCGCGATGACCCTCGACAAGTTCTTCCCCATGCTGACGACCGCCGCCGGCACCATCCGCCCCGCGCAGGTGCTCGTCATCGGCGCCGGAGTGGCCGGCCTGCAGGCGATCGCGACGGCGAAGCGGCTCGGCGCCGTGGTCAAGGGCTACGACGTGCGCGCGGCCACCCGCGAGCAGGTCGAGTCGCTCGGTGCGAAGTTCATCGACACCGGCGTGAGCGCCGAGGGCGCGGGCGGCTACGCGCGCGAGCTGACCCAGGAAGAAAAGGGGCGCCAGCAGGCGGCTTTGGAAAAGGAGATCGCGGCCTCCGACGTCGTCATCACGACGGCGGCCGTGCCGGGCCGGCCGGCGCCGAAGATCATCTCCGCCGCGGCCGTGCGCGCGATGCGCCCGGGCGCGGTCATCGTCGACCTCGCGGCCGAGACCGGCGGCAACTGCGAGCTCACCCGGCCGGGCGAGACCGTGGACGAGAACGGCGTCCGGATCGTCGGCCCCGTCAACCTGCCGGCGAGCGTGGGCCGGCACGCGAGCGAGATGTACGCACGCAACGTGTTCAACTTCATCAGCCCGGCGCTGAAGGACGGTGAGCTCGCCATCGACTGGAACGACGAGGTCTTCGCCGCCTCCGTCCTCACGCGCGACGGTGAAATCACACACGAGCCCACGCGCAAGGCCATCGAGGGAATCGGCCAATGATCGACGGCTTCATCGCACTTTACATATTCATGCTGGCGGCGTTCACCGGCTACGAGGTGATTGCCCGCGTGCCCGTCATCCTGCACACGCCGCTCATGTCCGGTTCCAACTTCGTGCACGGCATCGTGCTCGTCGGCGCGATGGTGGCGCTCGGGCGCGCGGACACGGCGCTCGAGACGGTGATCGGCTTCGTCGGCGTCGTGCTCGCGGCGGGCAACGCCGTCGGCGGCTACGTCGTCACCGAGCGCATGCTGGAGATGTTCAAGAGCAGCAAGGAGAAGCGTTGATGTCCGACGGATTCGACGCTCGCTGGCTCATCCAACTCAGCTACTTCGTCGCCGCCGTCCTGTTCATCCTCGGGATGAAGCGCATGAGCTCGCCGGTCACGGCGCGCGGCGGCATCCTGTGGGCCGGGGCCGGCATGCTCGTGGCGACGCTCGTCACGTTCCTCTACCCGGGCATGCACAATTACGTCCTCATGATCGTCGCCATGGCGATCGGCGGCGGGCTCGCCTGGGTGAGCGGCAAGCGGGTCGCCATGACGGACATGCCGCAGATGATCGCGCTGTACAACGGCATGGGCGGCGGCGCGGCCGCCTCCATCGCGGCGGTCGAGCTCATGGCCGGCGGCGAGCACGAGCTGAGCTTCGGCGTGCTCGCCGTGCTCGGCGGCCTCATCGGCTCCGTCTCCTTCAGCGGCAGCCTGATCGCATTCGCGAAGCTGCAGGGCATCATGAAACGCACCGTCCGCTTCGGCGGACAGCAGGCGGTGAACGTGGCGCTGCTCACGATCACCATCGTGGTCGCGGGCGTCGTCGTCGCCCAGCAGGGCGAGGTCGGCTGGGCGGTGCTGTTCTTCCTGCTCGCGCTCGTGCTCGGCATCACCATGACGCTGCCGATCGGCGGCGCCGACATGCCGGTCGTGATCTCCCTGTACAACGCCCTGACCGGCCTCGCGGTCGCCTTCGAAGGCTTCGTGCTGCAGAACGCCGCGATGATCATCGCCGGCACCGTGGTCGGTGCCGCCGGCACGCTGCTCACGCGGCTGATGGCGAAGGCGATGAACCGCTCGCTCGCCAACGTGCTGTTCTCCGGCTTCGGGGACACGGCCGTCGCCGCGACCGCGGTCGAAGGCAGCATGAAACCGATCGACGCGCAGGACGCCGGCGTCATGATGGCGTTCGCGAACAAGGTACTGATCGTACCGGGCTACGGGATGGCCGTGGCCCAGGCGCAGCACAAGGTGTGGGAGCTCGCGCAGCTTCTGATGGAGCGTGGCGTGGACGTCAAGTTCGCGATCCACCCGGTTGCCGGCCGCATGCCAGGCCACATGAACGTGCTGCTCGCGGAAGCGGGCGTGCCCTACGACATCATCTACGACGAAAGCGAGATCAACCCGGAATTCCCGACCGCCGACGTGGCGCTCATCATCGGCGCGAACGACGTCGTGAACCCGGTGGCGCGCACCGATCCGTCGAGCCCGATCTACGGCATGCCGATCCTGAACGCCGACAAGGCGAAGAACGTGATCGTCATCAAGCGCGGCCAGGGCGCCGGCTTCTCCGGCATCGAGAACGCCCTCTTCTTCCTCGACCAGACGCGCATGCTCTACGGCGACGGCCAGGCGATGGCCGCGGAGCTCATCCACGCCATCAAGGAGCTCTGAGGGCCGTTTCGTCGCGCGCGATGCGCGCTCCTGCACCACCAACGGGAATCCCATCGATGCAGGAAGCGGTGCTGAACGTCGCCATCAACGCACCGCTGTCGCGCCTTTTCGATTACCTGCCGCCGCGCCACGGCGCGCCCGCCGCGTCGCCCGGCTGCCGCGTGCTCGTGCCGTTCGGGCGCCGCAAGCTCGTCGGGCTCGTGATGGGCGTGGCCGAAACCAGCGACGTTCCCGCCGCGAAGCTCCGGCACGCGTTCGACGTGCTCGACCCGGCGCCGCTCCTCGATGACTCCGATCTCGAGCTGCTGCGCTTCGTCAGCGCTTACTACCATCATCCGATCGGGGAGGTCGTTGCCGCCGCGCTCCCGGCGCCTTTGCGGCACGGCGAGCCGCTGCACCCGCTGATTCGCGAGGTGCGGCTCACGGCCGGGGGTGCCGCCGTCGAGCTCGACACGCTCGCCCGCAGGGCGCCGCGCCAGGCGGCGCTCCTCGCGGCACTGCGGCGCGCCGGCGGCAGCGCGACTTTCGCCGCCCTCGACGAAGCAGCACCCGGCTGGAATCGCGCGCGGAGAAGCGCCGAGGAGAAAGGCTGGGTGGAAATCGTGGAGCGGCAGGACGTGCCCGTCGTGCGCGCACTGTGCGCGCGGCAGGCCCGGCCGGCGCTGAACGCCGGGCAGGCGGCCGCGCTCGAGGCGACCTCCCTCGATGCGGGGTTCGCGGTGAGCCTGCTGGATGGCGTCACCGGCAGCGGCAAGACGGAGGTGTACCTGCGGCTGATCGAAGCCGCGATCGAGCGCGGGCGGCAGGCGCTGGTGCTCGTCCCCGAGATCGGCCTGACGCCGCAGCTCGTCCGGCGCCTGGAGCAGCGGCTGGGCTTGGCGCCGGCCGTGCTGCACTCGTCGCTGCCCGATACGGAACGGCTCGCGGCGTGGCGGGCGGCGCGCGACGGCAGCGCGCCGCTCGTGCTCGGAACGCGCTCGGCGGTGTTCGTGCCGCTGGCGCGTCCCGGCCTGATCGTCGTCGACGAGGAGCACGACAGCTCGTTCAAGCAGCAGGACGGCTTGCGCTACTCGGCGCGAGACCTGGCCCTGCAGCGCGGCAAGGCGCTCGGCGTGCCGGTCGTGCTCGGCTCGGCAACGCCCTCCCTCGAATCGCTGCAGCGCGCGCTGGACGGCGACTGGCGGCACCTGCGCCTGCCGGAGCGCGCCGGGGGCGCGGCGCCGCCGCGCCTCGCGCTGATCGACCTGAAGCGATATCCGCCGGAGGACGGGCTGAGCCGGCCCGTGCAGTCCGCGATCGAGCGGCAGCTCGCCGCCGGCGGCCAGGTGCTGGTGTTCATCAACCGTCGCGGCTTCGCGCCCACCTTGATCTGCGAGGGCTGCGGCGCCGTGGCCGAGTGCCGGCACTGCGACGCGCGCATGACGGTGCACACCGCGAGCGGCCGGCTGCTCTGCCATCACTGCGGCGCCTCTCGGCGGCTCGATCGGACCTGTGCAGAGTGCGGCAGCGAGGTGACCCCGCTCGGGCACGGAACGCAGCGGCTCGAGTCCGTGCTGCGCCGCCGCTTCGGCGAGCACGGGGTAGCGCGCATCGACAGCGACAGCACACGCCGCCGCGGCGCGATGCAGAAGGCGCTGGCCGCCGCCGCGAGCGGCGAATCGCGGGTGCTGGTCGGGACGCAGATGCTGTCGAAGGGCCACCACTTCCCCGATCTCGCTCTGGTCTGCGTCGTGGACGCCGACCAGGGTCTCTTCAGTACCGACTTCCGCGGCACCGAGCGGCTGGCGCAAAGCATCGTGCAGGTGGCAGGTCGCGCGGGGCGCGAGCAGCGGCCGGGCGAGGTGCTGATCCAGACGGCGTTCGCCTCGCACCCTTTCTGGGCGGCGCTGCTCGGAGGCGGCTACGCGCGGGTAGCGGCCGCGGCGCTCGAGGAGCGCCGGGCGGCGGGCTGGCCGCCGTTCTCGCGGCTTGCATTGCTGCGCGCGTCCGCCACCGACCGCGACCTGCCGCAGCGCTTCCTCGAGGCGGCGGCGGCGCAGGCGCGTGCCGAAGCAGTGGACGCCGTGCGCGTCCTCGGGCCGGTCGACGCACCCATGGCGCGGCGCGCCGGGCGTTACCGAGCCCACCTCCTGTTGCAGAGCGCGGACCGCCGGAGGCTGCATCGCGTGCTGGCCGCGCTCTCTCCTGCGCTCGAAGCGGAAGCAAGCGCCCGGCGGGTGCGCTGGTCGATCGACGTGGATCCGATCGAGCTGTTCTGACATCGCCCTCCCGCAGGAGCCCGCCATGCGGGCGACCCGCGATCGCTGTCGCCCGCATGGCGGGCTCCTACGGGGGAGGGCAGCGTCAACGCTCGGACGAAAGGCACGGTACAATTCGCGCCAGAACCACCCCGCCTCCATGGCTCTTCATTTGGGGCTTTCGTGAAGCAAGACCTCGAACAACTCCTCGCGCAGGCGCTGGCGTCCGCGCCCGCCCTGCGCGGCGCGGAAGTCTCGACGGCCGGACCGGCGCTCGAGCGCACGCGCGACCCGCGCCACGGCGATTTCACCACCAACATCGCGATGCAGCTCGCGAAACCGCTGGGCCTCAAGCCGCGCGACCTCGCGGAGGGGATCGTGGCCGCGCTGCCGGCGAGCGAGCTCGTCGCAAGCGTCGAGATCGCGGGACCGGGCTTCATCAATTTCCGCCTGGCGCGCGAGGCGCTGCACCGCGAGATCGCCAGGGTGCTGGAGCAGCGCGGAGACTACGGTCGCGGACCCGCCCGCGAGCGGCCGCGCATCCTCGTGGAATTCGTTTCCGCCAATCCCACCGGACCCCTGCACGTCGGGCACGGCCGGCACGCCGCGTACGGCGCGAGCCTCGCGAACCTGCTCGAGGCCGCGGGCTACCCGGTCGACCGCGAGTACTACGTGAACGATGCGGGCCGCCAGATGGACATCCTCGGCGTGAGCGTCTGGCTGCGCGCGCTCGAGCGGCGCGGCGAGCCCGTGCCGTTCCCGCAGGCCGGCTATCGCGGCGAGTACATCCGCGACATCGCCGCGGCGGTCGACACGTCCGGCTGGCCGCCGCTCGGCGACGACTTGAAGAGTCAGTTGCCGCCGGACGCGCCCGAGGGCGACAAGGAGACGTACATCAGTGCGCTCCTCGAGGCGGCGGAACGGCATCTGGGCGCGGAGCGCTTCGGTGCCGTGCGGCGCTACGCGCTGGAGTCGATCCTCGACGACATCAAGGACGATCTCGCGGAATTCGGCGTCGTCTACGATCGCTGGTATTCCGAGCAGAGCCTCGCGGACGAAGGGCGCATCGAGCAGGCGCTTGCCGAGCTCGAGAAGCGCCGCATGCTGTACAAGAAGGACGGCGCGACCTGGTTCCGCGCCACCGATTACGGCGACGAGAAGGACCGGGTCGTCGTGCGCGAGAACGGCAAGACGACGTATTTCGCCTCGGACATCGCCTATCACTACGACAAGCGGCAGCGCGGCTACGACCACCTGCTCGACGTGCTCGGCGCCGATCACCACGGCTACGTCTCGCGCGTCGGTGCGGGCCTCGAGGCGATGGGCTTTGCGAGTGACGATCTCGAGGTGCGGCTCGTACAGTTCGTGACCCTGTACCGCGGCGGCGAAAAGCTTTCCATGTCGACGCGCTCGGGCGAGTTCGTCACGCTGCGCCAGCTGCGCGAAGAAGTGGGCAACGACGCCGCGCGCTTCTTCTACGTCATGCGCTCCAACGACCAGCACCTCGATTTCGATCTGGAGCTCGCCAAGAGCCGCTCGAACGAGAACCCGGTGTATTACATCCAGTACGCGCACGCGCGGGTCGCGAGCGTGTTCCGGCAGGTACAGGAGCGCGGCCTTGCGTGGGACCGGGAGCTCGGGATCTCCCGGCTAGGCCACCTGCGCGAAGCGCACGAGGAAGCGCTGATGCGCACCGTCACCCGCTATCCGGAGATCATCGAGCTCGCGGCCGCGAACCGCGGGCCGCATCACCTCGTGCATTACCTGCGCGATCTCGCCAACGATTTCCACACCTACTACAACGCGCACACCTTCATCGTGGACGACGAGGCGACGCGCCATGCGCGGCTCGCGCTGATCGCGGCGGCGCAGCAGGTCATCGCCTCGGGCCTGGCGATTCTCGGCGTGTCCGCGCCGGAATCGATGTAGATGGCGAAGCGCCGGCGGAGAAGATCCGCGGAGGAGTTCCCGGGCTGGGCCTGGATGCTGTTCGGCCTCGCGATCGGCCTGTCCGTGGCGTTCGCGATCTACATCGAGGGGCAACACGGCGAGCGCGCGCCCGAGCCCGTTGCGCAGGAGCCCGCGAGCATGACCGAGCCGGTGCGCGAGGAAACGAAGGCGGCGGCGTCTCCTGCGCCGACTCCACCGGCGGAGCAGACGCCGGCCGCACGCTTCGATTTCTACGACATGCTGCCGAACTTCGAAGTCATCATCCCCGAGCAGGAGAAGGACGTCAGCACCGACACGACGACGCGCAAGGTGGTGACGCCGGGCGTGTACGTGCTGCAGGTGGGCTCCTTCACCAATTTCGCGGATGCCGACCGGCGGCGCGCGCAGCTCGCGCTGCAGGGGATCGAGTCGACGATCGAGCGCGTGACGATCGCGGACAAGACCTACCACCGCGTGCGCATCGGGCCGATCGAGGACCTGGAGCGGCTGAACACGCTGCGCACGCGCCTGCACAAGGCCGGCATGGACGTGCTGCGGATCCGGCTCGGCGACGGATGATCCGGCCGCTGCAAGACTTGCGATTCCCCGCGCTCATCGCCTGCGCCGCGCTGGCCGGCTGCGCCGCCGCACCCGAGGCGCCGCGCGAGCCGGGGCCGCTGCCGGCGCCGGCGCCGGCCCCGGCTCCGGAGGCACCTCCCCTTCCGGAAACGCAGCCCGGGCCGCCGGTCTTGCTCACCGTGGCGGCCGTCGGCGACATGATGCTCGGCACGGACTACCCCGAGAACATCCTGCCGGACGACGACGGTGTGTCGTTTCTCGCGGAGGTCACGCCCGTGCTCGCGGCAGCAGACATCGCTTTCGGCAACCTGGAGGGCGTGCTGGTGGACGGCGGCACGCCGGCGAAGGAGTGCCGGAACCCGCGCGCGTGCTACCTGTTTCGCTCGCCTTCGCGCTACGTCGAGCACTTCGTCAACGCGGGCTTCGACGTGCTGAGCCTCGCGAACAACCACGCGCGCGATTTCGGCGAAGACGGGCGCACGGCGACGATGCAAACTCTGGACGCGGCGGGGATCCTCCATTCCGGGCGTGAGGGCGACTTCGCGACTTTGCACGTCAAGGGCCTCGAGGTGGCGGTGCTCGCGTTCGCCGTCACGCGCAATTCCAACCTGCTGCACGACTACGACGCCGCCGCGGCTACGGTGACCGAATTCGCGGCCACGCACGACATCGTGATCGTGTCCTTCCATGGTGGTGCGGAAGGGCCGGACAAGACGCACATCCCGTTCGCCGAGGAGGAGTATTTCGGCGAGCCGCGCGGCGACATCGTGTACTTCGCCCGGCGCATGGTCGACGCGGGCGCCGACCTCCTGCTGGGTCACGGGCCGCACGTCGTCCGCGCCATGGAGCGCTATCGCGACCGCCTCATCGCCTACAGCCTCGGCAACTTCGCCACGTACTACGGCATCAGCGTCAACGGCCTCGCCGGCATAGCGCCGATCCTTACCGTCACGCTGGACGAAGAAGGCCGCTTCATCGACGGCAGGATCGACTCGACCGTGCAGATCCGCCCGGCCGGGCCGTCGTTCGACCCGCACGGCGACGCGCTCGCCTGGATCCGCGACCTGAGCGC
>CAZBGV010000093.1:0-13446 GCA_964491485.1 uncultured Woeseiaceae bacterium | reverse complement strand
GCGACCGAACGTGCCCCGTGCACCCGTAGGAGCCCGCCATGCGGGCGACCGAACGCGCGGGCGATCGTGACCTGCTCTCTTTGACACCGCATCGTTCACGCACGTTTGCGGTATGGGGCAAGGGCTGCGCCGCGACCGGGGGAGCTCCCTCTCGGCGCCGGCCACGAGCACGTCCCCACGTACTAGTGGCACTCCCGGCTCAGTCTGCCCGGGAAAGGCAAAAGATGAACCGGCCTGCGGGCTCAGGCTTCTGCGTCGCACGCCGCCGAGAGGGACTCCCCCGGCCGCGGCGCAGCCCCGTTTGAGAGGGTGCCGTGCGTGAACGATGCTGACGGGCAAACGTGCCTTCGTTTCTTGTACGTGCCTTCGTTCGGTCACCCGCATGGCGGGCTCCTACGGAGCTGCGGCGTGCCTTCGTTCGGTCGCCCGCATGGCGGGCTCCTACGGAGCTGCGGCGTGCCTTCGTTCGGTCGCGCGCATGGCGCGCTCCTGCGGGGGCGGGTTCGGTTTCAGCGGGAGGCGCGCTTCGCCTTTCGCACGCGTTTCAGGAGCGGGCGCAGGTACTCGCCCGTGAACGACGCCGGGTTGTCCGCCACGTCCTCGGGCGTGCCGGTCGCGATGATCTCGCCGCCGCCGTCGCCGCCCTCGGGGCCGAGATCGACGATCCAGTCGGCCGTCTTGATCACGTCGAGGTTGTGCTCGATCACCACGATGGTGTTGCCGCGATCGCGCAGCCGGTGCAGCACGGAAAGCAGCTGCTCGATGTCGTGAAAGTGCAGCCCGGTGGTCGGCTCGTCGAGGAGATAGAGGGTGCTGCCCGTGTCGCGCTTCGACAGCTCCTTCGCGAGCTTGACGCGCTGCGCCTCGCCGCCCGACAGCGTGGTCGCGTTCTGCCCCAGGCGGACGTAGGACAGCCCGACGTCCATCAGCGTCTGCAGCTTCTTCGCAACCACCGGCACGTTGGCGAAGAACGCGCACGCGTCCTCGACAGTCATCTCGAGCACTTCGTGGATGTTCTTGCCCTTGTAGCGGATCTCCAGCGTCTCGCGGTTGTAGCGCATGCCGCGGCACACGTCGCACGGTACGTAGATGTCCGGCAGGAAGTGCATCTCGACCTTGAGCACCCCGTCGCCCTGGTAGGCTTCGCAGCGCCCGCCCTTGACGTTGAAGCTGAAGCGGCCCGGCATGTAGCCGCGCGAGCGCGCCTCCTGGGTGCCCGCGAACAGCTCGCGGATCGGCGTGAAGACGCCGCTGTAGGTCGCGGGGTTCGAGCGCGGCGTGCGTCCGATCGGACTCTGGCTGATGTCGATCACGCGATCGATGAACGACAGTCCCTCGAGCGAATCGTGCGGCGCCGCGTTGCGACTGATGCGGTTCAGCTGCTCGGCAACGGCCTTGTACAGCGTGTCGTTGATGAGCGTCGACTTGCCCGAGCCGGAGACGCCCGTCACGCAGGTCATCAGCCCGATCGGGATCGAGACGTCGACGTGTTTCAGATTGTTGCCGCGCGCACCCTTCACCAGGAGCTGCCGTTTGGGGACCCGCGGCACGCGCAGTGCGGGCACCGGGATGGCGCGGCGCCCCGAGAGGTACTGCCCGGTCAGCGACTGCGGGTTCTGGCGAATCTGCTCCGGCGTGCCTTCGGCGACCACCCGCCCGCCGTGCACGCCCGCGCCCGGCCCGAGATCGACGACGTGATCCGCCGCGAGGATCGCTTCCTCGTCGTGCTCGACGACGATCACGGTGTTGCCGATGTCGCGCAGGTGCAGCAGCGTCGACAGCAGCCGCTGGTTGTCGCGCTGGTGCAGCCCGATCGACGGCTCGTCGAGTATGTACATGACGCCCACCAGCCCCGAGCCGATCTGGCTTGCGAGCCGGATGCGCTGCGCCTCGCCGCCGGAGAGCGTTTCGGCGCTGCGATTCAGCGACAGGTAATCGAGGCCGACGTCGGCGAGGAAGCCGAGCCGCGCGGTGATCTCCTTCACGATCTTCGCCGCGATGGTCGCACGCCAGCCCTCGAGCGAGAGATGCTCGAAGAACTCACGCGCGCGCCCGACCGACATGCTGCTGATCTCGGGCAGCGAAAGCCCGGAGACGAACACGTTGCGCGCGGCGCGGTTCAGCCGCGTGCCGTCGCAGTCGGGGCAGGGGCGGCTGTTCAGGAACCGGGCGAGCTCGTCGCGCACGGCGCTCGACTCCGTCTCCCGGAAGCGGCGCTCCAGGTTCGGGAGCACGCCCTCGAAGCGGTGCCGCTGCCGGACTTCGCGGCCGCGGCCGTTCGCGTAGCGAAACTCGATGCGCTCCTTGCCGCTGCCGTACAGGATGACGTTCTGCACGTCCTCCGACAGCTCGTTGAACGGCGTCTCGACGTCGAAGCCGTAATGCGCGGCGAGGCTCTTCACCATCTGGAAGTAATACGTCGTGCGGCGATCCCAGCCGCGGATCGCGCCGCCCGCGAGGGAGAGCTCGGGATTAACGACGACGCGCGCCGGGTCGAAGAACTGGCGCACGCCGAGCCCGTCGCAGCCGGGGCACGCGCCGGACGGGTTGTTGAACGAGAACAGGCGCGGCTCGAGCTCGGTCAGGCTGTAGCCGCACACGTTGCAGGCGAAGCGATCGGAAAAGACCAGCTCTTCCGCCGCGGGGTCGTCCATGAACGCGACCCGCGCGACCCCGTCGGCGAGGCGCAGCGCCGTCTCGAAGCTCTCGGCGAGGCGCAGGCCGATGTCCGGCTTGACCTTGAACCGGTCCACGACCGCGTCGATGGAGTGCTTGCGCCTGAGGTCGAGCCGCGGCGGATCGTCGAGCTCGTACACCTCGCCGTCGATGCGGGCGCGCACGAAGCCCTGGGCCTGCAGCTCGCGCATGAGCTGCAGGTGCTCGCCCTTGCGGTCCTGCACGACCGGCGCGAGCAGAAGGAGCCGCGTGCCCTCCGGCAGCGCGAGGACCTGGTCCACCATCTGGCTCACGGTCTGCGCTTCGAGCGCAATGCCGTGATCGGGGCAGCGCGGAATGCCGGCGCGGGCGTACAGCAGGCGCAGGTAGTCGTAGATCTCGGTGACCGTGCCGACCGTCGAACGCGGGTTGTGCGAGGTCGATTTCTGCTCGATGGAAATCGCCGGCGAGAGGCCGTCGATGTGGTCGACGTCCGGCTTCTCCATCATCGAGAGAAACTGGCGGGCGTAGGCCGACAGCGATTCGACGTAGCGCCGCTGTCCCTCGGCGTAAATCGTGTCGAAGGCGAGCGAGGATTTTCCCGAGCCCGAAAGGCCGGTGAAGACGATGAGCTTGTCGCGCGGCAGGCTCAGGTCGAGATTCTTCAGGTTGTGGGTGCGCGCGCCGCGGATGTCTATCGTTCGCATGTGCTCAGGAGGCAGCTGGTATGACGCCGGGGCCGTTCCGCTCGTGGAGCCTGATCGAACGCCGGCCAACCTGCTAATATACGCCGCCGTTTGAGAGCGGCGCAAAGCGAGCCAGGAAGCGCCTGATATACGGGCGAAACCGCCAAAAGCAACATCCCCGATGCATTCCTCGACGACCGATTCCCTGGTCCCCATGGCGCCCGCGGAGCGGCGCGCCACCGGCGTGATCGCCTCCGTGGCGATGCTGCGGCTGTTCGCGCTGTTTGCCCTGCTGCCGGTGATGTCCCTCTTCGCGGCCAGCCTGGCAGGCGCCACGCCGATGTTGATCGGCATCGCCGTCGGCGGCTACGGCCTGACCCAGGCGCTCCTGCAGATCCCGCTGGGCGCGCTCTCGGACCGGGTCGGCCGCGTGCCCGTGATCCTGCTCGGGCTCGCCGTGTTCGCCGCCGGCAGCATCGTGGCCGCCGTTTCCGACGGCATCCACGGCGTGATCGCCGGCCGCCTGCTGCAGGGCGCCGGCGCGGTCTCGGCCACGCTCACGGCGCTGCTCGCGGACCGGACCCGGCCCGAGGTCCGCACGCGCACCATGGCGATTCTCGGCGTCGGCGTCGGCTCCTCGTTCCTGCTGGCCCTCGTCGCCGGACCGGCGATCGCGGCCGTGTGGGACGTGCGCTCGTTGTTCTGGCTCGCCGCGGCTCTCGCCGGCGTCGCGGCGCTCGTGCTCATGACGCTGCCCGGCGCTCCCGAGGCGGCTCCGCCGCCGGCGCCCTCCGCGCGGCGCTCGCTGGCGGCGGTCCTGCACCTGCCGCTGCTGCGCCTCGACCTCTATATCTTCCTCCTGCACGGGCTGCTCACGGCCACCTTCGTCGCGCTGCCGCTCATCCTGCGCAACGTGCTCGCGCTGCCGGTCACCGACCACTGGAAGGTCTACACCACGGCGCTCGTGCTCTCCCTCGCCGGCACCGTCCCGCTCATCCTCGCGGACGACCGCCGCGGCAAGCGTTCCACCCTGACCATCGCCGTCGGCCTGCTGTTCGCCGGCCAGCTCCTGCTCGCGCTGCTGAGCTTCTCGCTGCCGGCGGTCATCGGCGCGCTCGCCCTGTTCTTCGCCGGTTTCGGCTTCCTCGAAGCCGGCCTGCCGGCGCGGCTCTCGATCCTCGCCGATCCCGAGGCGCGCGGCGCCTCGCTCGGCGCCTTCACCAGCTCGCAGTTCCTCGGCATCTTCGCCGGCGGGCTCGCGGGGGGACGCCTGCTGGCCGGCGGACGGCCCGCCGACGTGTTCCTCGCGGGCGCCGTCGTCGCCGCCCTGTGGCTGGCCACGCACCGTCTCCTCGACAGCTGAACCGCGTACCCGGGGAGCGGCGCCGCCGGCGAGAAACCGCGGGTTCGCTGCGGAAAGTCGGTTAGCTTTTGCCCCGGCACCCTCTACAATAGGCAGCCCTCGCGCGACAGGCGCGGTCACATCGAGCAACAGGAGCGGCAATGGCAGCCCGCGGAGTCAACAAAGTCATACTGATCGGGAACCTGGGCGCGGATCCCGAGACGCGCTACATGCCGAGCGGCGGCGCGGTCACCAACCTGAGCGTCGCGACCAACGAGTCGTGGAAGGACAAGCAGTCCGGTGAGATGCAGGAGCGCACCGAGTGGCATCGAGTGGTGATGTTCGACCGCCTCGCCGAGGTCGCCGCGGAGTACCTGCGGAAAGGCTCGCAGGTTTACATCGAAGGCAAGCTGCAGACGCGCAAGTGGCAGGACCGTGACGGCAACGACCGCTACACGACGGAGATCCGCGCGAACGAGATGCAGATGCTCGGCGGGCGCTCCGGCGCCGGTGCGCCGGCCATGGGCGGCGGCAGCCGCCCGGCGGAGGACAAGGCGCCCGCGCGCGCCGGCGTCGCCGAGGATTTCGACGACGACATCCCGTTCTAGAAATAGACCTTTTCTAAGGATGGCGCGGATGTCGGCAGGCACAGCCGGGCGCAGTACCACGACCGCTAGGTACTGGGCCGCGTTCTGCTGCGGGTGGTACTGACACCGCTGCCAAGGCACACTCGGGAATACCCTGCCTTGCGCGCCGCCGCCAAGGCTCTTGTGCGCATCGCTCAAGACCAGCTCGAGGCCGTGCATGCAGCGATCCTTGGGCCCCGACAGAAAGCCCCCTAATGTGGCTCCTCCTCTGATAGCGCAACGCAGAATGTCGCGACGCGCTCTGGATCCCCACCGGTAGCGATCAGCAGGACCGCGTCCAGCACCTGACCGCCCGGGGTCGACACCCCTGCACGGTAACATTTGGGCCATGTAAGAATGTCCATGCGAAGGTCGTGATCCAGTGTTCCTACGATAGTTCTATAAAAGGGCGATTATAAACATATAAGGAGTTAATCTCCCAATGGCGTCGTCCTGTAGAGTTTGAAAACCTAACTGGAGGGAGATAAAAGGTCGAGCCCTTTTAAACCACTGGCAGCCAAATGAGGTGCTGCTATACGTAGATACGCCAGCATGACACCACATGGGGAGAGAATCATGAGAACATTTCTACAATTGGGAATCATTCTGGCCGCGTTTGCATACAGCGTCGCATTTGCCCAGTCGAGCAATGCCAATCGGCCGGCGGCCCTTGCGGAAGAGAGTGCCGCTGAACAAGGCACGAACGGGCAGCAACCTCATCGATTTGCAGCAGTCAAGTCGGAGCGTGATTTGTATGAACACCTGATAAGCGCCTCGGATTCACCGTTGCATCTGTTGCCGCCGCGTTTTAGGTGGGAGTTCATTAGCAGCTTGGTGTTTACCGATCAGGGGCTCGCTGGATACCGGTATGACCTTCTGGCGATATTGAAGCCAACCGACCGCCAGCAACTGCTTTCGCTGTTCGGCGTCGAACATACGGCATCATTCTTCGATCAGGTCAGCGACGAGAGCGAACCTGAGGCGCTGACGCGTGCCACAAATAATCCCAGTTCTCCATTCAATTGGTTGTACGACTATGAGTGTGAGAAGCCGGCCACTTGCAAGTGGAGAATCGGGTATGTCTGTATAACGGATAACTGCTGATTGGAAGTGGTGACGAGGGCAGCTCAAAACGAAGAGCTGCCCTTGTCGCTGCTCTAGCCAGAACAGACATCTGCGAGGTGAAGGGCTGTGCCATTCCGCTGTCCCACTTGGCGGGAATGTCCTCCAACTGCGGAAGTAAGGGCTCTTCAGGAGGAGGAAGCATAATGCGGCGCGTGTCCCTAATAACTCGCATTTGTTATCTCGCACTGGTCGCACCATGCCTTGCTGCCGCTCGGGCGGGGGACATTGGATCGCGCCTGGACGGCTTCCGAGCCGAGGAGGGCGCAATTATCAGCGCGGCGTCGGACGAAGATGACTGGAGCGATCATCGCACTGCTCTCGAGGTAGCCTACGAGCGTTGGTTTCCCGAAGCCTTGCTCGGGCCTTTGACAAAGAACGCGGAGAAGCGGGAACTTACGAACTTGTTCTTTGAGACACTTGGTTATGCGATGGACGTTGGCAAGTCGGAGCAAGGGAAAGTGGCGGTTGTGTTCGCGGCGCTCGAAGAAAAAGGCTGGGCAGACGATCGGCTCACTGGATATATGCACCGACTTCTGCTGACCTTTCGTCGATTCGATGAGGCAAAGGCTTTTCGACAATCGCACCCCCAACAAGGACTCCCGGCTGCACCGCCGATTATTCCATTGTCAAGCACATCCGGTGACGACGTTCGCACTGTGTTGCGGTTCATCAACAATGGCTCCGCTCTCGAGCGGGAAGCAGTCGATTGGCAATCGTCGTCCAAGGTGATCGTCATCGGCCATCCGGAGTGCCACTTTTCCAGGGATGCAGTTGCCGCAATCGCCTCAGATCCTGAGTTGGCCAAGGCGATGAGCACCGTCGCGATCTGGCTTACCCCAGCATTTACGTCTTTGACTGACGGATCGGTCGTCGTGTGGAATAAGGAGAATCCCACGTACGCCTACCGGTACGTCGAGTCTGACGCTGACTGGCCGGAAGTCAACTACTGGGGCACGCCGAGCTTCTACTTTATAAAGCAGGGTGAGTTGGTTAAAAAGGTCGTAGGCTGGCCAGAAGATGGACGCACGGACGAGTTGTGGGCTGGCTTGCGCGCCATAGGACTAGAGGCGGAGTAGTAGCACAAAATTAACAACGCTCGGCCGCGCAGAATGATCGGCAGATTCGCTCCCCGCCTCACCTACGCCTAACCCATGAATCGCAACTGCACGCGCCGCCGCGATCCTGAGACTCGCCATTCCGAGGGCAGCCGCGTGAGCATTTGATCGGTACAGCGGCTATACTCCCGGCCCGACTTGTCAACCGCTTCATCGTCAACAAAATACGGGCTTCTCTCGTGAGCGGCAAGCTCTACATCAAGACTTACGGCTGCCAGATGAACGAGTACGACTCGGACAAGATGGCGGACGTGCTGCGCGCGTCGCACGGCTACGAGCTGACCACCGTGCCCGAGGAAGCGGACCTCCTGCTGGTCAACACCTGCTCCATTCGCGAGAAGGCACAGGAGAAGGTGTTCTCCGAGCTCGGCCGCTGGCGGACGCTCAAGGAACGCCGGCCCGGGCTCCTGATCGGCGTCGGCGGCTGCGTCGCGAGCCAGGAGGGCGAGGGCATCAGCCGCCGCGCGCCGTTCGTCGATCTGGTGTTCGGCCCGCAGACGCTGCACCGCCTGCCCGAGATGGTGGACGACGTGCGCGCGCACGGCCGGCCGGTCGTCGACGTCTCTTTCCCCGAGATCGAGAAGTTCGATCGCCTGCCGGAGCCGCGCGCCGAAGGCCCGACGGCGTTCGTCTCCGTCATGGAAGGCTGCAGCCGCTACTGCACGTTCTGCGTCGTGCCCTACACGCGCGGCGAGGAGATCAGCCGCCCGGTGGACGACGTGGTGGCGGAGATCGTGAGCCTGGCGGAGCAGGGGGTCCGTGAAGTGAACCTGCTCGGGCAGAACGTTAACGCCTACCGCGGCGCCATGCACGACGGCCGCGTCGCCGACCTCGCCACTCTGGTCTACTACGCGGCCGCGATCGACGGCATCGAGCGCATCCGCTTCACGACCTCGCACCCCGTCGAGTTCACCGAAAGCCTCGTGCAGGCGTACGCCGAGATCGACAAGCTCGCGAACTTCCTGCACCTTCCGGTGCAGCACGGCTCCGATCGCATCCTCGCGCGCATGAAGCGCGGGCACACCACGCTCGAATACAAGCAGAAGATCCGGCGGCTCCGCGAGGTCCGGCCGGACATCTCGCTCTCGTCGGACTTCATCGTCGGTTTTCCCGGCGAGACCGACGCCGATTTCGAAGCCCTCATGCGCCTCGTCCAGGAGGTCGGCTTCGACCAGTCGTTCAGCTTCATCTACAGCCCGCGGCCCGGCACGCCGGCGGCCTCGTTCCCGGACGACACGCCGCTCGAGGTGAAGAAGGAGCGGCTCTACCGGCTGCAGGCGCGGATCGACGCGCAGGCGCAGGCCATCAGCGCCGCCATGGTCGGGACGCGCCAGCGGGTGCTGGTCGAGAAGCGCTCGCGCAAGAGCGCGCGGCAGTGGACCGGGCGCACCGAGAACAACCGCTGGGTGAACTTCGACGCCGATGCCTCCTGCCTCGGGCAGTTCGTCGACGTGCTCATCACAGAGGCCCTGCCCAACTCGTTGCGCGGACGCATCGCGGACCATGCCGCGGTTTGATTGCCCGGACGGCTCCGCCTATTCCAAGTTTTCGGGCTTCGCGGTAGGCTAACCACAGTGCTCGAACCGGTCTCAAACAGAGGTTCTTTACCAGCCCATTGAATGCTGTAGAAGTTTCCCGGGACCTTGTCCTGGAACCCGCCGACAACCAGCGCCTGGCCAATCTCTGCGGCCAGTTCGACGAGCACCTACGACAGATCGAACGTCGCCTGAATGTCGACATCTCCAGTCGCGGCAACCGCTTTCGGGTGACCGGCCAGCCCGGAGCCGCGCAGCAGGGCAGCGACGTGTTGCGCTCGCTGTTCAAGCTCGCAGGCTCCGAGCGCATCGATCCCGAGCGGGTGCATATCTGCCTGCAGGAAACGGTCATGAAGGAAGCTGAAACCGCCGGCGTCGAGCCGCTCGCAGCGGACACGGGCGAGGGCGACCAGGACGCGATCGAGATCCAGACCCGCCGCAAGCTGGTGCGCGCGCGCAGCGCGAACCAGCGGGCCTACCTCAAGGGCATCCGCACCCACGACCTCGCGTTCGGCATCGGCCCGGCCGGCACCGGCAAGACCTATCTCGCCGTCGCGAGCGCGATCGATGCGCTCGAGAACGGCGAGGTGCGGCGCCTCATCCTCGTGCGCCCGGCGGTCGAGGCCGGCGAGCGGCTGGGCTTCCTGCCCGGCGACATGTCGCAGAAAGTGGATCCCTACCTGCGCCCGATGTACGACGCGCTGTTCGACATGCTCGGCCCCGAGCAGGTCGGGCGGCTCATCGAGCGCAACGTCATCGAGGTGGCGCCGCTCGCGTTCATGCGCGGGCGTTCGCTGAACGAGTCGTTCGTGATCCTCGACGAAGCGCAGAACACGAGCATCGCGCAGATGAAGATGTTCCTGACGCGCATCGGCTTCGGCTCGCGCGCGGTGGTCACCGGAGACGTCACCCAGATCGATCTGCCGTCGGGCAGCCAGTCGGGGCTGGTGCACGCCGTGAAAATCCTGTCCGGCGTCCGCGGGATCTCCTTCACGTGGTTCAGTCCCAGCGACGTGGTTCGCCACGAGCTCGTGCAGCGCATCGTCGAAGCCTACGAGGCGGACGAAGCGGCCAGGAGATGAATGCCGGGCCGCGGACTCCCGGCGTCGAGGTCGAGCTGCAGATCGCCTGCCGTGCCCGCGACGTTCCGGCGGCGGCTGAGATCGAGCGCATGGTGGAGGACACGCTCCGGCAGGCGGGCCGCTCGAGCGGCCGTTTCGCCCTCGTCGTGAGGGTGGTCGACGAGCGCGAGAGCCGCGCGCTCAACTACCGCTTCCGCCAGCAGGACCGGCCGACCAACGTGCTCTCCTTCCCGGCCGACCCGGAATTCGCGGCGGACCCGGAAGGCGACGGAACGCTGTTTCTGGGCGATCTCGCGGTCTGCGCGCCGGTGCTGGAGCGCGAGGCGGCGGCGCAGGGCAAGCGCCCGGCCGACCACTGGGCGCACCTGCTGGTCCACGGGACCCTGCACCTCCTGGGCTTCGATCACCAGGCCGACGACGAGGCAGCCGCGATGGAAAGCCTCGAGCGCCGCATCCTCGCGGCCCGCGGCATCGCCGACCCGTACGCCTGAGCGGCCCGGATGACCCTCCGCAACCGGGCTAATGCGCTGTTCGAACAAGATATCCGGCCGCCCCCGCCGCGCCCGGCCTGATAAAATGCACGGCCCATGAACGACAGACCGCCTCCCAGCAGTACCCCGGGACCGACCGGCGTCTTCAGGCGCGTCCTGCGCGCGGTCAAGGGCGAGCCGTGGAGCCGCGAGGAGATCCAGGACCTGCTCAAGGAGGCGGAATGCGTCTTCGATCCCGAAGAGCAGGCCATGCTGAAGGGCGTCCTCGAGGTCGCGGAGACGCAGGTCCGCGAGGTGATGGTGCCGCGCTCGCAGATGGTGGTGATCGAGCGCAACCAGAGCGTCGACGAGATGCTGCGGACGATCGTGGAATCCGGGCACTCCCGTTTTCCCGTGATCGGCGAGGAACGCGACGAGGTGCTGGGCATCCTGCTCGCCAAGGATCTTTTGCGCCACTTCGGGCGCAAGGAACCGGGCCCGCTGAACATCGAGGAGTACCTGCGGCCCGCCGCGGTCATCCCCGAATCGAAGCGCCTGAACGCGCTGCTCAAGGAATTCCGCGACAGCCACAACCACATGGCGATCGTGGTCGACGAATACGGCGGCGTCTCCGGCCTGCTGACCATCGAGGACGTGCTGGAGGAGATCGTCGGCGAGATCGACGACGAGCACGATCCGGAGGAAGCCGAGTTCATCCAGCCCGGCCCGGAGCGCGACGGCCGTCCCAGCTGGCTGGTGCGCGCGCTGACCCGCATCGAGGACTTCAACGAGTATTTCGGCAGTAACCTGCCGGACGACGACTACGACACGGTGGGCGGCCTCGTGATGCACGAGCTCGGGCGGCTGCCGCGGCGCGGCGAGACGCTGTCCTTCGGCGGCTTCGAGTTTCGCGTGACCAAGGCCGACCGCCGGCGCATCGATACGCTGCAGGTGCAGCGGCAGCCCACCGCCGAGTGATCGGCGCTTTCACGGGACACCGGGCCGCGTTGTGGACCTCGAAGCCATATCCGTGCCGGGCGACGGCGCCGGGATCGCGATGACGACGCGCGCTCCGTTACGCCAGCTGCTCGACGTGCATCCCCTCGGGATCGGGCTCGCCTACCTCGCGGGCGGTGCGATGCTGACGCTCGCGTTCGCACCGCTCGGCGGCTGGGCGCTCGCCCCCGTCCTCGTGCTCCCGGTGCTGACGCTGTGCCTGTATGCACCGCCGCGCCGCGCGGCCGCCTACGGCTTCTGGTTCGGCGTCGGGCTGTTCCTGTTCGGCACCTACTGGGTCTACATCTCGATTCACGATTTCGGCCACGCGCCGCTCTGGCTCGGCGTCGCGCTGACGCTCGGGCTGGTGCTGGTCATCGCGCTCTATTACGCGCTCACGGCCTGGCTCATCTCGTGGCTCACGCGCGGCGAGCCGACGCGCCTGGTGCTGGCCGCGCCGGCCGCCTGGGCCGCGGTCGAATGGCTGCGCGGCTGGTTCCTGAGCGGTTTCCCCTGGCTCTCGCTCGGTTACAGCCAGGTCGAATCGCCGCTGGCCGGCTGGTTTCCGGTCGTCGGTGTCTACGGCGTCTCGTTCCTGGTGGTGCTCTGCGCCGCGGCGTTCGTGGCCGCGCTCGCGACGGCCGGCCGCACGCGCCGGACGGCGCTCACGGTGGCCGTGCTGCCCTGGGCCGCCGGCCTCCTGCTCGCGCTGCCGCAGTGGGCGCGGCCCGCGGGCGAGCCGATCACCGCGACCATCGTGCAGGGCGGCATCGCGCAGGACCTCAAATGGCGTCCCGAGCAGTTCCAGGCGACGCTCGAGGTATACGCCAAATCGCTCCGCGAGCACCCGGACACCGACCTGTTCCTCTGGCCGGAGGTGGCGATCCCCGCCACCGTCGACCAGGTGGAGTGGTACCTCGAGCAGCTGGAAGGCGAGCTCGCGCGGAGCGGCCGCTCGCTCGCGCTCGGCATCCAGGAGCAGGAGGACGGCCGCTATTACAACAGCGTGCTGCTGCTCGACGGACACCAGCGCCAGTCCTACCGCAAGCGGCATCTGGTGCCGTACGGCGAGTACTTCCCGGTGCCCGGTTTCGTGCGCCAGTGGCTGCGCATGCAGAGCCTGCCGTCCTACGACATGGCGGCGGGCGCCGCGGAGCAGCCCCTGCTCGAGTTGCGCGACGGCCTCCATCTCTCCACCGCGATCTGCTACGAGGACGCCTACGGCGCCGAGCAGCTGTACGCGCTGCCCGAGGCCGAGCTCCTCATCAACGTCAGCAACGACGCGTGGTTCGGCGACTCGATCGCCCCGCACCAGCACCTCGAGATCGCACGCGCCCGCTCGCTGGAAGCCGGCCGCTACACCGTACGCGCGACCAACAACGGCATCAGCGCGTTCATCGGACCGGACGGCCGGCTCCTGCAGACGGTGCCGCAGTTCCAGTACGCGACGCTGACCATGGACGTCGCGCCGATGACGGGCGCGACGCCTTATTCGCGCGCGGGCAACTGGCCGGTGGTGAGTGCCTCGCTCGCGCTCCTCGCCTGGTGCGCCTGGCGGAGCCGGAGGGAGGGCGGCGGCCGGCCCGGGCGGCTGCGACGGCGGCGGTAAACGGATATCCTTCGATCCTTTACCACGGCACCACGGCGCAAGACCCCGATGACGAAGACCTACGATCCGGAAGCGATCGAGCGAGCGGCCCGCGAGTACTGGGACGCGCATCGCTGTTTCGAGGTGGATGAGGAGCCCGGCAGGGAGAAGTTCTACTGCCTGACGATGTTCCCGTACCCGAGCGGGCAGCTGCACATGGGGCACG
>CAZBGV010000092.1:0-13577 GCA_964491485.1 uncultured Woeseiaceae bacterium | reverse complement strand
CTAGGGAGGCGGCCGGCGCCGCGCCCGGAGCAGGGTCACAATTGGCGCAGGGCGCGGCCTACCACCAGTACCAGTAGAGGCCCGTCAGGATCGCGGCGACGAGCGCGCCGGCGACGTTGAAGCCGGTACTGGTCGCGAACGCCATGTCGCCGGTGCGGATCGCTTTTGGGTGGATTTTCCCTCCACCGGCCAGCGACACGGCGACCTGCACGCCGACGCACAGCAGGAATACCCAGCCGACGCGGTTCATGAACGGCACGCCGGGCAGCCACAGCTTGAACGCGAGCGAGAACAGCGCGGAGCCGATGGCGGCCGCGAAGGCGCCGCGCGCGGTGGCCCGCTTCCAGAACATGCCGAGCACGAACAGCGTCACCACACCGGGCGTGAAGAAGCCCGTGAATTCCTGCAGCCACTGGAACGCCTGCTCGGCATCGCCGAGCAGCGGCCGCGCGGCGACGGCGGCGATGACGATCGCCGACAGCGCCACCGTCCTGCCGAGCGTGACGAGCGAACGCTCGCTCGCCTGCGGCGCGAGCGGCCGGTACAGGTCCATCGTGAAGATCGTCGCAATCGAGTTCATCATCGAGCCGAGCGACGATACGATCGCCGCGATCAGCGCGGCGAGGATCAGCCCGCGCACGCCGGCGGGCGCGAGCGCCATCATTGCGGGATAGGCCTGGTCGGCGCGCTCGAGCCCGGGCGCGAGCACGGACGCCGCGATGCCGGGGATGACCACCAGCACCGGCACCAGCAGCTTCAGGAATGCCGCGAACGCGACGCCCTTTTGCGCTTCCTCGACGCTCTTCGCCGCCAGCGCGCGCTGGATGATGTACTGGTTGAAGCCCCAATAGCTGAGATTCATGATCCACAGGCCGCCGAGCAGCACCGACAGCCCCGGCAGGAAGCGGTAGTTCGGGTCATCGCGCGCGAGGATCATGTCGAACTTCTCCGGCGCCGCCCGCATGAGCTCGGCGAAGCCGGCGATGGCCCCCGTGCCGCCGCCGACGGCATCGAGCGAAAGCCATGCGATCAGGAGGCCGCCGGCGACCAGCATCACGACCTGCATGATGTCGGTGAGGGCAACCGATTTGAGCCCGCCGTAGAGCGAGTAGGCGGCCGTGAACGCCGCGAGCCCGACGAGGCAGGCGTCGAGGCTGAACCCGGCGAGCGTCGAGAGCGAGAGCGCGCCGAGCCACAGTATCGACGTCAGGTTCACGAACACGTACACGCCGAGCCAGAACACCGCCATGACCGCCCGCACCGAGCCGTCGTAACGCTGCTCGAGGAACTGCGGCATCGTGTAGATGCCTTTCGCAAGGAAGATCGGCAGGAAGTATTTGGCGACGAGCACGAGCGTGATCGCGGCCATCCACTCGTACGACGCGATCGCGAGCCCGATCGCGTACCCGGAGCCGGACATGCCGATCACCTGCTCGGCGGAGATGTTCGCCGCGATGAGCGAGGCGCCGATGGCCCACCACGGCAGCGCTTTGCCGGCGAGGAAGTAGTCTTCGGTGTCCCGCTCGTGGCCCGCACGCGGACGCGAGACGAAGAGCGCGATCGCGACCAGCACCAGGGCGTACGCGGCGACGACGGCGTAATCGACGGGCGCGAGCGATTTCATGTGCGTGCTCCCCCGGCGGCGTGCCAGCCCGCGACCAGCGCCGCCGCTCTCTCGTGGATCTCGTCCGGTGCGCGCCCGGGCCGGTACACGGCGCCGCCGGCGGCCGCGCCGAAAGCGCCGGCGGCGAGCCAGTCGGCCAGGTTCCAGGCCGTGACGCCGCCCACCGCCCAGACGCGGCAGTCCGGCGGCAGCACTTCGCGGAGGGCCGCGAGGTGAGGCGGCCCGGCGGAGGCCGCCGGGAACAGCTTGAGATCGCGCGCGCCGGCGGCGAGCGCCGCGAAGGCTTCGGTGGGGGTGAGGACACCGGGCACGGGTGCAAGACCGAGGGCGAGCGCGCGGGCAATGACCGCGGGGTTCGCGTTCGGTGCGACCACGAAGCGCGCACCGGCCTGCGCCGCGGCGTCCACCGCCCGCACGTCGAGCACCGTACCCGCGCCGACGAGCGCATCGCCGGGTGCGGCGGCAGCGAGCTCCGCGAGGGCGGACAACGCGTCCGGCGCATTGAGCGGCACTTCCGCCAGGCGGATGCCGGCGGCGAACAGCGCGCGCGCGGCCGGTGCGACCTCGGCGGGGCGGATGCCGCGCAGGATGGCGATGATCGGCGGCGGGTACGCTGCGAGATCGTCGGCCGGGTTCACGTCAGGCATGGCCGGCTTCCTCGAGCAGGGTGAGGCCGGCGAGCGTGCAGCGCACGTCGTCCATTCGCCTGGCCGCGATCCCGCGCCGTGCGAGCGCCCGCGCGTACCGCTCGGCAAGCCTGCTCGCGCCGATCAGCAGGACGCCCGCGGCCGGATCGAACGTGGCCGACAGCTCGCGGACCTCGCAGCCGATCAGGAGCCCGGACAGCCAGCCTGCGGCCCAATCTCGCGAGCGCCCGTCGAGCAGCTGCGCGGCACGCGCCTCGAACAGCGCGGCGATGCCGCTTGCGTCTTCGGCCCGCGCGAGCCCGGCCGCGAACCCCGCCTCCCGTTCCGCGGACGGCTCGGCCGCCGCGGCCGCGCCGGCCGCGAGCAGCATCGAGCGTTGCGTGAGCAACGCGTACAGCTCGCCGGTGATGCAGGTGCGAAAACGGCCGATCGCGGCGCCTTCGAGCTCGACCCACTTGCTGTGCGTACCCGGCAGCACCGCGAGGTGCTTGCCATCGCGGAGCGCCGGGTCGAGGGCCAGTGCTCCGAAGAGCTGCGTCTCTTCTCCGCGCATCACGTCCGGGGGTGCGCCGCCGTCTCGCGCCGCCACGCCGGCCGCGATGCTCACGCGCAGCCCGGCGACCTCGCAAGTGCGCGCCGCGGCGGCCCACTCGCCGGCGGCCGCCGGCGCGCGCGCATACGGCACTTCAAAGAGACCGTTCCTCGAGCCGGCCATGCCCGCGAGCCGTACCGGAAGAGGGATGTGGCCCTCATGCCACGGCAGCAGCAGCGCGGCGAGGTGCGCCGCACGCGCTTCCGGTGGCAGCGCCGCGAGCGCCGCGATGCCCGGCCCCTCGTGGGCGTCGAGCACGGCACCATCGCTGACGAGCCAGAGCCTGAGCCGGCTAGTGCCCCAGTCGCCGGCCACGTAGCGCACGCGGCTTCCTAGCCGGCTTCCGCACGCGCCACGGCCGCGGACTCCTCGGCCGAGTCGATGAGCTCGAGCACGTCCTGGATGATTTTCTTCATCGCGACGTACGCTCCCTCCGCGTGCCCGCGGGCGATGGCATCACTCACCGCGGAGTGATCGACTACGCTGGCGGAGCGGCCCATGATGCGGTTGGTGTACTGGATCGAGCTGCGCAGCGCCGTGGCGACCACGTCGCGGAATTGCGCATAAAACGGATTCTTCGACGCGAGCAGCACGGCGACGTGAAACGCGATGTCGGCGTCGAGCGTGTTGTCGTTGCCTTCCTCCGCGGCGCGCATGCGCTCGAGCCCGTGCCGGATCGCGGCGAGATCGCCGGCATCCGCGTGGCGCGCGGCCAGCGCCGCCGCCTCGGGCTCGATCGCCACGCGCAGCTGGTTGAAGTGGCGCAGCAGCTGGACCGAGAACTTGCGCTCGAGCAGCCAGCGCAGTACGTCCGGATCGAACAGGTTCCAGTGATCGCTCGGCTGCACGAGGGTGCCCTGGCGCGGGCGCGCGGTCAGCAGTCCCTTCGCCGTGAGCATCTTGACCGCCTCGCGCGTGACCGAGCGGCTCACCCCGTGCTGGCGGGCGAGGTCGGCTTCCGTCGGGAACGGGCGGTGGTCGTAATCGCCGATGACGATCGAGCGGCCGAGCGCATCGAGCAGGCCGTAGGTGAGATTGCGCCCGAGGCTCGTGCGCCGCTCGGCCGGGTCCGTCGCGGTCACGGCGAATCCCCGCGCACGAGCCAGAAAGTGATATTGATCATATGAATAGACTCTAACACAGCCTGAATGGGGCCGTCTCGCCGGGGCGCTGCTGCTTTTTATCAGATTGGTCGGATAAATATTGTAAAAGTCCCCGCCGCCGTGGTAGCGTTCACATGCCTGGGGCGGGAGGATACAGGCATGTCGGGACGGGCGGAGCACACCGCTGCGCCGGGGGAGGTCACGAAAGGGCCGGGCGCGGGCAGGCCCGGCGGATCCCTGCCTTGCCCGACCCCGGCTCGCGCAGCACCTCGGGCACTTCATTTTCCGGCGACGGCCGCCTCCTCGTGTGAGTCCCGGCTATTCCCCCGAAACGGTGACTTCACGAAGGGGGCGGCCACGTCGCAGCAGGTCGCGCACTTTCGCGACCGCGCGCACCACGCCTGCACGAACAAAAAAGACGGCCGCCTTGCAGGGGGCCATAAAAAGGGCCAGGAGCATGCCATGAACGAGTCAGTTGAGGCACCCACCCCCTTCGTCGTCCGCCGCGCAGCACGCTGGCTCGCAGGAATTGCGCTCGCGTGCCTCGTGTCCGCGCTGCCGGCGTTCGCCCAGCAGGCGGACGAGGATGACGACGAGAGCGTCGAGGAGATCGTCGTGACCGCGCAGCGTGCCAGCATCATGTCCGCGCAGGCGATCAAGCGCGATGCCGACCAGATCGTGGACAGCATCGTCGCCACGGACATCGGTAAGCTGCCGGACCGCAGCGTGACCGAGGCGCTGCAGCGCATTCCCGGCGTGTCCATCACCCACTTCAAGGAGCTCGGCGATCCCGAGCATTTCTCGGCGGAAGGCTCGGGCGTGATGGTGCGCGGCCTCACGATGGTGCGCAGCGAGCTGAACGGCCGCGACAGCTTCACGGCGGACGGCGGCCGCGCGCTCAGCTTCCAGGACGTACCGCCCGAGCTCCTGCAGCGCGTCGACGTCTACAAGAACCAGAGCGCCGACCTGATCGAAGGCGGCATCGGCGGCTCGGTGAACCTGATCACCAAGAAGCCGTTCGACTACGATGACGGCCAGGTGGCGCTGACGACGGAAGGCAACTACGGCGACTTCGTCGAGGAGATGAGCCCGTCGGCCTCCGCCTTGTTCAGTCATCGGTGGCGCGCGGGCGAGGGCGAGCTCGGCGTCCTCTTCGACGTCGCCTGGTCGAAGGCGGCCACGCGCACGGACGGGGTCTATTCGCGGGCATTCTTCCCGCGCAGCGACCTGGTGCCGGGCGAGACGGTGTACGTGCCGCGCGGCGCGGACTGGCGCAGCTACGAGTTCGACCGCGAGCGCCAGGGTGCTTACGGTGTGCTGCAATGGCGGGTGAACGATGCGGTCGAGATGTACCTGCAGGCGTTCAAGAGCCGCTACGAGGAACACTGGGACGAGAGCTCGATCTTCGTCGATAACTGGCCGCTCGACATCGTCCCGGCCGCCGGCACCGAGTTCACCTACGATGCGAACAACGTCTTTCTCAAGGGCCGCCTCGATTCGGTGACCGGCGCCATTCCCATGGGCGCGGCCGAGCGCTTCCAGGACCGCGAGTCCGACACGACGGACATCTCCTACAACATCGCCTGGCAGGCGAGCGAGCGCTGGCGCCTGAGTCTCGACCTGCAGCACGTGATGGCGACCACGGAGTCGCTCGACTCGACCGTGGCTTCCGGCGTGCAGGTGGATTATCTCGACGTCGATCTCACGGGTGAGCGGCCGGAGATGCAGACGAACCAGGAATACCTGAGCGATCCGGTCAATTACTACATGGCTTTCACCATGGACAATCGCCGCGACAACGACGCGGACGAGACCGCGCTCCGGCTCGACGCGGAGGTCCAGCTCGATTCGCCGGTGCTGCAGGCGGCGAAATTCGGCGTCCGCTTCACCGACACGGATTCGGAGAATCACGATACCGGCTACGACTGGCAGCCGATCTACCAGACCTGGATGCTCGGCTGGGCGCTGCCTGCGATGCCGCAGGCGGACGCGTCCCTCCTCAGCCTGAACCGGCTCGAGAACTTCTACCGCGGCGAGGGCGCGTATCCCGGTGTGTTCATGACGCCGACCGCGGCGCTCGCCGCGGGCTTCCCGCAGACCTACCTCGACCTCCACCAGGAGGCCGCCGATTCCGGCAACTATCTCTGCTGCTACGGCGCCATCACCCCGCGCTCGATCGACGACCCGGCGTTCACCAACGTGCAGCACGAGAAGAGCCGCGCGGCGTACGCCATGGCCTTTTTCGCGTTCGAGGACCTGTCGCTGCCGATCGACGGCAACATCGGCGTGCGGATCGTGCGCGCGGAGGTGTCCACGAACGGCTGGGTCGTCTACCCGTCCACGGTGACGGACACCAGCAACACGATGGGCTTCTTCCACGACCCGGAGCCGATCGCGGTGGAGAACAGTTACACGAACGTGCTGCCGAGCTTCAACCTGCGCCTGAGCCTCAGGGACGACCTCCTGCTGCGCTTCGCGGCATCGCGCGCGGTGTCGCGCCCGGCCTTCGGCGACATGCAGGCGTACCGCACGCTGGGCGCCAGCCTGCCGAGCGGCGTCACGCTCGAGGACGGCCCGTCCCTCGACGATTTCATCCTGTCGGCGGACCTGTACGACAACCCGCGGCTCGAGCCCGTCAAGGCGGACCAGTTCGACCTGTCGCTCGAGTGGTATTTCAACGAAGCGGGCGGCATGGCGCACGTGAACCTGTTCTACAAGGACATCACGGACCTGATCAGCCGCAGCTTCACCCAGGAGGAGTACGGCGGTTTCACCTACACGGTCGCCCAGCCGACGAACAACGGCGAAGGCGATCTTCGCGGCTTCGAGCTCGGGCTGAAGAAGTTCTTCGATGCGCTGCCGCGCCCCTTCGACGGGCTGGGTGTGGATGCGACCTACACCTACGTCGACAGCGACATGCGGCTCGCGCAGATCTCGCAGCCGGTCGACACCGATTTCACGAGCTTCGGCGAGCTGCCGCTGATCGGGCTGTCGAAGAACGCGTACAACCTCACGGCCATCTACGAGATCGGCCCGTTGTCGACGCGCCTCGCGTACAACTGGCGCAGCCGGTTCTTGATGTCCATCGGCCCCAACGGCTTCAATGGCGACACCAACGGCCTGTGGCGCCTGCCGGTGTACAACGACGACTACGGCCAGCTCGATGCCTCGATCGAGTACCGGTTCGGCGAGCACCTGAACGTGAGCCTGCAGGCGATCAATCTCGGCAATTCCGAGACCACGCTGATCGCCGAGCAGAACGCGGCCGGCGACCACCGGAGCTCGTACGTCAACGACACGACCTATATTATCCGGCTCAGCACGAGCTTCGATTGACAGGTACGTGATCGAGACGCCCCCCGCAGGAGCCCGCCATGCGGGCGACCGGAAGCATTGCGGTCGCCCGCATGGCGGGCTCCTACGGTGCGTCCTGGGCTTGCTGCTGCTGTTCGGCACGGCCGCCGCGGCGGCGCCGGTTCCCGAGCTCGTGGAGCGCGACGGGCGCTTCGCGCTGCTGGTCGACGGCGCGCCGTTCCTCGTCCTCGGCGCGCAAACGCACAACTCGTCCAATTACCCCGCCATGCTGCCGACCGTGTGGCCGGCGGCCGAGGCGCTGCACGCGAACACGGTGGCGATTCCGGTCGGGTGGGAGCAGGTCGAGCCTGAAGAAGGCCGGTTCGACTTCTCGTTCGTCGACACGCTGCTCGCCGACGCGCGCCGGCACGGCTTCCGGCTGGTGCTGCTCTGGTTCGCGACCTGGAAGAACAATTCGCCTGCGTACGCGCCGGAGTGGGTGAAGCTCGACAATCGGCGTTTCCCGCGCGTCGTCACGCGCGACGGCCGTACCCTGAACTCGTTGTCCCCGCATTTCCGCGCGACGCTGGAGGCGGACCGACGTGCGTTCGTGGCGCTGATGCGCCACCTGGCGAAACTCGACGAAGCGCGCACGGTCATCATGGTGCAGGTGCAGAACGAGGCTGGCACGTACGGATCGGCGCGCGATTACTCGAAAACGGCCGAGGCGCTCTTTCGCGGGCCGGTACCGGACGAGCTCGTCGAGGCTCTCGGCCTGCCCGGCGGCGACTGGCGCAGCGTGTTCGGGAGGAACGCCGACGAGTTTTTTCATGCGTGGCACATCGCGCGGTACGTCGATGAGGTCGCCGCAGCCGGCAAGGCCGCCTACGCGCTCCCGATGTACGTGAACGCGGCCTTGCGCAACCCGTTCGAGCCGGGAGAGCCGGGCAGCTACGAGAGCGGCGGGCCGACCGACAACATGCTGGCGGTGTGGAAAGGGGCGGCGCCGCACCTCGACCTGCTCGCACCCGACATCTACTTCCGCGACCACCGCACGGTAACGCGCGTCATGGACCTGTACGCGCGCCCGGACAACGCGCTTTACGTCTCGGAAATCGGCAACGCGCAGCCGTTCGCGCGCTACGTGTTCGCGACGCTCGGCCGCGGCGGCATCGGCTTCTGCCCGTTCGGCATGGATTACAGCGACTATTCGAATTACCCGCTCGGCGCTGAGCGCGTCGACGAGCAGGCGCTCGCGCCGTTCGCGCAAGTCTACGACCTGTTGCGGCGCATGGACCGCGCGTGGGCCGGGCTCGCCTTCGACGGGCGCGTGTGGGGCGTGGCGGAACCGGACGACGAAGATCCGGCATTGGCCGAGGATGGCGAAGGCGGCACGGTGGGACACACGCAGAGCCTCGACCTCGGGAAATGGATCGCCGAGGTGAGCTACGGCCGGCCGATGTTCGGCAATGCGCCGCCGCACGGCAACGATCCGCCCGCGGGCGGCGCGCTGTTCGCGGAGGTCGGGCCGGACGAGTACATAGTGGCCGGCCTGCAGGCGCGCGTGACCTTCCGGCCCGCAGAGGCTCTTGCCGGGCGCCACATGATGCTGGCGCGCGTCGAGGAGGGGCGCTTCGAGGACGGACGCTGGATTTTCCAGCGCGTATGGAACGGCGACCAGGTGGACTGGGGACTCAATTTCTCCGGCCGGCCGCACGTGCTGAAAGTGCGCCTGGCGACCTATGAGACCGGCGAAACGAAGGCATCCGAATGAAGAGAATCGCACTCCTTTTGGCGCTCGCGCTCGGCGCGTGCTCGCAGGCCGCGCCGGACGCGGCCGTGCGCGGCTGGCAGGCGACGCCCGACGGCCTCGTCGTCGACCTCGGCGAGGGCGACTTTCGGCGCCTGCGCCTGCAGGTGATCGAGCCGGCCATCGTGCGCGTCACCGCCACGCCGCAATCCGGTTTCTCGAATCTGCCGGAAGCGCTCATGGTGGTCGCGGAGCCGGGCGGAGCCGCGTTCGAGACGACGGAGGCGGACGGTCGCGTCGAGCTGCGGACGGATGCCCTGACGGCGCAAGTCGCGCTGGACACCGGTACGGTCACGTTCCGGGACGCGCGCGGCGGGGTGCTGCTCGCGGAAGCCGCGCGGAGCCTCGCGCCCGTCACCCGCGATCCGGGCACGGCCGATGCGGACTCGTTCGCCGTCCGCCAGCAGTTCGCGCGCAGCGCGGACGAGGGGCTCTACGGCCTCGGCCAGCAGCAGAGCGGCGACGTGAATCACGCCGGCAACAACGTGACCCTCACGACCCACAACCTCGTGATCAGCATTCCGTTCCTCGTGTCGACCCGCGGCTGGGGGCTCCTGTGGAACAACGCGTCGCTGACGCGCGTCGGCTCGCCGGAGCCGGCACAGCCGCTCGCGGCCGGCTTCGAGCTCGTCGACGCACACGGCGAGCCGGGCGCGTTGACGGCGCGCTACTACCAGGGCGACGAGCTCGTGCTCGAGCGGCGTGAGGTGGATCCCGACTACCAGTTCCTCGATCACGGCAGCGTCCGCGAGCATGCGTTTCCCGAGGCCGCCGGCGACCCCGGGACACTGCGCGTCGTGTGGGAGGGCACGCTCGTGCCGAGCGACAGCGGCGCGTACGACCTGGAGATGTACTCGAGCGGCTACGCGAAGCTCACCCTGGACGGCCAGACGCTGCTCGACCGCTGGCGCGTCAACTGGAATCCGTGGTACCACGAGACCCGGGTCGAGCTCGCGGCCGGCAAGCGCTATCCGCTGCGCGTGGAATGGGCGGCGCAGGGCGGCTACTTCCGCCTGTTGCAGTATTCGCCGCCCGCACCGGAGCAGGCCGGGCGCCTGTCGATCGCCTCGGAGACCGGCAAGGCGGTCGACTACTATTTCGTCGCGGCCGCGGACCCGGATGCGGCGATCGCCGGCTATCGGCGGCTCACCGGCAAGGCGGTCATGCTGCCGAAGTGGGCGTACGGATTCTGGCAGAGCCGCGAGCGCTACAAGACGGCGGACGAGCTCGTCGGCGTGCTGGAGGAATATCGCCAGCGCGGCATCCCGATCGACAACATCGTGCTCGACTGGTTCTACTGGCCCGAGGACGCGTGGGGCAGCCATGCCTTCGACGCAGCGCGCTTCCCCGACCCGCAGGAGATGGTCGAGAAGGTCCACGCGCTCGATGCGCACGTCATGATCTCCGTGTGGCCGAAGTTCTATCCGACGACGGAGCACTACCGCGTGCTCGACGAACGGGGCTGCATGTTCAACAAGAACATCGAGCAGGGCAACCTCGACTGGGTGGGTCCCGGCTACCCGGACGCGTTCTACGACGCGTTCGACCCGGACTGCGGCGCGCTCTACTGGCAGCAGGTGCGCGACAGCCTCGACGTCCTCGGGTTCGACGCGTGGTGGCTGGACGCCAGCGAGCCGGACATGCATTCCAATCTTTCCCTCAGCCGGCGCAAGGACCTGATGACGCCGAATGCGCGCGGCACCGGGGCCGAGGTGTTCAACGCCTATGCGCTGCCGCACGCCGAGACCGTGTATGAAGGCGAACGCAGCGCGGGCGGCGACCGCCGCGCGTTCATCCTCACGCGCTCGGGCTTCGGCGGCATCCAGCGCGCCGCCGCCGCGGTCTGGAGCGGCGACGTCGGCTCGCGCTGGGCGAACCTGCGCGAGCAGATTGCCGCCGGGATCGGCATCGGCCTTTCCGGCATGCCGTACTGGACGTTCGACATCGGCGGCTTCACGCCCGAAGACCGCTTCCGCTGGGCTGCATCGGGCGACGTCCTGTCGATAGCCGACATGGCACCGGAGCTGCGCGACGAATGGCAGGAACTGAACCTGCGCTGGTTCCAGTTCGGGGCGTTCGCGCCGCTGTTCCGTTCGCACGGGCAGAGCCCGTATCGCGAAATCTTCAACCTGGCCGAGGAGGGCACCGACGTTTACGACAGCTTCGTCTACTACACGAAGCTGCGTTACCGGCTGCTGCCTTACATCTATACGCTCGCGGGCGACGCCTGGCAGCGCGACGGCACGCTCATGCGCGGGCTCGTGATGGATTTTCCGCAGGATCCGCAGGCACGGGACGTCGCGACGGAGTACCTGTTCGGCCCCGCGTTCCTGGTCGCGCCGGTGTATGCGCCGGGCGTGCGCCGCCGCGAGGTCTACCTGCCGGCCGGCGCGGAGTGGTACGACTTTTACACCGGGGAGAAGCACGCGGGCGGGCAGGCGATCGGCGCCGATGCCCCGCTTGCGCGGCTGCCGCTGTTCGTGCGGGCGGGCGCCATCGTGCCCACCGGGCCCGCGATCCGGCACACCGGCGAAAGCCTGAACGCGCCGCTCACGCTCAACGTGTACACGGGAGCCGACGGCGCGTTCGACGTCTACGAGGACGACGGCACGAGCTACGACTACGAGCGCGGCGAGTGGTCGCGCATCCCGGTGAGCTGGGACGAGGCACGCGGCGAGCTCGCGATCGGCGCGCGCATCGGCGGCTTCGAGGAGATGGCGCGTGAGCGGCGCATCGCGGTGCGCTGGATCGACGGGCCGGACCCCGATGCCGCGAACCTCGACGCCGCGCCGGACGTCACGGTGAGCTACGAAGGCGAGCCGGTGACGCTCAGGCGGCCGGACTGAGCCCCGCCCGACGGGCGCAGTCCGCATCGCCCGTGCGCGCTCCCGTCAGAAGAGCGCGGCGATGGTCGCGCGCTGGCGCCAGATCATCGCCAGGCCGGACAGCGCCATGAAGCCGATCACGATCGTGCGGAAGCTCCGCTCCTGCATGTCACGCAGCAAGCGGCGCGCGAGCCAGTTGGACACCAGGGCCCCGAGCCCGGCCGCGAGCCCGAAGAGCCAGAGCTCGCCCGACATGGCGCCGAGCGCGGCATAGCTGCCGATCTTCACGAGATGCATCGTCATGGAGATCGCGGACTTCGTGCCGACCATCCGCTCCTTCGTGATCCCGGCGTTGAGATACAGCACGTTCATGACCGGGCCGACCGCGCCGATCAGGCCCGAGACGAAACCCACGACGACCTGGGCCGGCAGGAACCACCACTTGCGTACGCGGAACGTGCGCGCCCTCTGGCCGAAGCGGTACTGGAGCACCGTCGACACGAGGAACAGGCCGATCGCGATCTGCAGCCAGTCCGTCGGCGCATGCGCAAACGAGGCGGCGCCGAGCAGCGCGCCGACGATCGCGCCGGGGATGCCCCAGCCGACCACCGTCCAGTCGACGCTCCTGCGGAACACGAGCAGGCGGCCGCCGCCGCCGATGAGCGAGGCGAGGGTGACGACCGGGGCGACCGCGTGCGCGCCGACGATGAACCCGGTCAGCGGCACCAGCAGCATCGCGCCGCCGCCGCCGGCGATCGTCGAGACGATCCACGCGAAGAACCCCGACAGGGCGAGAAAGACGACGTCGAGCACTCGGTCCGCTCCGGCCGGGCGGGGCGACGCGGACTTCGCTCAGCCGGGCAGCGGTCCGGCGGCACACTCCGCGGAGACCAGGTCGCGGTACAGGCCCGCGAGCTCCTCCGTGAGCGGTCCCGGCACCTTGCCGAGCCGGCGTCCGTCGAGCGACGCCACGGGCATCACGCCGCCGAAGGTGCCGGTGACGAACGCCTCGTCGGCGGTGTACGCCTCCGCCAGCGTGAAGTCGCGCTCGCTCACCGGAATACCGTTTGCATGACAGAGCGCGATGACCTGGCCGCGCGTGATGCCCTTGAAGCAATAGCGGCCGGTCGACGTGACCACCTCGCCGCCCCGCACGGCGAAGAAATTCGTCGCATTGCAGCTCGCGACGAAGCCCCGGAAATCGAGCATCAGCGCCTCGTCGGCGCCGACCCCGGCCACCTGCAGCAATGCCTGGATGAAGTTCAGGCGGCTGTGAGTGTTCAGGTGCATGTCGAACACGTCGGGCGTACTCGTGCGGTAGGTCGAGGTGACGAGGGTGAGGCCGCGCCTGCGGCTCTCCGCCGGCGGCTCCTTGTATTCGGCGACGATCACGACCGTGGGGTTGCCGGCGGTCGACCGCGGGTCCTGGCTCGGCGTCAGCTTGATGCCGCGCGTCACCATCAGGCGGACGTGCACGCCGTCCGTCATGCCGTTCGCGCGCACCGTGTCATACAACGCCTGGGTCAGCGCGGCGCGATCGAGGTGCAGCTCGATCGCGAGCGCGCGTGCGCCGGCGAACAGCCGATCGAGGTGCAGGTCGAGAAACGCGAGCCGGCCGTTCACCAGTCGCAGGCCTTCCCACACGCCGTCGCCCAGCACGAAGCCGGCGTCGAACACGGAGA
>CAZBGV010000091.1:0-13736 GCA_964491485.1 uncultured Woeseiaceae bacterium | reverse complement strand
CACGCCAGCACGTCGAGCTCGGCGACGGCTTCGGCCGTGGACTGCAGGCTTGCCTGCACCTCCTGCAACGCATCGAGCAGGCCCTCGTAAAGCTGCTTCTCGCGCTGCAACGCCCGTTCGTTGGCCGAGAGCACTTTGCTTTCGAACTCCTTCAGCTCCGGCGTGATGTAGCGCTCCGCGCCTTTCAGCGTCTGCCGGCGCATGTAGCTTGCCGGGGCTTTGTGTGCCTGGCCCTTGCTGATCTCTATGTAATAGCCGTGCACGCGGTTGTAGCCGACCCTGAGCGTAGGAATGCCGGTCGCCTGCTTTTCGCGCGCCTCGAGATCGACCAGGTAGCGATCGGCGTGGGCGGCAATTTCGCGGAGCTCGTCCAGCTCGCCGTCGTAACCGCTCGCGATCACGCCGCCGTCGCGTACCAGCATCGGCGGGTTGTCGACCAGCGCCTTGTCGAGCAGGTCGTGCTGGCGGGAATGCGTCTCGATCCGGTCGTGCAGCGCCTGCAGGAGCGGTGAATCGAGATCGCGCAGGGCATGCCGCAGGTCGGGCAAACGCCCGAGCGCGACGGCGAGCTGGCGCAGGTCGCGCGGGCGCGCCGAGCGCAGCGCGACGCGCGCGAGGATGCGCTCCACGTCGCCGACGCCGCGCAACGTCTCCTGCAATCCCGCGGTATGCCCGCCGAGCATGAACGTGTCGATGGCCTGGTAACGCGCGCGCAGCACGCCGGCGTCGCGCAGTGGGCGCTGGATCCAGCGCCTGAGCAGGCGGCTGCCCATCGGCGTGCGGCAGCGGTCCAGGATGCCCGCGAGCGTGTGCTCGCGCCGGCCCGAGAGCGATTCGACGAGCTCGAGGTTGCGGCGGGTCGCGGCGTCCATGAGCACGGCGTCGCTCTCGCGCTCGAGGCCGATCGAGCGGATATGCGGCAGCGCCGATTTCTGCGTGTCCGTCACGTACTGCAAGAGCGCGCCGGCGGCGCCGAGCGCCGCCGGGCAGCCCTCGACGCCGAAGCCCGCGAGATCGCGCGTGCCGAATTGCGCGCACAGGAGGCGCGTCGCGCTGTCGAGATCGAAATGCCAGGGCGGGCGGCGCGTCTTGCGCGCGGGATGGCGGAGCACGGACTCCGGTGCGGCCTGGTCCTCGTCGTGCACGATTTCCGCCGGCTGCAGGCGCGCGAGCTCCGCCGCGAGCGACGCCTCCTCTTCGAGCTCCGTCACGCGGAAGCGGCCGCCGGCGAGATCGAGCCAGGCGAGGCCGGTGCGCGGCCCCCTCGTCCACACCGCGGCCACCAGGTTGTCGCGGGTTTCGCTGAGCAGCGCCTCGTCGGTCAGGGTGCCGGGCGTGACCACCCGGATGACCTGGCGCTCGACCGGCCCCTTGGCGGCCGCCGGATCGCCGATCTGCTCGCAGATCGCCACCGATTCGCCCTGCCGCACGAGCTTCGCGAGGTAGGACTCGACGGCATGGTGCGGCACGCCGGCCATGGGGATCGGCCGCCCGGCGGACTTGCCGCGCGCCGTGAGCGTGATGTCGAGGAGCTCGGCCGCGCGTTTCGCGTCGTCGTAGAACAGCTCGTAGAAATCGCCCATGCGGTAGAACACCAGCATGTCCGGGTACTCCGCCTTGATGCGCAGGTACTGCTGCATCATGGGCGTATGTGCCGCAACGACGTTCATGCCTGCAATTCCGGCATCCGGGACCGAGTGAAAAACTGCGAAACCCACCCGCATGCAGCGGCCGGAACCCGTCCGACAGCGGATCCGGAACGTCGCTCGTGGCGGGGCGGAAAATCAGCGGTTCGGATTATGCCATCCATGGCTGGTGCGGGACCGGGCCATTGGTTTGCGCCCGGATGGTCGAACGGGGAAGAGTGGCAGGCGTCGACCGGCCAGCTCAGCTCGAACCCGCTCCCCGGGTCGCCGCCGCCGCGGCCAGCAGTTGCTCCAGGGCGGCCAGGGCATCGGGGATCCGCCCTGCCAGGCTGACGATCTCGTCGAATTGAACGTTCGGCCCGGCACGTTCGACAGCTTCGCACAGCAGGGCGACGTCCGTGCCGCCCACCAGCCTCGCGGCAGATTTCAGCTTGTGAGCCGCGGCCTCGACTGCCGCACGATTGCGGCCGGCGCAAGCCGCGCCGAGCTCCTGCAGGTACTCGGGGATCGTGGCGATGAACGTCGCCGCGATTGCCGACAGGATTTCCGGATCGCCCGGCCGATCGTCTTTGGAGGTGCGCGCGGCGCGTTCATGGCCGGCCGCTCCGGGCGCCGGCCGTGACGCCATGGCGTCCCCCGCGTCATTCGCACTGGATGGCGTCAGCCAGCGATCGAGCAGATCCCGAAGGTCGAGTACCGAGAACGGCTTGCCCAGGAAGGCGTTCGCGCCGGCCAGGTCACGGGGCGCCAGATCGGACGCGGCGTAGCCCGTCATCGCAATGACGGGGACCGAGCGTGCGCGCGGCCTTTCGGCGGAACGCATCCTGGCGATCAGCTCCGGGCCGCTCATCCCGGGCATGCTGAGGTCGGTGAGGACGAGATCATAGTCGTTGCGCTCCCACAGCGACAGGGCGGCGCTGCCGTCCGGAGCGACGTCAACTCGACAGCCCAGCGATTTCAGGTGGCGAGCCAGCAGTTCCTGGGTGGGCGGATCGTCCTCGACGACGAGGATCCGGCGGGTTGACTTCATCGAGCTTCCGGACCGTACGTTGCGAGCAGGCTCACGCCCGAGCGAGGACACCGAGCTTCGCCCGCAGCAACGGCTCGAGCTCGTCGAAGGGATCGGGCTTCCTGAGAATCGGCACGTTCTCCGGCAGGCCCCCGGAACGTTTGATCTGGCGATCGTCGAGTCCGGTGATGACGATGATTTGCAGGTCCGCCGAAGTGCTCTGCAGGGAACGGATCATCTGGAATCCATCCAGGCCGGGCATCCGCAGATCGGTGATGACGACCTGCGGATTCAGCTTGCCGATCAGCAGCAGGCCCTCGAAGCCATCGCGGGCGGTACCGATATTCGCGGGGAGCTGCCAGGAAGCGATTTTCAGCTTGTAGAGCTCACGGAAGACGGGGTCGTCTTCCACGATGATGATGCTGGACGGGGCGACCGCGTGCCGGTACCGGTCGGTCACCCGCAGCTGCTCGTCGCGAATCCGGTTGACGGAATCGACCGAGATGCGCCGATGCCCGCCGGCGGTCTTCCATGCGTTCAATACGCCGCTTTCCGCCCACAACTGGACCGTGCGCAGCGATACGTTCAGCAGCCGGGCTGCCTCGCGGGTTGTAACGAAGGGCTTCTGGTCCACGCCGTCTCGCATTCGGGAACGCTCCCCGCAGTATTTACATAATTGCCGGTTTCGCAAGGCCGCGCGTCACATTGGCACTGGATCGGCCGTCAAGAATCCTTATCGGACCGCGGGTTGCAGGACTTTAGAGCCGATTGCCGATTTTGTGAAAATTATCACTTTTACCACTTTCAGAATTTGCCATCATGCCCGCGAGGTAAGTACAGCGGAGTGGCCCAGATGCGCATGCAAGCTCCTGGCACGGTGGCATCCCGGCGAACGCCACGCCGGTCAGCGGGACGCGCTGACGCCGGTCGATCCGGTATCGGAGGCGCGGCAGGGCGGCTCGCAGGACGGACGCCGTGATGCGCACCAATCGGCTCCTGATCATCGATGCGGAGCCCGAGAAGTGCGAGTTTCTTGCTGCCGCGGCGAATCGGCTGGGTTTCGACGTCGATATCGCGCGCGACGCGGCCGACGTCATCACCGCTCTTCGGCAGTTCCGCCCCACGGCCGTTCTGCTGGATCTCCAGGTGCCGGGTTCCGACGGCATCGAGATCCTGCGGTTGCTTGCCGATCAGGAGAGCGACGCCACGGTGCTCGTGGTGGGCGGCGACGAGCCTCGCGTGCGCGAAGCGGCCGTTCGCCTGGGAACGGCGAAAGGGTTGAACATGGCCGGTGCGTTGCCGAAGCCCCTGCGACTGCAGGAGCTGCAAAACGTGCTGTCCGACATCCTGCGCAGCACCTGGACAGTGGAAGAGCTCGCGACTGCAGTCGATGGCGGGGAGCTGTCGGTTGTCTACCAGCCGAAGCTCGCACGTTGCAGAACCACCGGCGCCTGGATCATCGACGGTGCCGAAGCATTGCTGCGATGGCCTCACCCGATACACGGGACGGTCATGCCGGACGAGTTCATACCCGCAGCCACCCGGTCGGGTCTGATGGTGCCGCTGACGGATTTCGTTCTGCAGCGCAGCCTGGAACAGGTGCGACTCTGGCAATCCAGGGGCATCGCCCTGGACGTTGCCGTCAACATACCGCCGGACCTCGTTGGAGATGAAGGCTTCACCGATCGCCTTTGTGCTTGTCTTTCGAGGCACGGGGTCGAATCCGGACGCCTCGTGCTGGAAATCACCGAGTCGGCGAGCGTCGACGACGTCGCGCTGCTGGTCGACGTGATGGCGCGACTGCGCCTCAAGGGTGTACGCATTTCGCTGGATGATTTCGGTACCGGGTTCGCATCGCTGAAGCGGCTCCTGTTCCTGCCGTTCAACGAGCTGAAGATCGACGGTTCCTTCGTTGCGCAGACGGACCGGAGCGAGGAGGCCAGGCAGGTCGTCAGCGCTACGATCGAGCTTGCGCACAGGCTGGGCATGACGGCCTGCGCCGAGGGTGTCGAGACACCCCGATCGTTCGCGTTCCTGCAGGCGCAGGGTTGCGACCGTTACCAGGGGTTCCTGATTTCCGGAGCGCTGGGCTCGGTGGACTTCGAGCAGTTCCTGCGGGACTGGGACTGCGACCGCGCGAAGGAAAAGCTGTCGCTGGCGGGAATCGCGCCGGAGCGCGAGGTTGCGGTAACGGGTGACGGAGCGGTTGTGCCCGTGGCGGCACACATGCCCTCCAGCCCCGCCGCCTGACATGTACCGGGCCATCGAGAACTGCGAGCAGCGCGCCGCGAGCGTCAACTGCTTTTAGCCAGGGAGGAAAAGTGCTTATGGACGAGCGCTTGCAAACATACATTGCGCGCAAATTGCGCAATGCCATCGACTCGGCACGTTCCGCCGCGTCTCTTCACGAAGGCGTTTACAGCGCTTACGAGGAGAGCCTGCAATGGCTGGAGGACCTCGAGCCGCTGCCTTTCGGCATCCAGCACGTGCTGAAAAAGTACCGTGGTGTCGCCGGCCGGTTGCCGGCCGGAATCCGGGCGTTGCACGCCAGGAAAAAAGTAGCAGGCATGTCCGAAGCGGACGTTCGCTCCCTGGTCCAGTCTCTCGAGACGGCTGCGCAGGGGCTGGTCAAGAGCCCCGCAGGCGCCGCCGAAGCTCACCCGGGCTGAGGCCCGAGCCTTGCGCCACCCGTTACCGCTGGCGCTTCGACTCAGCATCAACAGAGCCCGGGAATACGGTTTCCCGCGGCCAGTGAAAAATACCTGGAGTACGTAATGACATTACCGCGGATCCGTGCAGTCGAGCTTTTCGCCATCTTCGCCCTCGTCGCCGCGTCGTTCGCGCCCGGAAAGGCGAGCGCGCAGAGCACGCTGGTCGTCGACCCGGCCGGGGCAGGATACCCGTCCGTGCAGGCCGCCGTGGATGCGGCAGAGGACGGCGATACGATCGTGGTTCGCCCCGGGACCTACGAGGAGGAAACGTCGTACAACGGGGCCGGCATCGGGCTCGTCATCGACAAGAGCGTCGCCATCGTCGGCGTCGCCGGGGCGGCCGACGATCCGATCGTCGACGCGAGTGCGGTGGCGGCCACGATCGTGTCCGGCGCCGAAGCGCCGTGGGGCACGAATTTCCTGGTTACCGCGCCGGACGTGACCATCCAGGGCCTGCGCTTCGAGGCGGTGGCGCGCGGCAGTGATTCGAGCCTGCCCGCCGGTGCCGTCAACAAGGCGCTCGAGGTGCATGCCGGCGGGTTCGAGTTGATGCATTCCGTCGTGGCCGCGGCCGCCGGTTTCAATTTCGACGGTGCCACGAGCACCGCCGTGTATTTCAGCGACGAGGGGGCCGACGACCTCGAGAGCTTCGCGGTGCGCGGCAGCCTCCTCGAAGGCGGCATCACGATCACGAACGGCGCCGGCGATTCCGCCGACCCGCAGTTCGTCATCGCCGGGAACACGTTTTCGGGCAATCATTTCCTGCGCGTGCGCGGCCGCGTGGACGACGTCGCGTGGCTGACGCGGCATGCGGGGTTGCCCGATACCGTGCTCGGAAACGACCTGACGGCAGTCACCGGGTTTCTCCTGCAGAACTGGGACGAGGATCCCGGCCGGCTGGCGGACCGCAACTTCATCCGGGCATTGCTGCGCGGCAACGAGACCGGGCCGTATGCCTACGTCACCACGGCGGACGGCGACGTGCGGGTGGCGGACTACACGGAGTACGGCGGCACCGCGCCGGCCGTGTTCGTGATGCGCGATGCCGGCGATCTGCAGCCCGTCGGACCCGGCGAGACGCTGCGCGCCGCGGCGGCGGCGCCAACCGGCCCCCTGCTCGTGGACGCGGTCGGGGCCGGCTTTTCCTCCGTCCAGGCGGCCGTCGGCGCTGCGGGCGCCGGTGACACGATCCACGTTCGTGCCGGTGTCTATTCCGAGCAGGCGACGTGGAAGGGCGGTGACATCGGGCTCGTCATCGACAAGCCGGTCACGATCCTCGGGGTCGCAGGGCCCGGCGATCGGCCGGTCGAGGACGCCGACGCCGTGCAGGCCACGATCCGATCCGGCGCCGAGGCGCCCTTCGGCGCCAACTTCCTCGTGACTGCGCCGGACGTGACGATCCAGGGTCTGCGCCTCGAGGCGGTGGCACGCGGCAACGACCCGAGCCTTCCGGAAGGGGCGATCAACAAGGCGCTCGAGGTCTACGCGGGTGGCTTCACGCTGGCGCACTCGGTCGTAGCGGCGGCCGCAGGCTTCAACTACGACGGCGTCACCAGCACTGCCATCTACTTCGGCGACGAAGACCCGGATGACCTCGAGAGTTTCGACGTTCGCGGCAACGTGCTCGAGGGCGGCATCACGATCACGAACGGCGCCGGCGACTCGGGCGACCCGCGGTTCACCATCACCGACAACGAGCTCCTCGGCACGCATTTCCTGCGCGTGCGCGGCCGTGTCGACGGCGTGGGCTGGCTGCAGCGGCACGCCGGTCTGCCCGGCACCGTGGCCCGCAACGACCTGGCGGGCGTGAGCGGCTATCTGCTGCAGAGCTGGGATCAGGATACCAGCCGGCTGGCGGATCTCGAGTTCGTCCGCGCGCTGATTGAGCACAACGGCACCGGACCGTACGCTTACCTCACGAACGCAAACGGCGACATTGGCGCGATCGAGCACGCGGAGTACGGCGGCACCGCGCCGGCCGTTTTCATCGCCCGCCGCGCGGCCGACCTGCAACCCGTTCCGCCGGGATACACGCTGCACGCCGGCGACACGCTGGACACGGACGGTGACGGCACGCCCGATTACCTCGACGACGACATCGATGGTGACGGGATTGCCAATGCGGCCGAAGGCGATGCCGACGCGGACGGCGACGGCATTCCTAACCGCCTGGACGACGACTCCGACGGCGACGGTATCGCGGACGCGATGGAAGGCACGGTCGACACGGACGGCGACGGCATCGCCGACTACCTCGATACCGACAGCGACGGCGACGGTATCGCCGACGCGGTGGAAGGCACGGTCGACACGGACGGCGACGGCATCGCCGGCTACCTCGACACCGACAGCGACGGCGACGGCATTGCCGACGCGGTCGAAGGAGACGGCGACAGCGACGGCGACCTCACACCGGACTACCTGGATACGTCGCTGGACGAGGACGGCGATGGTATCCCGGACATCGTCGAAGGCACGCTCGATGCGGATCTGGACGGCCTCGAGGCCTTCCGCGACACGGACAGCGACGGCGACGGCGTGCCGGACACGCTCGAGCTCGGCGACGTTCGCAGCGACGCCGACGGCGACGGCATCGCCGATCGCTTCGATGTCGACGTCACCGGCGGCGAAGACGCCAACGGGGACGGCATCGACGACGCGCCGCTGCCGGACACGGACCGGGACGGCATGGCGGACCTGTTCGATACCGATCAGGACGGTGACGGCATTGCGGATTTCACCGAATCCGGCGCGTTCGGCTTCGATTCCGACGAGGACGGCATCGACGACAACTGGGATGCCGATACGCTGGGCAGCGTGGATGCCGACGGCGATGGCATCGCCGACGATGCGCGGCTGGCCGACAACGACGCGGACGGAATCCCGAACGTGCGCGACCTCGACAGCGATCGCGACGGTGTGGCCGACGCCGCCGAATCCCGCGCCCCGGCTCCCGTTTCCGGTAAGACCTGGACGGCAGCTTTCTTCAAGCCCGGCGAAACCGGCGCCCCGACGGACACGGATGCCGACGGCGTGCCGGATTACCTCGATCTCGACAGCGACAACGATTCCATCTCCGATGTTGCCGAATCGGGCGGGCTGGATGTGGACGGCGACGGGCTGCTGGACGAAGGCGGTTCGATCATCACGGCGGCGCTCGACAGCGACCTCGACGGCGTGCCCGACCTGCGGGACCTCGACAGCGACGGCGACGGCATCATGGATATCGCGGCGACACCCTACGCGTGGCTCGATACCGACGGCGATGGACGCATCGATGCCGACGGCGGCGACGTCGACCAGGACGGCATTCCCGACGTCGTCGACGGCGAGGCGGGCCAGCATGGCTCACGGCCGGACAACGACACGGACGGAGTGGCGGCGCAAGACGATCTCGACGACGACGGCGACGGTCTGCCCGATACCCTCGAAGGCGAGGGCGACGCGGACGGCGACGGCGCGATCGATCGCCTCGACCGGGATTCGGACAACGACGGTATTGCGGACCGGCTCGAAGCCGGACTCCCGCCGGCCTCGGGCCTGGACGCCGATCGCGACGGCGTCGACGACGCTTACGATGCCAAGGCGAGCACCGAGCGGGACACGGACGGAGACGGCATCCCCGATCGCCTGGACGACGACAGCGACGACGACGGCCTGACGGATGCGTACGAAGTCGGGCGCCTCGAGCTGGCCGGCGCTGACTCAGACGGTGACGGTATCGATGACGCGATCGACGTGGACGCGACCGGCGGCCTGGACGAGAACGCGGACGGCGTGGACGACTCCGCGCTCGGGATCGCCGACACGGACGGCGACGGGCTGGAAGACTACCGCGACCCCGACAGCGACAACGATGGAATCGCAGACGGTGTCGAGGACGGCGATGCCAACGGCGACGGCATCAACGATCGCCTGCAGAAGCTTCCGGACGCGAATAGCGGTACCGGGAATACCGGCACCGGCTTCCAGTCCGGCGGCGGCAGCGCCGGCTGGCCGGGGCTGTTGCTGCTGCTCCTGGCGTGCATCTCGCGGATGTGCCGACGGGTCTTCTTTCGACGGGGCCCCGGCAGGTCCGCGGCCGGCACCGCGTGATACCGTAAGCGCGCCACGGCGCACGGCCGCCCGGGAGTCCGGTCGGCCCGCCTGGCGCGTTGCAACGGGGCCGCGCGGAATGAAGATCCTGCACGTCGAAGCCGGCCGCCATTTCTATGGCGGAGCGCAGCAGCTGATGTGGCTGTTGCGCGGGCTGCAAGCCGCCGGGATCGACAACGTGCTCGTGTGCCCGCCGGCGAGCGGAATCGATGCCGCGGCGCGCGCCGAGGGTGTTCGCGTTCTCAATGCCAACTGCGCGGGCGACGCCGATCTCGCGTTCGCCTGGCGGCTGCGGGAGGTGCTCGCGCGGGAGCGGCCGGATCTCCTGCACAGCCACAGCCGGCGCGGGGCCGACCTGCTCGGCGGGCTGGCGGCGCGGCTGGCCGGCGTGCCGGCCGTCGTCTCGCGCCGCGTGGACCATACGGAGCCGGCGTGGCTCGCGCGCCTGCGCTACGCGGGCTACGCGCGCATCGTCGCCATTTCGGACAACGTCGCCGCGGCTCTCGAGACCTCCGGCGTCGCTGCCGGCCGCATCGAGGTGATCCGCAGCGCGGTGGATGTCGACCGCTTCGCCGGGCGTCCCGACCGTGCACGGCTCGCGCGCGCCTTCGGCATTCCCGACGGCGCGCTCGCGCTCGCGGCGGCGGGACAGCTCATCGCGCGCAAGGGTCATCGCTACCTGCTGGAAGCCATGTCGCTGCTGGCGAGCCGCGCGCCGCCAGTGCATCTGGTCGTTTTCGGCCAGGGCGAGCTCGAGTCCGCGCTGAGGACGGAGGCGGAGCGGCTCGGCCTCGTGGGGTCCGTGCAGTTCGCGGGCTTTCGCGCGGATCTCGACGAGTATCTCGGCGCCTTCGACCTGCTGGTGCATCCCGCGCTGCGCGAAGGTCTCGGCGTCGTCATGCTGAAAGCCGCCGCGGCCGGCGTGCCGGTGATCGCATTCGACGTCGCCGGCGCGCGCGAGGCCGTCGCGCACGGCGAGACCGGCCTGCTGGTGTCGCCGCGCGATGCGGCGGCGCTCGCGGATGCGATCGCGCAACTGGCCGGGGACGCGCCGCTCCGCGCGCGCTTCGGCGCGGCCGGACGCGAGCGTATGCGGCGGGAATTCTCGATCCGATCGATGGTCGACTCGCACCTGCGCCTGTACGATGCGGTGCTGAATGGACGCGATTGACCGCATCGGAAGCACGGCGGCCGACGTCGTGCGGCGGATGACCGCGAGCGGCACCACGCTCGCGACCGCGGAATCCTGCACGGGCGGCTGGATCGCGAAGGCGATCACGGACGTGGCCGGCAGCTCCGCCGTTCTCGGCTACGGGATCGTCAGCTACAGCAACGCGGCGAAGCAGGCGCTGCTCGGCGTACGCGAGGCGACGCTGGCCGCGCACGGCGCCGTGAGCGAGCCCGTGGTGCGCGAAATGGCGGAAGGTGCGCTCGCGCTCTCCGGCGCGGACTGGGCGGTGGCCGTGAGCGGCATCGCCGGCCCGGGCGGAGGCAGCGCGGACAAGCCGGTCGGCACCGTCTGGCTCGCGTGGGCGCGGCGGACCGATGCCGGCCCCGTGACGGAGGCCGCGCGCCACCATTTCGACGGCGACCGCGACGCCGTGCGCCGCGCGAGCGTGTCGATCGCGCTCGAAGGCCTGCAGGACCGCCTGGCCCGTGCCTGACCGGCGGCTGTTTTTCGCCCTGTGGCCGTCCGATCGCCAGCGGGAGACCCTGCGGAATGCGCTCCGCCCCGTGCTGACCGGCGTGGAGGGGCGCGCCGTCGACCGCCGCAACTGGCACGTCACGCTCGTCTTCATCGGCAACTTCCCCGAGGCGCAGCTGCCGTTCCTCCAGGCGGCCGCGGGCGAGATCGCGTTCGAGCCCGTGCGGCTGCGCTTCGACCGGCTCGCCTTCTGGCCGCGCACGAAGATCGCCTGCCTGCTCCCGGTGACCGTGCCGCCTGCCCTGGAAACGCTGGTCGCCTCTCTCGAATCGCTGCTGCCCGCGTTCGGCCGCGAGCCGGAGCGGCAGGTCTACAAGCCGCACATGACGGTCGCGCGCCGGGTGCGCGCGTTCGAGAGCCTGGCGCTCGCGAGCCCGGTCGACCTCGAGTGGGAGGCGTTCACCCTGCTCGAATCGGAAACGCATCCCGCCGGCGCCATCTACCGCCCGCTCGCCCACTACCCGCCCACAACGTAGGAGCCCGCCGTGCGGGCGACCCAAGGGTTCCATGTCGCCCGCATGGCGGGCTTCCGCGGCTGCGCTCGGTCGCCTGCGTGGCGGGCTCCTACGGAACGGGGTGGCAACGTTCGGTCGCCCGTGTGGCGGGCTTCCGCGGCTGCGTTCGGTCGCCCGCATGGCGGGCTCCTACGGGGGGTGATTGTCGGTGGATTGGCGGGATTCGGGGGTCCGGCGCGGCTGCCGGCGGGTGGGGATTTGTGAAATAATCCCGGCTCCAACCCGACCCATCCGACGGCAGCAGCAAATGGACGAAAACCGCAAGAAGGCGCTCGCACAGGCGCTCGGCCAGATCGAAAAACAGTTCGGCAAGGGCTCGGTCATGCGGCTCGGCGACGCCGGCAGCGCGCGCGACATCGAAGCCATCTCGACCGGCTCGATCGGCCTCGACGCGGCGCTCGGCATCGGCGGCCTGCCGCGCGGCCGGGTGGTGGAGATCTACGGTCCGGAGTCGTCGGGCAAGACGACGCTGACCCTGCAGGTCGTCGCCGAGGCGCAGAAGCGCGGCGGCACCGCCGCTTTCGTCGACGCCGAGCACGCCCTCGACCCAACCTACGCCGGGAAGCTCGGCGTCAACGTCGACGAGCTCCTCGTCTCGCAGCCGGACACCGGCGAGCAGGCGCTCGAGATCACCGACATGCTGGTCCGCTCCGGCGCCATCGACGTCATCGTCGTGGACTCGGTGGCGGCGCTGACGCCCAAGGCCGAGATCGAGGGCGAGATGGGCGATTCGCACATGGGCCTGCAGGCACGGCTGATGTCGCAGGCGCTGCGCAAGCTCACCGGCAACATCAAGCGCTCGAACGCGATCGTCATCTTCATCAACCAGATCCGCATGAAAATCGGCGTCATGTTCGGCAACCCGGAGACGACGACGGGCGGCAACGCGCTCAAGTTCTACTCGTCCGTCCGCCTCGACATCCGCCGCATCGGCGCCATCAAGAAGGGCGACGAGGTGATCGGCAACCAGACGCGCGTCAAGGTCGTCAAGAACAAGGTGTCGCCCCCGTTCAGGCAGGCCGAGTTCGAGATCCTCTACGGCGAGGGCATCTCGCGTGAAGGCGAGATCATCGAGCTCGGGGTGGCGCAGAACATCATCGAGAAATCCGGCTCCTGGTACAGCTACAAGAGCGACCGCATCGGCCAGGGCAAAGAGAATGTGCGCGAATTCCTGAAGGCCAATCCCGAGGTCGCCGACGAAATCGAGCGCAGCATCCGCGAGGCGCTGCTCCCGCAGACTGTCAAGGAAACGAAGGAAGCCGCGCCCGTCGCCAAAGAGGCGTGATCCCGGGGCCCGATCCTTCCGGGGAGGATGAGCGCCGGAGCGACGTTGGGGCCGCCCGCCGCAAGGCCATGGACCGGCTGGCGCGTCGCGAATACGGCCGGGCGGAGCTCGTCGGCAAGCTCGTCGACGACGGCTTCGACCCGGACACGGCCGGCGCGGCCGTCGAGCGGCTGACCGCCGAGCGCCTGCAGGACGACGCCCGCTTCGCCGAAAGCCTGGTCAGCGCCCGCATCCGCCAGGGCAAGGGCCCGGTCCGCATCCGCCTCGAGCTCGCAGAGCGCGGCATCGACCCCGCGCTCGTGGAACAGGCGCTCGCGGAATGCGGCGAGGACTGGCTGGCCCTGGCACGCCGGGTCCGCGAGCGCCGCTTCGGCGCGGAGCTGCCGGCCGATTTCCCCGGCAAGGCGCGCCAGATGCGCTTCCTGCAGTACCGCGGCTTCGAGCCGGACCAGATCGCCGCCGCGATGCAGCCCCCCGCGTAGGAGCCCGCCATGCGGGCGACCCAGGCCGTCGGATCGCCCAACGAGCGCCACGGCCCGTAGGAGCCCGCCATGCGGGCGACCCGAAGGTTCATGTCGCCCGCATGGCGGGCTCCTACGGGCGGGGGGGCGCCGGCCCGCCAAGGCCAACGGCGGATCGCGGCTGCCCCGATTCGTGAAATAATCGGCCGCTTGCCCTTAGACTAGGAATTCGACCGGAAGGACCCGATCTACAGCGCATGACCCCCAGAACCGCCAACGAGCTCCGCCGTTCGTTCCTCGAGTTCTTCC
>CAZBGV010000090.1:0-13798 GCA_964491485.1 uncultured Woeseiaceae bacterium | reverse complement strand
GGATTGACGCGCGGCAGGCGCGGTCGCCCGCAGGGCGGGCTCCTGCGGGCAGGCGGCTGCGGGCGCGTCAGGTGCGGCTGTAGCGCAGGAAGGGGCCCGTGTGCGAGCGCCGCAGGTGGCCGCGCAGCAGCTCCCAGTGCGGTTTGAAGGCCTCGATTTTCGCCTTCGCCGCGGCCTTGTCGCTCTCACGGAACTCGGCCAGCAGGTCGTCGCGCTTGCAGACCATCGAAGGCACGCCTTTCGTGAACTCCGCGCCGTCCGTGAACAGGATCCTGCCGGCGACCGGTACCTGGCGCACGATCTCGCGTACGGCGGCGATGCGGTCGAAGAGCGCGGGCTGCGGATTCGCGAACGTGAAGCGGCGCTCGCTGCTGATGACCGTCCAGTCCTGCATCTTGTCGCTGCCGAACACCGTGCCGCTCACTTCCTTGACGTCGACAATCAGGAGCCCGTTCGCCGTGAGCAGCAGGTGATCGATCTGGATTTCGCCCTCGTCGACGTTCGGCACCACCAGGTTTTCGATGCGGTCGAAAGCGATCGCCGAGAAGAGCTGCGGCAGCGAGCGCCGGGCACGCACGCGACGCACGTAACGGAAGAGCAGCCAGGCGAGGAGCAGGACGACCACGGCCAGCGACAGCAGGTAGCCGGCGGGCAGGTCGGCGGGCAGCAGCTTGCTCATGCGTCGGTAGGGCCGTCGTCCGGGGATGACGTCATTTATCGCCCGCGGTTCCGCGTCCGTCAAGGCGGTGCTCTTCGAGCGCGCCGGCGAGCGCTGCCAGGTCCGGCGCGATGCGCACGGAGCGCGACGGGCGTGAGAGGATCTCGCGCAGCGACTCGGGCAGCGGCACGGGGCAGCCGATGAGCGGCTCCACGATCGTCTCGAACTTGGCCGGGTGTGCCGTCGCCACGAGTATCCACTCGCTCGCGCGCCGCTCGGCATCGTCGAGCGAGCGCCACGTGCAGGTCGCCGTCGCCGTATGCGGACAGGTGGCGATCCCGAGCTCGCGGAAGTCCCGCGCGATGCTGGCGCGGATCTCCGCGTCGGTGACCGAGCGCGCGCGGATCTCGCGGCGCGCCGCCGCCACGTCACCCGTGAGCGCGAGCAGCCGCTCCATGTTGCTCGGGGCGCCGACGTCCATGGCGGAGGCGAGCGTGGCGATCCCGGGCCGCGGCCTCCACTCTCCCTGCTCGAGGTAGTCCGGGATGGGCCGGTTCGCGTTGGTGGCGAGGACGATGTCGCCGATGGGCAGCCCCATGCGGCGTGCGAGGACGCACGCGAGCGCGTTGCCGAGGTTGCCCGTCGGGATGACGAACCCGGGGGCACCGCCGCCTTCGCGGTAACGCGCCAGCGCGGCGTGTGCGTAATACGTGCACTGCGGCAGCAGGCGCCCCACGTTGATGCTGTTGGCCGAGCTGAAGCGGAAACGCTCGCGCAGCCGCGGGTCGCCCAGCGCCTGCTTGACGAGCGCCTGGCAGTCGTCGAAAGACCCGGCGACGGACAGCGCCAGCACGTTGTCGCTCCAGCACGTGAGCTGGCGCCGCTGACGCTCCGAGATGCGGTTCTCGGGAAACAGGACGACGACGCGCACGCCGGGCCTGCCGTCGAACGCCCCCGCGACCGCGCCGCCCGTATCGCCCGAGGTCGCAACGAGGATCGTGAGCGGCGTGTCCTGCCCGCGCTCGAGCCGCGAGAGGCAGGCGGCGAGAAAGCGTGCGCCGACGTCCTTGAACGCCGCGGTCGGCCCGTGAAACAGCTCGAGCAGCCACGTGGGCGAAGCTGCCCGCACGGGCACGAGCGGCACCGGGAACGCGAACGTCTCACGCACGATGTCGGCAAGCTCGCCCTCGAGCCGGGAGCCCGCGAAGAAGGGCGCGAGCAGGAGCGCCGCCGTGTCGCCAATGTCGGCGGCGCCGTCGAAGGCGCCGAGGTCGAATTGCGGCAGCGACTCGGGCAGGTACAGCCCGCCGTCCGCGGCGAGCCCGCGCACCAGCGCCGCTTCCAGCGGGACGCTTTCGCCGCCGCGCGTGCTGGCGAAATTCACGGCGCCGTCACCAGCGCCGCGCCGGGCGCATCGAGCGGGCTGATCCAGAGCTCGCAGGCCACGCCGGCTCCACGGCATGCCGCCTGCATCGCCTCCGCGACGGCGGGCGCGCGCGCGTCCGCGCACAGGGCGAACATCGACGGGCCGCTGCCGGACAGCGAGCAGCCGAGCGCGCCCGCGGCGAGCGCCGCTTCCTTCACGGCGGCGAACGGCGGCACGCGTGCCGCGCGTTGCGGCTCGATGATCACGTCCCGGAGCACCGATCCCATGAGCTCGACGTCGCCGTGCTCGCAGGCGGCGATGAAGGCGGCGAGGTAAGCCTGCTGCGCGAGCCACTGTTCCATCGTGCACGTCGCCGCGAGCGAACGCCGCGCGCTCGCGGTCGCGACGCGCAGCGCCGGGTGCAGCAGGATGCTGCTGACCCCGGCCGGCGTGTTGATCCGCACCGTGCGCGGCAGGAGCACCGCCGGGCACAGCACCAGCCCGCCGAGCAGGCTGGGCGCGACGTTGTCCGCGTGCAGGCCGCGGCTCGCGAAGCGCTCGCCCTCGAGGGCGAACGGCAGCAGTTCCTCGATGGGCAGCGGCTGCTCGAGCAACGCATTCGTCGCGACGACCGCGGCAACGGCCGACGCCGCCGAGCTGCCCATGCCGGATTCGAGCGGAGTGCCCTTGGCGACGACGAGCTCGAGCCCGCCGTCTCCGTGTGCCTCCCACAAGGCCCGGGCGGCGATGCACGCGGTGTTCTCTCCCGCGCTCGGGACGAGCTCCGGATGGGGCGCGCCGGTAGCGTCCAGCACGGCGGCCAGGCTGATCTCGCGGCCCGCGCGGCGCCGGGCCGTCACCGTATCGCCGGCGCCCGCGATCGCGAGCCCCAGCATGTCGAAACCCACGGCAACGTTGCCGATGGACGCCGGCGCGAACGCCGTCGCCTCCGTCGCTCCGCTCATACGGATACGCCGTCGCCCACGAACGCCGCAAGGCGCAGCAGGTCCGCAAACACGCCGGCGGCCGTGACCTCCGGACCCGCGCCAGGCCCCTGCACGACGAGCGGGTTTGCCGAGTATCGCTCGGTCACGAACTGCACGATGTTGTCGGTGAGGTTGATGTGGCTGAACGGGCTGTCGGCCGGCATCTCCTCGAGGCCGACGGATGCCGCCCCGTCCTCGTCGAGCCGCGCGATGTAGCGCAGCCGCCGGCCGTGCTCCGCGGCGGCGCGAAAGCGCGCGGCCATTGCGGCGTCGTGCTCGGGCAGGCGCCGCAGGAACTCGTCCAGCGACACGTCGCGCAGGCTTTCCGGCACGAGGTTCTCCACCGGGAACTCGCCGATGCGGATCGGCCGGCCCATCTCCCGTGCGAGGATCGTGAGCTTGCGCGCCACGTCCATGCCCGACAGGTCGTCGCGCGGGTCGGGCTCCGTGAATCCGCTCTCGCGCGCGGCCGTGACGATCTCCGAGAACGGCATCTCGCCGTCGAACACGTTGAAGAGGTAGGCGAGCGTGCCCGAGAGGATGCCCTGGATCGAGTGCACGCGATCGCCGGTGTCGACCAGGTCGCGCAGGGTGCGAATCACCGGCAGCGCCGCGCCGACCGTGGTTTCGTAGAAGCAGTGCGAATTGCCCGCGTGGCGGCTGCGCTTGAGCTCGGCGTAATACGCCGGATCGCCGCTGAACGCCTTCTTGTTCGGCGTCACCACGTGGATGCCGCGCGCCAGCCATCCGGCGTAACGCGCGGCGATGTCCTCGCTGGCCGTGCAGTCCACGATGGCGGCGTGCGGCAGGTGATCCGCATTCACGTGCCGCTCGAACACCTCGAGGTCCAGCGCGGTTCCCGAGGTCGCGAGCGCCTCGCGCCAGCCGTTGAGCTCCAGCCGCCGGGCACCCAGCACCATCCGGCGCGAGCGGGCGATCGCACGGATGCGCAAGTCGAGGTTGAATTCCTCGCGCAGGCGCGCGTGCTGCCGCTCGAGCTGCCGCAGGAGGGTCGCCCCGACCGAGCCCGGCCCGATCAGGCCGATCGAGATCGTCTTGGCCGACAAATAGAAGCCGGAATGCACGGCGCGCAGCGCGCGGGTCGCCTCGCTCGTGTCGATGACGGCCGAGATGTTGCGCTCCGAGGAGCCCTGTGCAATCGCGCGCACGTTGATGCCGGCGCGGCCCAGCGTGCCGAAGAAGCGGCCGGCGATGCCCGGCGTGCCGGCCATGCCGTCGCCCACCACGGCGATGATGCTCTGGGCGGGCGTGACGTCGACTCTCTGGATCTGGCCGCCGGCCAGCTCGGGCGCGAACGCCTCGGCCACGACGCTGCGCGTGTGCTCGGCGAGGGCTTCCGGGACGGCCACGCAGATCGAATGCTCCGAGCTCGCCTGCGAGATCAGCGTGACGGACACGCCCGCGCGTTTCAGCGAAGCGAACAGCCGGTCGGCCGTGCCGGGCACGCCGATCATGCCCGAGCCCTCGAGGTTCACGAGCGCCATGCCGCCGATCGCCGTGATGCCCTTGATCTGCTCCTCGGAAGCCGCGATGGCGCAGACCCGGCTGCCCGGGTGCTCCGGCGTGAAAGTGTTGCGGATCACGACGGGGATGCCGTGCTCGACCGCCGGCACGAGCGTCTGCGGGTGGATCACCTTGGCGCCGAAGTAGGCGAGCTCCATCGCCTCGCTGTAGGTCAGGCTGGCGATGACCCGGGCTTCCGGGACGCGATTGGGATCGGCGCTCATGACGCCGTCGACGTCGGTCCAGATGGAAAGCTCGTGCGCGCCGCTCAGCGCCGCGAAGATGGAAGCGGAGAAATCGCTGCCGTTGCGGCCGAGCGTGGTCTGCCCGCCCTGCTCGTCCGCGGCGATGAAGCCCGTGATCACGGCCACGCCGTCGAACCCGGCGGGCAGCGCGCCCTGCCAGTTGCGGCGGGTTTTCTCCCACTGCACGGCGGGCCCGAGCTCGGTCTGGCGCACGGTGATGACCTTGCGCGCATCGACCCAGGTGCCGGCATGCCGCCCCAGGCGGCGCGCGAGGTACGCCGCGAGCAGCTGCGCGGACCACAGCTCGCCGAAGCCGGCGAGCACGTCGCGCAGCGGCGGGGGAGCCTTGCGCGCCTGCGCGATGCCGTGCAGCTGGTCCTCGATCACGCCCGCGTCGCGCGCCCACACCTCGAGAAAGCGCTCGAGCGGCTCGTCCGCGATGAGCTCGCGCGCCGCCGCGGCGTGCCGCTCACCGATGGCGGCGAGCGCCGCGAGCGCCTCCGTGAGACCCTCGTCGTCCCGTTCCGCGAGCGCGCTGAGCCCGAGCAACGCATCCGTCGTGCCGCGCATCGCGGACACGACGATGCCGAGCTTGTGCTGCGGGAGCTTTTCGACGATCGCGGCAACGCGCCGGAAGCAGCCGGCATCCGCCAGGCTGCTGCCACCGAATTTATGTATTGTCCAACGCCCGTCCGTCACGCCAACCCGCCCTGCACGCAAAGCGGCTAATGATAGCGGGCGCCGGACGCGCCGTCGCCGGTTTCGTGAGAAATCAGATGGTGGGGCGTGTAGGGATCGAACCTACGACCAGTCGGTTAAAAGCCGAATGCTCTACCTCTGAGCTAACGCCCCGCCGGGTATGCAATGCAGCCGCGCTCGCAACCGGGGCGCGGCATGATACCGGATGGCCGGCGCGGCACCAACCCGCGGGGCTGCCGGGCGGAACCGGCCCGTCGCTGTGGTACCCCGCCGCCCGCTTCCGGCTGGCTGCCGATCGACAGCCTGCCGCGTCAGACGCCTTCCTTGCGCATCTTGTCGATGCGCTGGTCGGCGAGTCGCGCCGCCGTGGTGTTGGGGAACTCGCGCTGCACGCGCTGCAGCGCGTCGCGCGCGGCGTCCCAGCGTTTGAGCTCGTAGTTGCAGTAGCCCATCTTGAGCAGCGCGTCCGCCACCTTGGTGGACTGCGGGTGCTGGTCGATCACCACCTGGAACTGCTTGAGCGCCGGCTCGAACTGTCCCGTCACGTAGTAGGACTCGGCCAGCCAGTATTGCGCGTTGTCGGCGAGCTGGCTGTCCGGGTAGGTCGAGAGGAACTGCTTGAACGCGGCGGCGGCATCGTCGTAGCGCTGCTCTTTCAAGAGCTCGAACGCGGCCTGGTAATTGTCGCGGTCGGAGCCCCCGGGCACCGGCAGCTGGCCGGGCACGAACGAACCGCTCTCACCCCCGGCGGCCGTCAGGCGCTGCTCGAGGCTCTGGATGCGCTGGTCCAAATCCTGGTACAGGTCGCGCTGGCGGCCGGCGGTTTCCTCGGCCTGGTACTCCAGCGTTTCCGTGCGCCCGCGCAGCTCGGCCGTGGTGCGCTGCAGGTTGTCCACCTGCACGGCCATGTCGACCAGGCTGCCGTTGGCGAGGATGCGCTCGACCGCCGACAGCCGCCGCTCCAGGTCGTTCAGCTTGATGACGACGGGATCTTCCTGCGGATTCTGCATCGCGCAGCCGGAAAGCATCGCGATGGCGACCGCCGGCAACGCGACCCGATGACATGGCATGAGCTTCACGTGCCTTTACCCGTTCAGTTGAGGTACTTGATTTCCACCCGCCGGTTCAGGGCGTAGGACTCCTCGTCGCTGCCGAGGGCCGCCGGACGCTCCTCGCCGAAGCTCACCGTGGAAATCTGCTCCGCCGCCGCGCCCTGGATCAGGAGCATGCGGCGCACGGCCTGCGCCCGGCGCTCGCCCAGCCCGATATTGTACTCGCGGGAGCCGCGCTCGTCGGCATGGCCCTCGAGGCGCACCTTGAGGCGCGAGTTGTTGGCGAGGCGCCGCGCGTGGCGCGCCAGCAGGTCGGAGTATTCGGCGCGCAGCTCGGATTCGTCGAAATCGAAGTAGACGACCATCGCGAGCTCGCCGTCGTTGCGCGCACCGCCGAAGGCCTCGCCCTCTCCGAGCGTCTCGCCCCCGGCCCCGCGCGAGCTGGCCGAGCTGCCTCCCTCGATCGGTCCGGAGGCCTGCGGCTCGGGGGTGGGCACGGGCGGGTTGCCGCCGCAGGCGGCGAGAGTCAACGCCAGGAGGCCGGCGGCCAGCAGCTTGTGGGCATTCATGAGCGGAATCCTTTGCAGAGTGTTGGACAAGCTCGTCTAAACAAAACCAGTAGCTTACAAGAGAGAATTCATGTTCGTCATCAATTCGGCGGGAACGGCGACCACACGGGCTCCCGCACGTCCCCCTCGCCGGAGCTCAGGCGCTGGCGCACCAGCCCGTCCGCGGTCACGGTTTCCAGCACGCCGTGCCGGCTTTCCCGCGTCGCGTAGATCAGCGTGTCGCTGTTCGGCGCGAAGCTCGGGCTCTCGTCCTGGCGGCCGGTGGACAGCACCAGCACGCCGCTGTCCCTTTCCAGGCTCATGACGGCGATCCGGTAATTGCCCCGATCGAGATGCACCACCGCGAGCTTTTTGCCGTCCGGCGAGAGCCGCGGCCGCGCATTATAACTGCCCTCGAAGGTCACACGCTCCGGCGTGCCGCCGGTCGCCGGAATGCGATAGATCTGCGGCCCGCCGCCGCGGTCGGAAGTGAAGTAGATGGTGCGCCCGTCCGGCGACCAGGTGCCCTCGGTATCGATCGAGCGGCTGGTCGTGAGGCGGGTCTTCTCACGGCTGGTCAGGTCCATGACCCAGATATCGAGGTTGCCGTCGACCCCGCCCAGCGTCATGACCAGCTTGCGGCCGTCCGGCGAGAACGAGGGCGCGCCGTTGATGCCCGGCTCGTCGGATACGAGGATGCGATTGCCGGTCCGGAGCGTCTGCACGAAGATCGAGGACTCGTTGCCCTCGAAGGACACGTAAGCGATCTGCCGGCCGTCCGGCGTCCACGCGGGCGACATGATCGGATCGGGCGACTCGACGATCACGTGCTCGTTCTCGCCGTCGGCGTCGGCGACGATCAGCGAGTAGTGGGTCGCACCGTCGCCGCGCTTCTCGGACGTGACGTAGGCGATGCGCGTCGCGAACACGCCCTTGATGCCGGTCAGCTCCTCGAAAATCATGTCGGCGGCGCGGTGCGCCGCGTAACGCAGCGTGCCGGCGGTCGCCGGCATGCGGTAGCCGACGAGCTGCTTGCCGCCGAACACGTCGAAAAGCTGGAACTGCAGGCTGTAGCGGTCGTCGCCGGTCGCGGTCAGCTCGCCGACCACCACGGCCTCGACGCCGAGCACCGACCAGTCGTCGAAATCGATGTCGACGCCCCGGGTCGGCTTCTGCAGCATGTCGCCCTCGGCGAGGGGCGCGAAGCGGCCGCTGCGCTTCAGGTCCGCCGCGATCACGCCGGCGACGTCGGCCGGCGGCGCGCCCCCGCCCTGCCAGCCGAACGGCACCACGGCGATCGGTGTCTGCTTGCCGGCACCGCGCGTGATCTCGATCTCGAGCTGCGCGGCGGCGATGCCCGGCAGCGTGCACAGCAGCAGGGCGAGGTGTGCGTACAGGGTTTTGCGCATTGATTCGTCGGCTCCCCGCGGGCGAAGCGCCCTATTGTTCAGGTTTGAAGGTGATCCGCAAGTTCCGTTCGAACAGCGAAGGATCCTCGGGCTCGGGCAGCGGCGATGCCTTGAACACCGCCGCCTCGATGGAGCGCTGCACCGCGGGGTCGCCGTTGCAGCTTTCGATACTGGCGCTGATCACCTCGCCGCCCGGCACCTGGCGTACGTTGATGACGCACTCGAGGCCCGGCACCGCGCTCGCCGGGCGGACCCAGTTCTGCTCGATCTTGCGAGTGATCGCGAAGCGGTAGCGATCCATCGCGCCCGATTCGATGGCCGCCATCCGCTCGGCCTCTGCCGCCAGCTGCTGCTGCAGCATCGCTTCGCGCTGCGCCGCTTCGGCCTCCGCCCGCTTGCGCTCGTTCTCGCGGCGCTGGCGTTCGATCTCCTCCTGGCGGCGCTTCTCGGCCTCCTGGCGCTGCCGCTCCTTTTCCGCTTCTTCGCGCCGGCGCTGCGCCTCCCGCTCCGCGGCCTCGCGCCGGCGCTGCTCCTCGGCCGCGATCCGCTGGCGCTCGCGTTCCGCTTCCTCGCGCTGCTTGCGCTCGGCCGCTTCCCGCTCCAGCCGTTGCCGCTCGGCCTGCTGCTCGGCACGGATGCGCGCCTGCTCCGCTTCGAGCTGCCGCTGCCGTTCCGCTTCCAGCTCGCGCTGGCGGATCTCTTCGGGCGTCGGCCCCGGCGGCGCGAGCGCCTCCTCCGACACGAGCTTCGCCTGGATGGCGAGCGGCGTCGGCGGGCGCTTGCGCGAAAAATCGATCGCGATCGCCATCGAGCCGAAGATCGCCAGGTGCACCAGCGCAGCCAGCAGGACCGGTATGATGTTGCGCTCGTCCCGAATCACGCGTCACCATCGAACCGGGTCATTCCGGGACCGGGTACGTACCCAGCGGATCCGTGACGAAGCCCACGTCGTTCGCGCCGGCCTGCTGCAGCAGCACCATCGCGCCCACGACGTTGCCGTAGGGCACGGCGCGATCGGCCTTCACCAGCACCTGCGTCTCCGCCTTGTTCTTCAGGATGCTGGAGACGATCGCGACGATCTCCTTGCTGCCCTTCGGCTGGTCCTCGTCGTCGCCGTGGTTCAGGTAGAGGTTGCCTTCCTTGTCGACGGACAGGACGATCGGCACGCTCGGATCCGGCTCCAGGGGCTCCGCGCCGGCTTTCGGCAGCTCGACTTCGATACCCTGCGTCAGGAGCGGCGCCGTCACCATGAAGATGATGAGCAGTACGAGCATCACGTCGATATAGGGCACGACGTTGATGTCGCCCATGAGCTTGCGCTTCTGCAGCGAGGTCGGCATGTTGCTTGCGGACATGGGCATGTCACACCCCCTTGCGCCGGGCGCGCGAATGACGATGCAGGATGCTGGAGAATTCCTCCATGAAGCCGTCGTAGCGCAGCTCCAGCCGCACCACCTTGTCGGCGTAACGGTTGTAGGCGATCACCGCGGGGATCGCGGCGAACAGGCCCATGGCCGTCGCTACCAGCGCCTCCGAGATGCCGGGCGCCACGTCGGCGAGGGTCGCGGTCTGCCGGTTCCCGAGCCCCGCGAACGAATGCATGATGCCCCACACCGTGCCGAACAGGCCGACGTAGGGGCTGGTGGAGCCGATGGTCGCGAGGGTCGCGAGCCCCTGCTCGAGGCGGTCGACCTCGCGCATCATGCCGACCCGCATGGCGCGCCGGCACTCCTCGACGATCTTGTCCGGCTGCACGTCCGGCTGCTGGATGCTGCGGTTGAACTCGCGGAAACCTGCCTCGAACAGGCTCGCCATCCCGATGTTGTCGTCCTTGTTGCGGGTCGTGCTGTGATACAGCGTGTTCAGGTCGCCGCCCGACCAGAAGTTCGCCTCGAACGCATCCGAGGCATCCTTGGTCCGGCTGATCAGCCGCCGCTTGGCGAAGATGATGCTCCAGGAGACGAACGAGGCCACCAGCAAAATGAGGAGCACCGCCTTGACGACGAGGCTCGCTTGCATGATCAGTTCGAGATAGGACAGGTCTGCGGTCATTGGTGAGTCCTTGCAAATAGCGGGTCGGGCAGGCGCGCGGGCTTCAGCGTATCGGCGTTGAGGAAAGCCGCACGCACCGTGCCGCGGCACAGGAGCTCGCCGTCGAGGCGTTCGCGAAAAATTTTCTGCTCCATGGAAAAACTCGCCCGTGCACGCCCCGTCAGACCCACGGTGACGAGCAAACGTTCGTTGAAACGGGCGGGTTTCAGGAATTCGGCTTGTGTATCCACGACCACGAACAGCCGCCGTTCCTCGCGCAGCAGCACGTCCTGCTCGACGCCGAGGCTGCGCAGCCACTCGGTGCGCGCGCGTTCCATGAATTTGAAGTAGTTGGCGAAATACACGAGGCCCTGGGCGTCGGAATCCTCGTAGTAGACGCGCACGGGCCAGCTGAACGGGCGTGCCGGACCGGGGGTCACGCGGCTGACCTCGACTGGGGATACGGGCGCATGCTCAGGACTTGTCGAACAGCGGGAGCTCGGGATACGACTCGCGCGCGGGCGGGGCGAGTCCGAACAGGAGCCAGGCGTTGCGCGTGGCGACCCGGCCGCGCGCGGTGCGCATCAGGTAACCCTGCTGGATCAGGTACGGCTCGATCACGTCCTCGATCGTGCCGCGCTCCTCGCCCAGCGCCGCGGACAGGCTTTCGATGCCCACGGGTCCGCCGTCGAACTTCTCGATGATGGTCTGGAGCAGCTTGCGGTCCATCGCGTCGAAGCCGTTGGGATCGACGTCCAGCATGTCCATCGCGCTCACGGCCACCGTCTCGGTGACGATCCCGTCCGCCTCGACCTCGGCAAAATCGCGGACCCTGCGCAGCAGCCGGTTGACGATGCGCGGAGTGCCGCGCGCACGCGCCGCGATCTGCGCCGCCCCGGCGCGCTCGATCGGCAGGTTCAGGATGTCGGCCGAGCGGACCGCAATCGCCTCGAGATCCTCCGGCCCGTAGAACTCGAGCCGCTGCACGATGCCGAAGCGGTCGCGCAGCGGCGAGGTCAGCAACCCGGCCCGCGTCGTCGCGCCGACCAGCGTGAACGGCGGCAGGTCGAGCTTGATCGAGCGCGCGGCGGGTCCTTCGCCGATCACGATGTCGAGCTGGAAGTCCTCCATCGCGGGATACAGCACCTCCTCGACGACGGGGCTCAGGCGGTGGATCTCGTCGACGAACAGGACGTCGTTCGGCTCGAGATTCGTGAGCATCGCGGCGAGGTCGCCGGGGCGCTCCAGCACCGGGCCCGACGTCTGCCGCAGGTTCACCCCCATGTCGTGCGCCACGATGTGCGCGAGCGTGGTCTTGCCGAGGCCGGGCGGGCCGAAGATCAGCACGTGATCGAGCGCCTCGCCGCGGTTCCTCGCCGCGGTGATGAAGATGTGCATCTGCTGCTTGACGGCGGGCTGCCCGACGTAGTCCGCGAGCGTGCGCGGCCGGATGGCGCGGTCGAACGCCGTGTCCTCCTCGCGCGGCGCCGCGCTCGTGAGCCGGTCGTGCTCGATGCCTGCCGCTTTACGCAATGGCCTGCCTCAACGCCAGTCGAATGATGTCCTCGGCGCTCTTGCCGGAGACCTCGATCTTCCCGAGCAGCCGCTGCACCTCGCTGGGCTTGTAACCGAGCGCGATCAGCGCGTCAAATGCCTCCGCGCGCGCGTCGCTCGCAACCGCGCGCCCCACGACGGTGAGCGCCGGTCCGCCGCGGTCGAGCCGGTCGCGCATCTCGATGATCAGGCGCTCGGCCGTCTTGCGGCCGATGCCGGGGATCTTCGTCAGCATGGCAACGTCCTCCTGGCGGACGCAGCGCGCGAAGTCGCGCACGCTCATGGCCGAGAGGACACCGAGCGCGATCTTCGCCCCGACCCCGCTGACCTTGAGCAGGGAGCGAAAGAGCGCCCGCTCCTCGACGGTCGAGAAGCCGTACAGCACGTGGGCGTCCTCGCGGACGACGAGGTGCGTGTGCAGGAACACCTCGGCGCCGGCATCCGGCAGCCCGAAGAAGGTCGACATCGGGGCTTCCAGCTCGTAGCCGACGCCGCCGCATTCGACGACGAGGTGCGGCGGCACCTTGCCCGCGAGGCGGCCGCGCAGGGAACCGATCATCGCAGCAGAGCCACGGCCGCGGCGCCGGCCAGGCGGCCGGCGAGGTGCCGCCGGTGGCCGTGGCACAACGCCGCCGCGAGGGCATCGGCGGCGTCCGGCGCGGGCTCGCCCGAAAGCCCGAGCAGCGACACCACCATGTGCTGGACCTGCAGCTTGGTGGCCGCCCCGGTGCCGACGACGGCGAGCTTGATCTCGCGCGGCGCGTACTCGAAAACTTCCGCACAGCGCCCGAAGGTGGCGCAGAGCGCCGCAGAGCGCGCGTGCCCGAGCTTGAGCGCGCTGGCGGCGTTCCGGTGCACGAACACGGTCTCGAGCACGACCACGTCCGGCCGATACTCCGCGGCGATGCCGGCGACGGAGTCGAAGATCAGCCTCAGGCGCTCCGCGAACGTCCCGTCCGCCGTCCGCACCGAGCCGCTCGCCACGTAGCACGCTCGGTCGCCGGCGAAATCGACGACGCCGAAACCGGTGAGGCGGGAGCCCGGGTCGAGCCCCAGGATGCGCAGCCGCTCAGTCACGCACCGCCGCTCTGCCGCGACGGCAGCCGCCCCGGGCGCATGCGGCCTCACGCGCCGGCCAGCGCTTCTTCGCGAATCTCGGCATTGGTGTATACGTTCTGCACGTCGTCCAGGTCCTCGAGTGTATCGAGGAGCTTCAGCATCGTCGCGGCCTCGTCGGACTCGAGCTCCACGGCGGTCGTTGCCCGCATGGTGAGCTCGGCGTGCCCGGCCGGCAGCCCGGCCCGCTCCATCGCGTCACGCACCGCCTCGAATTCGGCCGGATCGGTGAGTACCTCGATCGAGCCGTCGTCGTCCGTCACCACGTCCTCCGCGCCGGCCTCGATCGCCGCCGACATGATCGCGTCCTCGTCGCTGCCCGGCGGGTAGACGAGCAGGCCGACGTGGTTGAAGAGATAGCTCACGGAGCCGTCGGCGCCGAGATTGCCGCCGTGCTTCGAGAACGCGTGCCGCACGTCCGCGGCCGTGCGGTTGCGGTTGTCGGTCATGCAGTCGACGATGACCGCCGCGCCGCCGGGGCCGTAGCCCTCGTAGCGGATCTCGTGGTACTCCTCCGCACCGCTTTCCCCGGTGCCGCGCCGGATGGCCCGGTCGATGTTGTCCTTGGGCATGCTCTGCGCCTTGGCCTTGTCGATGGCGAGGCGCAGGC
>CAZBGV010000089.1:0-13996 GCA_964491485.1 uncultured Woeseiaceae bacterium | reverse complement strand
TTCTACTGCCTGACGATGTTCCCGTACCCGAGCGGGCAGCTGCACATGGGGCACGTGCGGGTCTTCACGATCAGCGACGTGATCGCGCGCTATCAGCGCATGCAGGGCAAGCACGTGTTGCAGCCGATGGGCTGGGACGCGTTCGGCATGCCGGCCGAGAACGCCGCCATCAAGCACGGCGTGCCGCCGGCCGAATGGACGTACCGCAACATCGATTACATGCGCGGCCAGTTGCAGCGCCTCGGCTATGCGTACGACTGGCGGCGCGAGATCGCCACCTGCCGCCCCGAGTACTACCGCTGGGAGCAGTGGCTGTTCACGAAGCTGTTCGAGAAGGGACTCGTCTATCGCAAGAACGCGGTCGTGAACTGGGATCCGGTCGACCAGACCGTGCTCGCGAACGAGCAGGTGATCAACGGCCGCGGCTGGCGCTCCGACGCGCTGGTCGAGCGCCGCGAGATTCCGCAGTGGTTCATGAAGATCACCGCGTACGCGGACGAGCTGCTCGCCGATCTCGAGCGGCTGGACGGCTGGCCCGAGCCGGTCAAGACCATGCAGCGCAACTGGATCGGCCGCTCCGAGGGCGTCGAGCTCACTTTCGACGTCGACGGCGAGGCGGAACCGCTCAGCGTGTTCACGACGCGACCCGATACCCTGTTCGGTGTCACCTACATGGCGGTCGCCGCGGAGCATCCGCTCGCGGAGCGCGCGGCACGCGGCAATCCCGAGCTCGCGGCGTTTCTCGAGGAATGCAAGCACACGCAGACCGCCGAGGCGAGCCTCGAGACGATGGAGAAGAAGGGCAGGCCCCTCGGCATCTCCGCCGTGCATCCGCTCACGGGCGAAAAGCTGCCGGTGTGGGTCGCGAATTTCGTGCTGATGAGCTACGGCACCGGGGCGGTGATGGCCGTGCCGGGGCACGACCAGCGCGACTTCGAGTTCGCGCAGAAGCACGGACTGCCCGTGAAGCAGGTGATCGCGCCGCGCGACGGCGGCCCGGTGGACCTTTCGCAAGCGGCGTACGTCGAGCACGGCGTGCTCGTCAATTCCGGCAGCTTCGACGGGCTCGGCTTCGAGGAAGCGTTCGATGCGATCGCCGCCCGGCTCGAGAAGGACGGCCGCGGCCGCCGGGCTGTGCACTACCGGCTGCGCGACTGGGGGGTCTCGCGCCAGCGCTACTGGGGCGCGCCCATCCCCATCGTGTACTGCGCTGCCTGCGGCGCGGTGCCGGTCCCGGAGGATCAGTTGCCGGTAGTGCTGCCGGAAGACGTGAAGTTCACCGGGGTCGGCTCGCCGTTGCAGCAGATGCCGGGGTTCTACGAGACCACCTGCCCGAAATGCCAGGCTCCCGCGAAGCGCGAGACGGACACGTTCGACACCTTCGTCGAGTCGTCCTGGTATTTCGCGCGCTACTGCTCTTTCGACAACCACGAGGCGATGCTGGACGAGCGCGAGGCGTACTGGATGCCGGTCGACCAGTACACGGGCGGCATCGAGCATGCGATCCTGCATCTCCTGTATGCGCGCTTCTGGCAGAAGCTGATGCGCGACTTCGGGTTGTCCCGTGTCGACGAGCCGTTTCCGAACCTGCTCACGCAAGGCATGGTGCTGAAGGACGGCGCGAAGATGTCGAAGGCGAAAGGCAACACCGTCGACCCGCAGCAGCTCATCGATCGCTACGGCGCCGACACCGTGCGCCTGTTCATGATGTTCACGGCGCCGCCGGAGCAGGCGCTCGAGTGGTCCGACGAAGGCGTGCAGGGCGCGCATCGTTTCCTCAAGCGCTTCTGGAATGCGGTGCAGCGTTTTGCGGAGGGCGAGGCGCCGCCGCCTTTGGATGCGAGCACGCTCGACGAGGCGCAAAAGGAGCTGCGGCGCAAGACGCACCGCACGATCGCCAAGGTGAGCGACGACGTCGGCCGGCGCTACACGTTCAACACGGCAGTCGCCGCCGTCATGGAGCTGCTGAACGCGGTCCAGCGCTTCGACGACGACTCGCCCGCGGGACGCGCCGTCGTGCGCGAGGCGCTGGAGACCAGCGTGCTGCTGTTGTCGCCCATCGTGCCGCACGTGTGCCACGCGCTGTGGCATGCCCTCGGGCATGCGAGCGCGGCCGTCGACCAGCGCTGGCCGGTCGCGGATGCCGGGGCCCTCGAGGAAGCGACGATCGAGATCGTGGTGCAGGTGAACGGCAAGCTGCGCGGGCGCATCCGGGTGGCCGCCGACGCGGATGCGGAGGCGATATCGGAAAAGGCGCTCGCCGACGACAACGTGCGACGCTTCGTCGCGGACCGGCTGGTGCGCAAGAAGATCGTCGTGCCGGAACGGCGCCTGGTGAACCTCGTTGTCTGAGCGCCCGGGCATCCCTGTCCGGCCGGGCAGCGCTGCGCGTCCGGGCAGGGTTTTCCTCACGGCGCTGGTGCTGCTGCCGGTGCTGGCCGGCTGCGGCTTTCACCTGCGCAGCGCCCCGAACATACCGCCGCAGATGGCGCGCACCTACATCGATACGCAGGATCGCTTCAGCCTGTTCTACCGCAAGCTCACCGACGGGTTGCAGCAGGCGGGCGTCGAGCTGGTCGATTCGCCGGAGGCCGCCACGGCCGAGCTGGTGATCCACAGCGACGACACCGGGCAGCGCGTGCTGTCGGTCTCCGCCCGCAACGTGCCGACCGAATACGAGGTGTACTACAGCGTCTATTACAGTCTCGTGAGCGGCTCGAGTGTGCTGTTGGAGCCGCGGCTCGAGACGCTCACGCGCGACTACACCTACGACCAGACGCGCGTGCTCGGCAAGGAGCGCGAAGAGGAGCTGCTGCGCGAAGCGATCGCGGACGACCTGGTGCGGGTCGTGTTGCGGCAGCTGTCATCGCTCGCGCCGGCCGGTGCAGAAGCCTGAGGACGCGCCGCCCGGGCCCGGCCGCCCGGAAGATCGACGAACGAGAGCGGGGTGAACGCGTGGTCCTGATCCGCTATCTCCTGTATTTCCTCGGGATCGCCGTCCTCACCGGGGTGCTCGTGGAGATGGAGATCCTGTGGCCGGGCAGCCTGAAGCTGCTGGTGATGCCGCCGGGCGCCACGCTCGGCACGAGCGAGTATTCGCCCATCGAGATGATGCAGCCGGTGATCCTCGTGATCTGCGGCCTCCTGTACGCCTGGGTGGCCTTTCGCTGCCCGTCGCAACGGCCGGTCGCCTTCATGTTCGGTGCGCTGGCGCTCGCTTTCCTGATCCGCGAGCTCGACTACTTTCTCGACCGCTGGGTCGCCGACAACTTCTGGCAGGCCGCGCTCGCCATCGCCGCCGCGCTGATCATCACCTACACCTACCGCCACTGGCGGCGCTTCCGCGTGGCCTGGCTGCGCGTGTGGCCATCGCCGGGCCTCGCGCTGCTGTTCGCCGGCGCCTGCATCCAGTTCGCCTTCGTGCGCTTCGTCGGGCACGAAGCGTTGTGGATCGCCATCCTCGGCGACGATTACCAGCGCGTCATCAAGCTCGCGCTGGAGGAGTTCATCGAGCTGATGGGCTATTACCTCTGGCTCATCGGCACGATCGAGTACGCCTACCAGGCGCGCGCCATCGCAGAGCGCGAGCCGCAGCCCGCGGTCGCGCGCCGCCGCACCGCCCGCAAGCCCAAACCCGAAACCCGCTTCTGAGCGGAACCACGCCGATAAGCCCAAACGAAAGGAGCCACGAGATCAGGGCATCAGCGGCGGCGGCGGGGTGCCTTTGGGGGAAATAAAGCGGACCGTCAGGGGCCCGCAGGGCCCCAGAGGGAGCCATTCCCCCAAAGGCACCCCGCTCCGCCGCCGCTGATCCCGACCGTCAGAGGACGGTAGGATTCGGAGCGTCGCCGTAAACCTCGTGCGGATCGAAGACTTTGTCGGTCTCCGTGAACTCGAGCGCGAGCTCCTCCCGCGACCCGAGCGGAACGCGCCGATAGAAGCAGGAGCGGTACCCGACGTGACAGCTGGCGCCGCCGGCGACCGTCACTTTCAACCAGACGCAATCCTGGTCGTCGTCGACAAGCAGCTCGCGCACGGTCTGCACGAGCCCGCTGGTGGCGCCCTTGTGCCACAGCGCCCCCCGGCTGCGGCTGTAGTAGTGCGCCTCGCCGGTCTCGATCGTGAGCTTGAGCGCCTCGGCGTTCATCCAGCCCTGCATCAGCACCTCGCCGGTGACCGCATCGGTGGTCACGGCGGGAATGAGGCCGCGCTCGTCGAATCGCGGTGCGAGCTCGGTGCCTTCTTCGACTTGCTCGATCGAGCGGCGGGGCTGGAACTGGACCGGCATCAGGGCTCCTTCGGGTGCAGGGGAGCGCAGATTATAGCCATTTGCCGCGCCTTCCCGCCTTGGGCGCGGGGCGATATTGCTATCATTGCGCGGAGTTTCCCGCGCGAGCGCTCCGATGACCCTGTGGCTGCACGACACCCTGAGCAACGAGAAGAGGCCCTTCGAGCCCCTGGTGCCGGGGCGGGTCACGATGTACGTCTGCGGGCCCACCGTCTATAACTACGCGCACATCGGCAACGCGCGCCCGGCGGTCGTTTTCGACGTGCTGGCGCGCCTGCTGCGCCGCGACTACGAGCTCACGTACGCGCGCAACATCACGGACGTCGACGACAAGATCAACGCCGCAGCGAGGGAGACGGGCAAGCCGATCGAGGAGATCACGGCCCGCTACATCGATGCCTACAACGCCGACATGGCCGCTCTCGGCGTGCTGCCGCCGGACGTCGAGCCGCGCGCCACGCAGCACATCGCGGAGATGATCGCGATGATCGTGGAGCTGATCCGCAGGGGCTGCGCGTACGAGGCGGAAGGGCACGTGCTGTTCGACGTGGCGGGCGATCCGGACTACGGCCGCCTTTCCCGGCGCGACCTGCGCGAGATGATCGCCGGGGCACGCGTCGAGGTCGCGCCGTACAAGAAGTCGCCGCACGATTTCGTGCTGTGGAAGCCGTCCACACCGGACCTGCCGGGCTGGGAATCGCCGTGGGGCCGCGGGCGGCCGGGCTGGCACATCGAGTGCTCGGCGATGTCGGAGAAGCACCTCGGGACGACCATCGACATCCACGGCGGCGGCCAGGACCTCGTCTTCCCGCACCACGAGAACGAGCTCGCCCAGAGCACCTGCGCGCACGGCGGCGCGCCGTTCGCGCGCTACTGGGTGCACAACGGCTACCTCAGCATCGACAGCACGAAGATGTCGAAGTCGCTCGGCAACGTGCTGCTCGTGCACGATCTCGTGCGCACCGTGCCCGGCGAGGCCATACGGCTCGCGCTGCTCAGCGCGCATTACCGCCAGCCGCTCGACTGGTCGGACGACACGACGGACGCGGCGCGCCGCCAGCTCGATCGGCTGTACGGCGCGCTGCGCGGCATCGATCTCGCCGCGGCCGGCGGCGCGGAACCGCCGGCCGTGTTCCTCGAAGCGCTGCAGGACGATCTCAACACACCGAAAGCGTTGTCCGAAATGTTCGCGCTGGCGCGCGCCGTCAACCGCGCGGAAAGCACGGCGGAAAAACGCGAGCTCGCCGCGGCGCTCGCGGCCGCCGGCCGGGTGATCGGGCTGCTCGAGGCCGATCCCGAAGAATGGTTCGCCGGCCCCGCGGAGGGCGCGCTCGCCGCCGGGGAGATCGAGCGCCTGCTCGAGGAGCGCAGCGAGGCGCGCCGGCGGCGCGACTTCGCGACCGCCGACGCGATCCGGGACCGGCTGGCAGCGGCCGGCATCGCCATCGAGGACGGCCCGGCGGGCACGCGATGGCGGCGCGCCTGATCACGTTCCTCGACCGGGCGCTCGCCCGCGGGCTGCAGGGCGGCGTGTGGGTGTACCGGTACACGCTCTCGCCGTGGCTCGGCAGGCAGTGCCGTTTCCAGCCGACCTGCTCCGCGTACGCCACAGAGGCGCTGGCCGCCCACGGCGGCGTGCGCGGCGGCTGGCTCGCGCTGCGCCGCATCGCACGTTGCCATCCCTGGGGCGGCTCGGGTTACGACCCGGTGCCGCCGGCGGCCGAGCCCCGGCATTGACACCGCTCCAGCTTCTGCGGGAGCTGGCACGACCCGCGACGGACGCGGGACTGCTGCTGGCCCTCGTCGTTTTCTCGTTCCTGCTCGTCGTCGCCAATGCCGCGGGTCTCCTGGGGCTGTGGCTGGCCGTCATCGTCATACCCGCGGTCTACAAGTACCTGCTGCTCGTGCTGTATGCGCGTGCGCAAGGCCGGCCCACGCCGGTGCCGGGCATCGAGCAGTTCAATCTCGCCGACAGCCTCTGGAGCCTCGCGCCGCTGGTGCTCCAGTGCGCGTCGCTCGTCGGAACGTGGTGGCTGGAAAAGCAGGGCGCGGCGCTCGCGGCGCTCGCGCTCGGCCTGGGCGTGCTCGCGGTACTGCCCGCGTCGCTGGCGATACTCGCGATTACGCACTCGCCGGCCGCATCGCTCAACCCGGCGGCCTGGTGGCGTATGGCTCGCGCCTGCGGTCCCTTCTACGCGGTCGTTCCGGTCGCGTTCGTTGCCGCAGGCGCCGTGCTGTCGACGTTCGGCCTGCGTGTTCTCGGTGCCATCCTGCCGGAGGCCTTCGCGCTGTCCATCCTGACGAACTACCCGCTGTTCCTGTTGTTTACGCTGACCGGTGCGGTCCTGCACGCGCGCGGCGTCGCTTTCGACGTGGAGATTGCCGCGCCCACCGAGGGCAGGGCCGATCCGGCCGCCGCGCTCGCGCGCACGCGCGAGGACACGCTGACTCACGCGTATGGTTTTGCCAGCCGCGGCAACGTGAGCGGCGCCCTCAAGCACCTCGAGCAGGCGGTCGCGGAAGATCCGGATCCCGCGTCTGCCTGGCGGTTCTATTGCGACCAGATGCACGCCTGGCCGTCACGCGACCCCGCGCTCCAGCTCGCCCGTTCGTGGCTCGCCTGGCTGCTCGCGCAAGGCCGTGAGATCGAGGCCCTGAAGCTGCTCACGCGCTGCCTCGGCGAGAACCCGGCGTTCCGGCCGTGGCCCGCCGACCAGCCGGCGACGCTCGAGCTCGTGCGCCGGTTCCAACGCGACGACCTGCAGCAGCTGCTCCGCGGAACCAGCGGAGCGGATGTTTCCTGATTACAGGCGATTAATGATGGCCGGCGTGCGCCGAGCGTGCGGCGTGGCGCGACAGGCGGCTGTTGTAGTAGTGGGTGGCGGCCAGCGCGATCGAGCCCGCGACGGTCAGGCTGCGGTCCGCGGCGAGGCCCCAGCGCGCGTGCGCCACGGTGCCGCCGAGCGCGAGAAGCCCGAGCCCGACCGCACCGCCGGCGAGCACCGCGCTGCTGCCGTGGCGGCGGAAGCCCAGGGCGAAAGCAAGCACGCTCACCGGCACGACGAGCAGCAGCAACTGCGCGTGCAGGTGCTCCGGCATGACCTCGCTCAAAAACGGCACCAGCGCCATGACGACGGGCAGGGCAAGGCAGTGCACGAGGCACAGGCCCGAGAGGGCCACGGCGGCCTTGTCGAGGAGGTGGGGGGATCCGGGGCAGCTGTTATCCGCCATCGCCAGCCGTTATGCTCCCTGCATGGCCAGGCCATCGGAAGCGAAATGGTATAACATAACAAAACCCGCCTCAACGCGACCGGGTGTGCGCGGCTTTGCTCGTCGAAGGACATGGACAAGAAGCTTTTGTCGATACTTTGTTGCCCCGTGACCCACAAGGGGCTCGCGCTCGCGCGCGCCGACCTGCTGCGCAGGGTCAACGCGGCGATCGCGGCCGGCCGGGTCGTGAACCGCGAGGGCGCCCCCGTGGCGGCCGCCCTGGACGAGGCGCTCGTGACCGACGACGGCAAGCTCCTGTACCCGGTGCGCGACGGCATCCCGGTGCTCCTCGAGGGCGAATCGATCGGGCTCGAGCAGCTCGAGGCCGCGTGAGGCGCCCGGCAACGGCGATGCACCGAACGGACCGGACCCGACACGAGCCGCGGCGCACCGGAGCCTGATGAAGATCGCCGCCAAGGCGCTTCCGGCGTCGCTGAAGAGCACCTTCCTGCCGTGTTATCTCGTCACCGGTGACGAGCCCCTCCTGGTGCAGGAGGCGCAGGATGCGGTGCGCGCCACGGCGCGCGAGCGCGGCTTCGGTGCCCGCGAGGTGTACGTGGCGGACAGCGGCTTCGACTGGCAGGCGCTCGCGGCGGCCGCCGGCAGCCTCTCGCTGTTCGCCGAGCGTCGCCTGCTCGAGCTCCGGCTGCCGACCGGCAAGCCCGGGCGGGACGGCTCCGCGGCCATCGTCGACCTGGTGGCCCGGCTCGACGACGATCTCGTGCTGCTCGTTGCCGCGCCGAAGCTCGAGCGCGGCGGGCAGGGCGCACGCTGGGCGGAGGCGATCGCGGAACGCGGCGCCATCGTGACCGTCTATCCTGTCGAGCGCGCGGCGCTGCCCGGCTGGATCGCCGCGCGCATGCGCCGTCACGGCCTCGTACCGGACGAGGACGCGCTGGCGCTCCTGGCGGAGCGGGTCGAAGGCAACCTGCTGGCCGCCGACCAGGAGATCGAGAAGCTCAGGCTGCTGCTCGGCGAAGGCCGTGTGACCGCCGCCGACGTCCTGCGCGCCGTCGCGGACAGCAGCCGCTACGACGTGTTCGAGCTGTCCGACGCGGTGCTGGCCGGCGATGCCGCCCGGGCGCTGCGCATCCTGTCCGGGCTCAAGGCCGAGGGCGTCGATCCGCCGCTCGTGATCTGGGCCATGGCGCGCGAGCTCCGGCTGCTCGCGAAGCTCGCGCACGCGCGCGAGTCCGGCGGCGATGAGCGCGCCGTGCTGCGACGGGAGCGGATGTGGCCGGCGCGCGAGCAGGCCCTGCGCAACTGCCTGCGGCGGCACCGCGCCGGAGACCTGCACCGGCTGCTCAAGCTCGCGCGCAGCACGGATGCCGCCATGCGCGGCCGGCTGGGTGTGGATCCGTGGCAGCTTGCAACGGACCTGGTGTATGGCCTCGCCGCCGGCAGGGCGCGCGCGGCGTGAGGAGACGACCGTGAGCCCGATGGGAATTTTTGGCGGCACTTTCGACCCGATCCATTTCGGTCACCTGCGCTCGGCTTTCGAGATCCTGCAGTCGCTCCGTTTCGACGAGGTGCGTTTCATGCCGGCCGGCAACCCGCCGCATCGCGGCAGTCCGGTGGCGAGCGCCGAGCACCGGCTGCACATGGTGCGGGTCGCGACGGCAGGACAGCACGGGTTCGTGGTCGACGACCGGGAGCTCAGGCGCGAGGGGCCCTCCTATTCGGTGGATACGCTTGCCGCTTTGCGCGCCGAGCACCCGCTGCGCCCGCTCGCGCTGATCATCGGGATGGACGCGTTCCTGGGGCTGCCGAAGTGGTATCACTGGCGCGAGATCCTGGCGCTCGCCCACATCGTGGTCGCGCACCGGCCGGGCTGGCGGGCGCCGGACATCGGGCCGCTCGGCGAGCTGCTCGCCGATCGCGGCACGCATCGGATCGGCGACCTGCACCAGGCGAAGTCCGGGCACATTTACGTGCACGACGTGACCCAGCTCGAGATCTCCTCGACGGAGATCCGCGAGCTCGTGGCCGCCGGGCGCAGCCCGCGCTACCTGACCCCCGATGCGGTGCTCGACGTCATCGAAAGCTCAGGCTGCTATGCCGTGCCGGACGCCCCGGACGGTTCGCGGCAAACGACGGAAGGTGCATGAACAGCGAACAGCTCACTCAAATCGTGATCGACGCGCTCGAGGACCTGAAGGCGCGCGACATCGTCCGGCTCGACGTGCGCAAGCTGACCACCGTGACCGACTACATGGTGATCGCGAGCGGCACGTCGAGCCGCCACGTGAAAGCGCTCGCCGATGCGGTCGCGGAGAAGGCGACCGAGGCCGGGCAGCGCCCGATCGGCATCGAGGGCACCGAGGGCAGCGAGTGGGTGCTGCTCGATCTGCAGGACACGCTGGTGCACGTGATGCTGCCGCGCGTGCGCGAGTTCTACAACCTGGAGAAGCTCTGGTCGCTCCCGCCTTCCGCCGACCGGGTCGCGCGCGACGGGTAGTGTCCTGCCGCGGCGCCTTTCGCGCACCCGGCGCCCGGAGGTCGCGCCCGTGAGCCGGCGGCGCCGGCGGACAGGACAGATGGCATGCACATCCGGATGATCGCGGTGGGCGGCCGCCAGCCGGCCTGGGTCGACGCGGCGGTCGAAAGCTACACCCGGCGCCTCCCGGTACAATGGCGCTTCGAGCTCGTGAGCGTGCCCGCGGCGGCGCGCAGCGGCTCGGGCGACGGGCGCCGGGCCGTCGAGGCGGAGGGCGCGAAAGTGCTGAGCCTGCTCGGCCCCGCCGAGCGGCTGGTGGCGCTGGACGAAGGAGGCCGCAGCCTGTCGAGCGCCGAGCTCGCGGAGCGCGTGGCCGGCTGGCAGTCCGACGGGCGCGACGTGTGCCTGGTCATCGGCGGGCCCGACGGGTTGTCCGCCGCCTGCCTCGCGCGCGCGGAGCTTCGCTGGTCGCTGTCCCGGCACACGCTGCCGCACGGGCTGGCGCGGGTCGTGGCCATCGAGCAGCTTTACCGCGCGTGGACCTTGCTTACAGGGCATCCTTACCATCGTGAGTGACCGGCTCGGGACAGGACACCAGTGACCGGACGACGGTTGCATCTGGCATCGGCCTCGCCGCGGCGGCGGGAGATCCTGGGCGCCCTTGGCATCGCGCACAGCTTCGCCGCCGCCGATATCGACGAAACTCCCGAATCCGGCGAGGACCCCGGGCGCCTGGCGCTGCGGCTGGCCCTCGAGAAAGCGCGGAGCGCGCGGCCTGCCGCGGGCGACGCCGCGCTGATCCTCGCGGCGGACACGGTCGTCTCGCTTTCCGCCGAGCTGTTCGGCAAGCCGCGCGACGAGGCGGAATGCGTGGCCATGCTGGGGCGCCTGTCCGGACGTGTGCACACGGTGTGCACCGGGGTGGCACTGCTCGACGGCGCGCGCGAGCGCAGCGCGCTGTCGGTCAGCGAGGTGCGGTTCCGCCCGATCGCCGACGACGAGGCGCTGGCTTACGCGCGGACGGGCGAGCCGTTCGGCAAGGCGGGAGGCTATGCGATCCAGGGGCTCGGCGGGATCTTCGTGGAGTCGCTGGCGGGCAGCTACACCGGGGTGATGGGACTGCCCGTCTTCGAGACGGCGGCGTTGCTGCGCGCGGCAGGCGTCGACGTTCTCGCGGGGGCGGCCCGGTGAAGGAAGAATCGTCCCGCGAAGAGATCCTGGTCAACGTGACGCCCCGCGAAGTGCGGGCGGCGCTGCTCGAGAACGGCGTGCTGCAGGAAGTGTTCATCGAGCGCGCGGCTCGGCGCGGCTTCATCGGCAACGTCTACAAGGGCGCCGTGTCGCGGGTGCTGCCGGGTATGCAGGCGGCGTTCGTCGACATCGGGCTCGAGCGCACCGCGTTCCTGCACGCTTCCGACATCGGGCGCGGCAACGGCGGTCCGTCGGCGCTCGCGCGCGAGGAGGCGGGGCTCACCGAAGACGGCGATACGGACGCCGCGCCGCCGGCGCGGGCCGAGGACACCGGCCGGGCCGCCCCGGACATCCGCGACCTGGTGCGCGAGGGCGAGAAGCTGCTCGTGCAGGTGGTCAAGGATCCGATCGGCAACAAGGGTGCGCGTCTCACGACCTTCGTGACGCTGCCGTCGCGCTATCTCGTCTACCTTCCGGGGGGCACGGGCGTCGGCGTTTCGGCGCGCATCGAGGACGAGGGGGAGCGCGAGCGGCTGCGCGGCCTCGTGGAAAGCATTCTCGCCGAGGCCGGCGGGCAGGGCGGACTGGTCGTCCGCACGGCCGCCGAGGGCTCCGGCCCGGAGGCGCTGAAAGCGGACCTCGAGTTCCTGCAGAAGCTGTGGGCGGTCGTCCAGGAACAGGGCAGCAGGGCGCCGGTGAAAAGCCTGGTGCACGAGGACCTGCCGCTGCCGCTGCGCCTGCTGAGAGACCTCGTCACCAACGAGGTGGAAAGCATCCAGGTCGATTCCGAGCCCGATTACCGCAAGATGCAGTCGTTTGCCCGGACCTTCCTGCCCGGCATCGAGTCAAAGATCCTGCTCTATGCGCGGCAGCGGCCGATCTTCGACCTGCACGGGGTCGAGGACGAGATCGCGCGCGCCCTCGATCGCACCATTCCGCTCAAGTCCGGCGGGCACGTCGTGTTCGACCAGACGGAAGCGATGACGACGGTCGATGTGAACACCGGCGGCTACGTTGGCCGGCGCAACCTGGAGGAGACGATTTTCCGCACCAATCTCGAAGCCGCAGTCACGATTGCGCGGCAGCTACGGCTGCGCAACCTGGGCGGCATCATCATCATCGACTTCATCGACATGGAAGTGGAGGAACACCGGCAGCGCGTCATGCAGGTGCTCGAGCAATCGATGCAGAAGGACCATGCGCGCCACCAGATCATGCCCATGTCGCCGCTCGGCCTGGTCGAGATGACGCGCAAGCGCACCCGTGAGAGCCTGCAGCACATCCTCTGCGAGGACTGCCCGAATTGCGGCGGGCGCGGGTTCGTCATGACGACGGCCACGGTGTGCTTCGAGATCTTTCGCGAGATTCTGCGTCAGCACCGCCAGTTTCGTTTCGACGAGATCCTCGTGCTCGCGCACCAGGACGTCATCGAAATGCTGCTGACCGACGAGTCGAACGCGCTGGCGGAGATGGAGGCCCAGACCGGCAAACCGATTCGCCTGCAGCCCGAATCGCTGTACCTGCGCGACCAGTTCGACGTGGTGCTGATCTAGGCCCCCTCCGTGGAAGGTTCCGCGAATCGCGTGGCGCGGCTGCTCCGCAGCCTGCTGAAGTACGTCGCCTACCTCGGCGCCGCGGTCGTGATCCTGCTCGCCGTGGCGGTCGGCCTGTTCCGCCTGCTGCTGCCGAAGCTGCCGGCCTACCAGGAAGAGATCAAGCAGTGGGCGAATGCGGCCATCGGCATGGAGGTGGAGTTCTCCGGCATGGACGCCCGCTGGCGACTGTCCGGACCGGAGCTCACGTTCTACGACGCCCGGCTCGCGACCGCGCCGGGCGCGCCGCCGGTGCTGAACGCGCGGGAAGTGAGCGTCGGCGTCGGCCTGCTCAGGCTGCTGCTCGATCTCGAGCTGGTCGCCGATCGGGTGGTGATCGACGACGCGCGCGTCGAGATCCTGCAGCGCCAGGACGGCGGCTGGGAGGTGCAGGGCATACCGGTCGAGGATTTGCCGGAATGGCGCCTCGGCGGGGGCGGCGATGCGGGGGCGCTCGTCGTCCTCGCGGAAGACGTTCGCGTCGACGTCATGCTCGCGCACCGCGGCCGCCCCGTGACCCTCGACGTCGAGAGCGCCCAGTTCCGCCGGGCGCAAGGCGAGGACGAGCTCGACATGCGGATCGGCCTGCCGGAGGCGCTCGGCACGGAGCTCGGCGTGGCCGCGAGCCGGCGCCGGCAGGACGGAGGCGAGCCCGGCCCGTGGCGGGTGTTCGCCGATGGCGAAGCCCTTGAGCTCGCCGGGCTCGCGAGCCTCTGGCCGGACGCGATCGATTTCGCGTCCGGCAGCGCGGACCTGCAGCTCTGGCTCGAGCTCGCCGACCGGCCGATGCCGCAAGCCGCCACGGCGATCTTCGAGGTCACGGACGCGCGCGTCGCGAAACCGTCCGCGAGCGGCGAGCCCGTACCGGGACCGGCGCTGTCCGCGCAGGGGCGGGCCGAGTTCTCGCGTGACGGCGAAGGCTGGGTGGTCGCGGCCGACGAGCTCGTGCTCGGGACGCCGCGCGGCCGCTGGCCGAAGACCTCGTTCACGCTCAGGGTCCGCACCGGCGCCGAAGGTGCCGTCGACCGCGTGCATGTCGTCGCAAGCCGGCTCGATTTCGACGATGTCCCGGCCTTCGCGGACCTGCTGCCGGAAGCCTGGCGCGCCCGGGTCGCGGATCTCGCGCCGAGCGGCGTCGTGCAGGACCTCGATGTCACGGTGTTCGATCCGCGTTCGGATACCCGGCACTTCGAAGGCCGTGCAGTGTTCGACCGCGCG
>CAZBGV010000088.1:0-14298 GCA_964491485.1 uncultured Woeseiaceae bacterium | reverse complement strand
CGAGCGCGATCAGCGCGTTGTCGTGCGGCCAGACCGAGCCGTTGTGGTAGGACATCGGGTTGAAGCGTGGCTCGCCCGCCGGAATCGTGCGTATCCCCCAGCCGCAGAAGAAGCTCTGGCTCAGGAGATCCGCGGCCACCCGGCGCGCGCGCTCGGCCGAGGCGATGCCGGAGAGCAGCACGTGGCCGGCATTCGAGCTGCGTACCTCGCAAGGCTGCTTCTCACCGTCGAGCGCGAGCACGTAGGTTCCGAGCTTCTCCGACCAGAAAGTCTCCTCGAAGCGCACGCGCAGCGTCTCCGCCTCGGTCGCCAGGCGCGCCGCATCCGCGTGCTGGCCGAGGGCGCTCGCGACCTTGGCGATCGAGCGCTTGGCCGCGTACACGTAGGCCTGCACCTCGACCAGCGCGATCGGCCCGCGCGCCAGGCTGCCGTCGGCGTGGAACACGGAATCGGACGAATCCTTCCAGCCCTGGTTGACCAGTCCGCCGTCGCGCTTCGACTGGTACTCGATGAAGCCGTCGCCGTCGAGATCGCCCGGGCCGTCGATCCAGCGGAGCGCGGCGACGATGTTCGGCCACAAGGCCCGCAGCGTGTCCGCGTCGCCGGTGCGCTCGAAGTACTTGCCCGCGAGCAGCACGAAGAGGGGAGTCGCATCCACCGTGCCGTAGTAGCGCAGGAACGGCACCTCGCCGATGCGCGAGAGCTCCCCGTGGCGCATCTCGTGCAGGATCTTGCCGGGTTCGGCGTCGGCCTGCCGGTCCTCGCGCTGTGCCTGCGTGCGCGCGAGAAACTGCAGCACGCCGCGGGCCACGGCCGGATCGATCCACAGCATTTCCAGCGCAGTGATGATGCCGTCGCGCCCGAAAGGCGTGCTGAACCAGGGCACGCCGGCAAACGGATACGAGCCGTCCTCCGTCTGCGTGATCAGCATGTAGAGATCGGCGATCGAGCGGCGGACGACCTCGTTGAAGATCTCGTTCGAGCCCTCGATCGCGGTGGCGCGGCTCGAAAGCCGCGACAGCGCGGTCCGGGCGAGGCGCATGGACGTGAGGAAAGAGCGTGCGGACGAGGTGCCTTTGCTCATCGGGTCGACGCGGGCGAACAGCATGCTGCGGTGACCGGGCGCGAGCTCCAGGTCCCATTCCGCGGCCGTCTCGTCGAGGCGATCCGGGGCGGGATCGAGGGAGACGACCGTCGTTTGCTCGAGGCCGTCGGTCGCGCGATAGTGGAATTCGACACTGCTCGGGCTCGCTACCCGGCAGCTCCTGCGTCCGTGGGCGACGACCCGGTGGCCGCGGACCTCGAACAGGTCGACGAAGTCGGCGCCGAACTCGAGGCGCAGCGTGTTGCGTTGCGCCGATTCGCCGTAGTTGGAAAGGGCGACCCGCTGATGGCAGCCGTTGTCCCACAGGAACATCGTGCGCACGATGTGCATCGTGTCGCGGGGCTGCAGCAAGCGATCGTTCTCGTAGATGTCCGGGTTCGTGAGGTCCACGATCAGCGCGGCGTTGTCGTCGCGCAGCGTGGAGCTCAGGAACAGCGGCTGGTGCCCGTTGAACAGCAGGCGCCAGTGCGACAGTACGCGGGTGTCGCGGTGGTACAGGCCGTCCGCGCGGCGAGGCTCGGAGATGATGTCGCCGTGCTGGTCGAACAGCGCGAAGCTCTGCCCGTGCTTCAGCGAGTAATGCCACGGCTCGGCCTGCGCCGGAATGTAGTGCGTAGCGGCGTCATCGGCGCGCCGTTGCGGCGCGCCTTCGTCGAGCTCCTCCAGCACCGCTGGCCGGTCCATCCCGCTCAGGCTGCGGTATGGACCGAGGCGACGTGCCGTTCGACCAGCCGCTGGTAGATGGTCAGGTAGTCTGCAGCCATTCTCTCGACGCAGAATCGGTTCTCGAAGCAGTCGCGCACCAGCCGGCGATCGAGGGTGGCGAGCTCGTCGACGGCCGCAACCGCCTCGTAAATGCTCTCCACGATCCGCCCGCTGACTCCATCCGTGATGATCTCGGGTACGGAGCCGCAATGCCACCCCAGCACGGGCGTGCCGCACGACATCGATTCGATCATCGTGAGGCCGAAGGGTTCCGGCCAGTCGATCGGGAACAGGAGCGCCAGCGCGCCGCCGAGCACCTCGGCCTTTTCCCGGTCGTTGACCTCGCCGATGTAGCGCACGTTCGGGCTGCGGTCGAGCAGCGGCTTGATGTCCGTGAGGAAGTAGTCCCGGTCCGCCTTGTCCACCTTGGCTGCGACCACGAGCTCCCGGCCCGCGCGGGTCGCGATCTCGATGGCCCGGTCCAGGCGCTTCTCGACCGAGATGCGGCCGAGGAACGCGAGGTAATCGCCGCCGCGCGGCGAAAACGGCAGCAGGTCGCGCGGAATGCCGTGGTACACGGTGCCGACCCAGTTGGCGGAGCGGACCGGGGAACGCTGGCTGTTCGAGATCGAGACGAGCGGCATGTCGTCGTACTCCGCGAACAAGGGCTCGAGGTCCCACATGTCCTGGCGTCCGTGCAAGGTCGATACGTGCGGCACCAGCATCTCGCGCATGAGCGGATAATGGATGTAGTCGATGTGAAAATGTATCAGGTCGAAGTCGCGGCTGCGCCTGCGGAGCTGCTCGAACATGACCATGTAGTGCGGCAGCGGGCTCAGCGAGCGCGGCTCCAGGCGCAGTGCGGACGGTGCACACGGCACGAGCTTCGCCGCGGTGACGGAATCGGCGGATGCGAACAGCGTGACGTCGTGACCCTGTCGCACCAGCTCCTCCGTGAGATAGGAAACGACGCGTTCGGTGCCGCCGTACAGGCGCGGCGGCACGGATTCGATCAAAGGCGCAATCTGTGCAATTCGCATACCATTGGATCTCCCTTCCAGCGAAAGTAGTAAAGCAACGTTTATGAAAGCACCGCGTGAATCCACGAACAGTGGCCGCGTTTCCGCCGCATTGCCGGCAGGTGCCGGGCGAGCGGCTTGGCGGGCGGTGGTGCGATCGATTATTGCATGGTGCCGACGACGATGGCCAGACGATGCGGGCGGCGCGCATGCCGCCGGCGCGTCGTGCCGGAAAGGCCTGTCGGGGCGGCGCGGGAAGGCCGGCTATACCGCGGCGTAGCGGCCTTCGTCGCGCAGCTCGGCCTCCACCGGCCGCACCTCGATCGTCCCGATCTGCGCCGACGGCCAGCGCGCGGCGATCTGGATGGCTTCGTTCAGGTCCGCGGCCTCCAGCAGGAAGATGCCGCCGAGCTGCTCCTTCGTTTCCGTGAACGGTCCGTCGGTCGTGGCCAGCATGCCGTTCCTGACCCGCAGCGACACGCCGTTCCTCGCGCTCTGCAGGGCCTCGGTGACCAGCAGGTGGCCGCTTTCCCGGAGCGACGCGACGTAGTCCAGCGTCTCCCGTCGCAGCGCGTCCCATTCTGCGCGGCTCAGCGCGTCGAGCTGCGCTTCCTCTTCCCAGGCGAGGCAGAGATATTTCACGGCGGACTCCTTTTTACGTGTACGGCTACAGTGACGGGACCGCACGGCCGCTCCCGTCATTTCCCAGTCGAACGCGGGGCTCAGGAATCGACGCGCGCGGATCGGCGGGCCGCGGGCTCCCGCCGACCGGCTTGCGGCGGGCTCAGAAGCCCGGTTCCGCCGCTTGCCCGGCGAGCCAGGTGTCCGCGGTGAGCATCTCGAGCGCGGAGAAATACTCGCGGTTCGCCGGAGAGGTCAAATCCTCGGGATTCTCGATCCGGCGAATGTAGCGGCCCAGCACCGAGCCGATGGCGCGCACCGCCTCGTGCCGGCTGAGGCCGTTGTCGCGCAGCCGCACGAATGCCGCCTTGACCGGCGGCACCCGCTCTGCCAGCTGCGTCTCGATCGTCGCGTGCACCCGCGCGTGCACGTCCAGCGAGCCGCCGTAACCGCCGGTCCGCTCGTAGTACGCCTTCACCAGCCGCTCCCGCTCCTCCCGGGGCAGGGCCAGCCACTTCCCGGGATCGGGCGGGATCTCCGGATCGTACTCTTTCATGTCCTGCCTTCGATCTCGTTGCTTCTAATGCGCGCGGCTCACCAGCTTGTTGAAGTTGCTGATCTCTCCGCTCGCCGTGCGCTCCTGGTAAATCAGCTCCAGCTCCGCCTCATCGAACTTGCGGAAAAAATCGTCCCAGGAAATCTCCTCCAGCTCGTCATCGCCGCTGTACCCCGGAAAATCGAGGCGCAGCAGGCCCGGATCGTCATCGCTGCCCGTGCGCTTCACCCTGGTCGGCCTTGCGTTCCGCTCCTCCGCCCACTTGCGGATCAGGTCGTGATTGTCGGTGCGCTTCGTCAGTTGTCCCTCTGCCATCGTTCCACTCCGTCGTGACTTGCCGTCGGTCCGCTGCAAATTGCATGCCACGGGGATGCAATTCGCGCGCCGCCGCCCTTGCAGCGGCTCGCTGCATCTCTTACAAACCCGCCGGCAAAAATGCCCTCCGCGCAATTTCCGGCCTCGCTCCCGCGTTTGCGGTCGGCGCCCCGGACGTAGGAGCCCGCCATGCGGGCGACCGAACGCACCCCCGTGGACCCAACGAAGGCCTCCGTAGGAGCCCGCCATGCGGGCGACTGGATCGTGGCACGCCCTCTTTGACACCGCATCGTTCACGCACGTTTGCGGTGGGATAACGTGCCTTCGTTCTGTTGTACGTGCCTGCGTTCGGTCGCCCGCGTGGCGGCTCCTACGGGGGCCGTCGTTCGGGGGAGTGGGTGGCGTGCGGGGCGCGCTCCTGCTACGGATCGCGCGGCGGGGTCAGGGGAGGGGGGTGACGGCGTCGAAGAGGCGGAGGAAGTTGCCGCCGAGGATGTTTGCGGTGTCGGCTTCGCTCAGGCCCCGGTGGAGCAGGGCGGCGGCGAGCACGGGGAAGTCCGTGTACTCGGTGAGCACCGGCCGGTAGTTGGCGTCGAGGTCCGAGCCGATTGCGACGTGCGCGGCGCCGACCGCGTCCACCAGGGCCAGCACCTGCTCCACGAAATCGGCGAGCGTGCGGCTGCCGATGCCCGCCGGCCACGCGCCGATCACGCCGCCCGCCTCGGTGACCGTGCGCGCGTGCTCGAGCGAGATGAAGCGCGGCGACGCCGCGTGCCACGTATCCAGCGCGCTGTGCGACAGGAGCACCGGCGCCCGCGACTCCGCCACCACGTCGCGCACCGTGTCGAAGCTCGCATGCGCGACGTCGACGATCATGCCGAGGCGGTTCATCTCGTGCACCACCTCCCGCCCGAACGGCGCCAGGCCGCCGTGCGCCGGCGGCGACGTCTGCGTGTCGCCCAGCGCGTTCGTCCGGTAGTGCACCAGCGTGATCGCGCGCACGCCGGCCGCGTGCGCCGCCGCGACCCGCTCGATCCTGCCTTCGCAGAAATCCGCGCCCTCGCAGCCGAGGATCGCCACCGACCGGCCCGCCGCATGCGCCGCCCGCACCTCGTCCGGTGTGCCCGCCAGCGCCAGCGCGCCGCCGGCGACCAGCGCCTGCACGCGTTCCAGCTGGCGGCGGAAATCCCGCCACGCCTCGCCCGGCGTGAAGTCGCGCGTGACGACGAGGCCTCCCTCGCCGAGGCCCAGCACGGGAAAATCGGCCACCAGCGCGAGCAGGCTCGCCGTCACTCCCGCCTCGCGCATGCCGGCGATGCGCTGCGTCTCGAAGCCGTCCGGCATGAGCCGCACCAGCAGGCTTTCGGGATGCGCCCCCACCAGGAACGAGCGGCCCGGATGCGCATGCACGTCGACGACCGGGTGCTCGCGCACCAGCGCCGCTCCGCGGGCGATGAGCCCCGGCGGGATCTCCATCCCGACCGGCGGCTTGCGCAGGCGCGGCCACAGCCAGCTTCCCGCGGCGAGCGCGGCGCCGGCCGCGATGCCGCCGCCGATCACGGCGCGCCGGGTCGTCTTACGCACCGCGGCGCCGCACTTCGCAGATCTCGCACAAATAGTCGATGTGCGCTTCCAGCGCTTCCCGCGCGGCACGCGGCGCGCGCGCGCGCAGCGCATCGACGATGCGGCGGTGGCTTTGCAGCAGCCGCTCCGGAGAGCCGCGGGCCATGATGCGGTACCGCGCCGCCGTGCTCAGGATGTCGAGCGTGGTCACGGCACGGATCAGGATCGGGTTGTCGACGGCGGACTCGATGACCGCGCGGAAATCCTCCGCGAGCGCATTGATCTCCGCCGGCTCGAGGTCGCGATCGCCGGCAGCGTCCACCAGCTCGGCAAACTGCGCCAGGTTCGCTTCCAGCTTGTCGATCGCCTCGTCGTCGATGACCCGGGCCGCGAACGCGAGCATCGCGCCTTCGATCACCCGGCGCGCCTCGAGCACCGTGCCGATGTCGTGGCGGTCGAGGGTCAGAAAGGAGTACAGCGGCCCGAGCAGCGTGTCCGGTTTCTGCTCCGAGACGAACACCCCGCCGCCGTGGCGGATGTCGAGGATCCCGAGCAGCTTCAGCGCGCGGAGCGCCTCGCGCAGGGTCGGGCGGCCGACGCCGAGCTTGTCGGCCAGCACGCGCTCCGCCGGGAGGCGGTCGCCGGGCCGGAGCTCGCCGCGGTTCACGAGCCCGGCGAGCTGGCGCACGATCTGCTCCGCGAGTGCCTCCCGCCGGGCCAGCGGCTCGAAGGTGAGCGTCTTGTCGGCCATGGCAGTCCCCCGATTGACACTCCCGAACGACTGGTCATACCATTTTGCCAATTTTATGCGGGGCTGTGGGAGCGGAGCAATGAGCGGGACGGGGATCGCGCGGCGGGGGATGTCGGCAAGGGGAGCGGCGCGGCGCCGCGTCTGGGGCAGTCTCGCGGCGGCCGCGCCGCTCCTCGCGCTGCCGCTCGCGGGCATCGCGCAGGACGCCGGTCTCGAGGAGATCATCGTCACGGCGCAGAAGCGCACCGAGCGGCTGCAGGACGTGCCGGTCTCCATCTCCGTGTTCAACGACTCGGCCATCGAGCAGACCGGGGTGCGAGAGCTGAAGGAGATGGCGAGCTACATCCCGAACCTGCAGATCTCGCAGGGCAACGACTTCCGCTCGACGGTGACGATCCGCGGCGTCGGCGCCCAGAGCCGCAACATCGGCTTCGACTCGCGCGTCGGCGTGTACGTCGATGGCGTCTACGTCGGCATGTCGCCCGCGATCAACCAGGAGCTCCTGAACCTCGAGCGCATCGAGGTGCTGCGCGGGCCGCAGGGCACGCTGTTCGGCAAGAACACGGTCGCGGGCGCCATCAACCTGGTCACGAAGAAACCGGACGACGACCTGCACGGGCGAGTGACCGGGGATTTCGGCAACCTCGGCTACAGCGAGATCAAGGGGCTCGTCAACCTGCCCTTCAGCGACACCGTGAGCGGCGCGTTCGCCGTGTCGAAGACGGATCGCGACGGCTACGTGAAAAACATCGTCACGGGCAACGACCTGATGGAGCGCGACGTACTCGCTTACCGCGCGCAGCTCCGGATCGAGGCGAGCGATCGCCTGGAGATCAACGCGTCGTTCGACGGGCTGGAGAGCGAGGGCCTGATTCTCGTCGGCGACCCGATCACCGACATGCTCGCGATGCAGCCGGTGCAGTTTGCGCCGGAGTTCGGCGAGGTTGCATTCAGTTTCGATCCCTCCGACAAGCGCGACATCTACGGCGGCGCGCTCGACCTCGCCTACGATCTCGCCAACGGCTTCACCGTGAAGAGCATCACCGGGTATCGCACGACCGATGCCGTGTACAGCAACGCCACGGATTATTCGCCGGTCGACATCGTCTCCATCGAGTACGCGGACGATTACGACGTGCTGTCGCAGGAATTCCAGCTCATCTCGCCGGAAGAGGGCGCTTTCGACTGGGTTGCCGGACTCTTCTATTACAGCCAGGACGCACACACCAACCGCGACGTGGTCCTGGGCCAGAGCTTCATCGACGCCTTCGTCGGCCCGCTGTACGCGTCCGGGCAGGTGTCGCCGCCACTGCCGCCGCCGCCGGCCCTGCCGAACGACGTCGTGGCCCAGCTCCTCGGCTTCGGCCCGCCGGGCTCCAAGGTGTTCAATCGCGGCGACGTGAAGACCCGCAGCTACGCGGCCTACTTCAACGCCACCTGGGAGCTCGCCGAGCGCTGGAAGCTCGGCTTCGGCGCGCGCTATTCGACCGAGGACAAGGACGTCAACTGGCTGCTCGACGGCCGCAACTCGGGCATTTTCTTCATTGGCTCGACCGGCCCGGATCCCGCGAACCCGTCGCCGCTCATTAACGATCGCACGGACAACTTCTTTGCGCCGGCCGTGAGCCTGACCTACGAGCTCACCGACGAGACCAACGTCTATGCGCGCTACGCCGCGGGCTACAAGAGCGGCGGCTTCAACCTCGACTACATCAACGCCGACGAGCTGGCCGCGCACCAGGGCCTCGACTTCGACAAGGAAACGGTGGACAGCTTCGAGGTGGGACTGAAGGGAGACTACCTCGACGGGCGCCTGCTCCTGAACGTCGCCGCGTTCATCGCGACCTACGACGACTACCAGGTGAACCAGTTCGTCGACCTCGGCGGCGGCCGCACCTCGATTCGCATCAACAACGCGGCCAAGGTGGACACGAGCGGCGTCGAGGCCGAGGCGAGCTGGCTCGTGAGCGACGAGCTCACGCTGCAGGGCTCGCTCGGCCTGCTCAAAGCGGAGTTCGACAGCTTCCCGGGCGGCGGCACGGAGGGCGCCGACGCTTCCGGCAACGACCTGCCGAACGCGCCCGACACCACCGCGTCGTTCGCCGCGATCTGGCAGCACGGCGTGCCGGCGCTCGAGTCGACGCTGCTGATGCGCGCCGACGCCACCTACCAGGCCGAGTACTTCTCGGGCGCCAACAACGACACGGAGATCCCGTACAACAGCGCATTTCCCGGCACGATCCCGTACGGCCAGCTGCCGGACCGCACTGAGGTCAACGCACGCGTCGGCCTGATGTCGGACAGCGAGGTGTGGGAGGTCTACCTCTGGGGCCGCAACCTCACCGACGACACCGATCCGCAGGACGAGCTGCGTGACTTCTTCGGTACCGTGGCCAAGCTGCCGGGCATGCCGCGTACCTACGGCATCGAGGTAGTCTGGAACTTCCGGTGATCGCGCGGGGCGGCGTGCGGCACCGCACCCTCGCCGCGTTCGCGCTGGCAGCGGCCGGCGTGGCGCTCTCCGCGTGCCGCGCCGGGTCGGAAGCACCGGAAGTCGCGGCATCCGGCGGCGCCGCGGCCGACGCCGCGCCGGTGGTCGAGATCCGGCGCACCGCCCACGGCATTGCGCACATCACCGCGCCCGACTACGCGTCGCTGGCGTACGGCGTCGCGTATGCGCACGCAGAAGACAACGTGTGCCAGACGGCCGATCACCTGGTCACGGCCCGCGGCGAGCGCTCGCAATGGTTCGGTCCGCAAGGCCGCGGCCTGCTCGGGCTCAGGGCCTTCCCGAACGCGGTCATTGACGTGTTCATCCGCGCGCACATGGACGATGCCGCCCTCGAGCAAGCGGTCGCGGATCTGAGCGACGAGACGCACGCGCTCGCGCGCGGCTACGTCGCCGGCTACAACCGGTTCCTCGCCGATCACCGCGCCGACCTGCCCGCGCCCTGCGCCGGCCAGCCCTGGGTGCGCCCGATGACGCTTGCCGATTACCGGCGCCTCCAGGAGCTCACGATGGTGCTGGCGAGCTCGGCGTACTTCGCCGACGCGCTGGTCGGGGCCGCACCGCCGGCGGCGGGCGAGCCGGCAGCTGCGGTGCCGCCGGTCCCGGCGGAGGATGCGCTCGTGAGCCTGGCGATCGCGAGCAGCGGGCTCGGCTCCAACGCGTGGGCGTTCGGCGCGGAGGTGACCGACAACGGCAGCGGCCTGCTGCTCGGCAACCCGCATTTTCCGTGGGCGGGGGTGAACCGCTTCTGGCAGATGCACCTCACGATTCCCGGCAAGCTCGACGTCATGGGAGCCTCGATCGGGCACTCCGCGGTGGTGCAGATCGGCTTCAACCACGACATCGCCTGGTCGCACACGGTCTCGACCGGCCAGCGCTTCACGCTGTACGAGCTCGCCCTTGCGCCGGACGACCCCACCGTATACATCGTCGACGGCGAGCGCGTGCCGATGGAGAAGGCCGTGATTGCGTATCCCGCGGCAGACGGGAAGGGCGGCATCGCGCAGCAGTCCGCAACCGTGTGGAGCACCCGCTTCGGACCGGTCGTCGAGCTGCCGGACGTCGGGCTTGCGTGGAGCGGCACGCACGCGTACGCGCTCAAGGACGCGGTTGCGGGCGACATGCGCGCGATGGAGATCTGGATCGGCTTCAATCGCGCCGACAGCGTGCAGGCCATGCTGCCGGTGCTGGAGCGTGGCGGCATTCCGTGGGTGAATACCGTCGCGGCCGATCGCAACGGCTCCGTGCTCTACGCCGACGTGAGCGTCGTGCCGGACGTCGATGCCGCGAAGCTCGAAAGCTGCCGGCCGTCGCCGCCCGCCGCGGCCTTGTTCGCGGCCGCGGACATCACGGTGCTCGACGGCTCGCGTTCCCAGTGCGAGTGGGCGCACGATCCGGAATCGCCGGTGCCGGGCTGGCTGCCGATGAAGCGTATGCCGGTGGCCGTGCGCCGCGACTGGGTGCAGAACAGCAACGAAAGCTTCTGGCTCAGCAACCCCGACATCGACTGGCCCGCCTTTTCGCCGCTGATCGGCGGCACGGATTATCCGCAAAGCCTGCGCACGCGCTCGGGCATCACGGTGATCCGCGACCGCCTCGGGGCGAGCGACGGTATTGCGAGCCACGGCAAGATCGGCATCGACGAGCTGCAGCACATGCTGTTCGCGAACCGCAACGAAGCGGCCGAGCTCGTGCTCGACGATCTGCCGGCACTCTGCGCGAGCACGGAGAGCGAGGCGGTCGAGGCCGCGTGCCGTGTGCTCGGGAACTGGGACCGCCGCGCCGGGCTCGATTCGCGCGGCGAGCACCTGTTCCGCGAATGGTGGCGGGCGGCGCGCCGTATCGACGGCGTGTGGCGGGTCCCCTTCGATCCTGCGCACCCGGTCACGACCCCGCGCGGGCTGCACACCGACGACCCGGCGGTGCGCGCTGCGCTGGTCGCCGCGCTCGAAGCGGCGGTCGCGACCGTCCAGAAGGCCGGTTTCGCGCTGGACGCGCCGCTCTCGGAGGTGCAGCACAAGACCTTGCCCGACCGCGTCGTCGGCCTGCACGGCGGCATGGAATTCGAAGGCGTGCTGAACAAGGTCGAAGCGCTCGGCACGGACACGCTGCCGCCCGGCGGCTACGAGATCAACTTCGGCAGCAGCTACATCCAGACCGTGACCTTCGACGATCGCGGTCCGGTGGCCGAGGCGATCCTGACCTACGGCCAGTCGACGAACCCTGCCTCGCCGTTCGCCTTCGACCAGCTCGCCCTCTACACCCGGCAGGAATGGCTGCCGCTCCCGTTCCATCGCGAGGACGTCGAAGCCGCCACCGTCGGCAACCCCCTGCGCCTGGCCGTCGAGCTTCCCCCGCCCCCGTAGGAGCCCGCCACGCGGGCGACCGAACGCGGCAACCGCGCGAACGATGCTGACGGGGCCGGCCTCTCCGGCGATTCTGGTACATTCGTCGTTCCGCGGCGACCCGCGCTTCGGCAATCCGCATGCAGGCTTCCGGTAAGAATCGGGCGACGCTCACGTTCCTCGGCGCCGCCGGCGGTGTGACCGGGTCGTGCTACCTGCTGGAGACGCCGCGGGCGCGCCTGCTGCTCGAATGCGGGCAGGTCCAGGGGACGCGCACGGAAGAGGCGAAAAACCGCGAGCCCCTGCCGCTCGACGGTATCGACGCGGTCGTGCTCAGCCACGCGCACATCGACCATTCGGGCCGGCTGCCGCTGCTGTACGCGCAGGGGTATCGCGGCCCGGTCTACACGCACGACGCCACGCGCGCACTGTGCGACGTCATGCTGCTCGACTCCGCGTTCCTGCACGAGAGGGACGCTGAATACGAGAACCGCAAGCGCGAGCGCAAGGGGCTGCCGCCGGTCCAGCCGCTGTACACGCTCGAGCAGGCGCGAGCCGTGATGCAACTGTTCGAGAGCGTGCCCTACGACGAGCGGCGGGAGATCCTGCCGGGCGTCGAGCTCAGGCTGACCGATGCCGGGCACATCCTCGGTTCCGCCATCGTCGAGCTCTGGATCGGCACGGGCGGCGAGACCCGCAAGCTGGTCTTCAGCGGCGATCTCGGTTCCCGCGACGCGCCGGTCATGGACGAGCCGACCCGCATCGACGAGGCCGACGTGGTGCTGATGGAGAGCACCTACGGCGATCGCGACCACCGGCCGTTCGCGCAGACGCTCGAGGAGCTGAAGACGATTTTCCTCGAGGCCAAAGATCGCGGCGGCAACGTGCTGATTCCCGCGTTCGCGGTCGGGCGCAGCCAGGATCTGCTGTACCTGATGGCGCAGCACTTCGACGAGTGGCAGCTCGGCCGCTGGCGCATCTTTCTCGACAGCCCGATGGCCATCGAAGCGACGGCCATTTACGCGCGGTACCGGCACCTGTATTCGGCGAGCTTCTTCGATCCCGCCGGCCATCGGCCGATCCTGCCGAATATCGAGGCCACGCAAACAGCCGAGGAATCGATGCGCATCAACGCGATCCACTCGGGCGCGATCGTGATCGCCGGCAGCGGCATGTGCAACGGCGGGCGCATCCTGCATCACCTCAAGCACAACCTGTGGCGGCCCGAGTGTCACGTCGTGCTGGTCGGCTACCAGGCAGAGGGCACGCTGGGCCGCCGGCTCGTCGACGGTGCGCCTCATGTCCGCCTGTGGCAGGAGGCGATCCGCGTGCAGGCACGCATCCACACCGTCGGCGGGCTGTCGGCGCACGCCGGGCAGTCCGGCCTCCTCGAATGGTACGGTCACTTCAACGGCCGGCCGCCCGTGCACCTGGTGCACGGCGAGGAGCATGCCCGGGCGGCGCTGGCCGACGAGCTCCGCGCGCGCTATCGAGCCCGGGTTCACCGGCCGCGCATGGGCAGCGTCATCCGGATCTGACTGATTCCGCGCGCGGGTCGCGCGGGGCGCGGCCGCTGACTACACTCGTGACGTAGATCCCCGGCCGGCCGCAAGCAGGCCGAAGCCACGGTCACCGGCCGATCCATCCGGAGCGGCCGTGCGCCGCCGCGCGCGGACGCGACAATCCTGCCTTCTTCGTTCCCATGCAGTCCGTGCCCGGTCCCCCCTGTCCGTTCCCTTGAGGAGTCACGCCATGAAGATCAATTCTCGTTCCCTGCTCCTTGTCGCTTCGCTGCCCTTCCTGCTCTCGAGCCCTCCCGACGCGCCGGCGCAGGGGGTCATGCATGCCACGGGGGAGGGCGCCGTCGGTCTCGTCGCCGCCGTGCGCGATGCGGCGCGCCGCTACAAGAGTACGGACGCCGCCATGGATGACGGCTACGCACCGATTCTCGGCTGCGTGAGCGCGCCGGAGGAAGGCGCCATGGGGTTGCATTTCGCGAACGAGGCGCTCGTCGCGGACGGTGTGCTGGATGCGTCGCAGCCCGAGCTGCTGGTGTACGAGCCGAGGCGCAGCGGCAGCCTGCGCCTCGTTGCCGTGGAGTTCATCGTGATCGCCGAGGCCTGGAACGCCGCGAACGAGGCGCCTCCCGTCCTCGATGGGCAGCTGTTCAACTTCATCGACGCGCCGAACCGCTACGGCCTGCCGCCTTTCTACGAGCTGCACGTCTGGGCTTTCCGCGAAAACCCGCACGGCATGTTCGTGGACTGGAACCCGCAGGTGACGTGCGAGAATTTCGCGCCGATGGAATAGCCGCGAGCCTGCCCGGCAGGAGCGCGCATCGCGCGCGACCAGCCGGCACGAAACGCGCGGGCCGTGCTCCGGTCGCGGTCGCGGTCGCGCGCGCGGCGCGCTCCTACGGAACCGCGTGGACGGCGGGAGGGGAGGCTTCGACCTGCCTCTGCTCCTGCTGCAGGCGCCACATGTGCGCGTAGTAGCCGTTCGCGGCGAGCAGCTCTTCGTGGCGGCCGCGCTCGACGATGCGCCCGGCGTCCATCACCAGGATCTGGTCGGCCGCCATCACGGTCGACAGCCGATGCGCGATCATGAGCGTGGTGCGCCCGACCTGGATGCGATCGAGCTCCGCCTGGATGGATTTTTCGGATTGTGAGTCGAGCGCCGAGGTCGCCTCGTCGAAGATCAGGATGGCCGGGTTCTTGAGCAGCGCGCGCGCGATGGCGACGCGCTGCTTCTCGCCGCCCGAAAGCTTGAGACCGCGTTCGCCGACTTCCGTGTCGTAGCCGTCCGGCAT
>CAZBGV010000087.1:0-14392 GCA_964491485.1 uncultured Woeseiaceae bacterium | reverse complement strand
CTGGACCTCGACGCCTACGAGATCTTCAACCTGAGCGCGGGGCTGCAGAGCGACCGGTGGGAAGCGGTGCTGTACGTCAACAACGTCTTCGACGAGAACGCCAACCTGTCGTTCGACCGGGAGCGGGGCGGCCGCGCGCGGCTCGCCTTCCGCACGAACATGCCGCGGACCTTCGGGATCACGTTCCGGATGAACTACTGATCCGTCCCCGCGGGAGCGCATAGCGCGAACGCTCGTCGGAGCTGCGCCGCCCGGTTCGCAACGACCCTCGCGACCCGGGCGTGCGCTCCCCCTGGCTCTTGTGCGGCGGGAGCCTGCCGGCTCGCGTACCCGGTGCAGGCTCTCGCCGAGACGTCGAACACCGGCTCACGCCCCGGGGGCATCCCCGACCCGGGGAATCCGCCGCACCCGTCACACTCCGGCGTCCCTCCGGCAAGGTAAACTGCCGGCTCGATCAGAACAGAGAAGGCGATGACGATAACGCGCCGGGGTCTGACTTACCTCTTCGTTCTATGCCTGGTTCTGTGCCTGGGGTGGTTGGCGTATGCCCCGGCATTGAACGGCAGGCTGTTGCTGGACGACGTGTCCAACCTGGGCGGCCTCGCGAAGATCGAGGACTTCCGCTCAGCGCTGCTGTTCATCTTTTCGGGTGACGCCGGGCCGCTCGGTCGACCTGTCGCGCTCGCCAGCTTTGCGTTGCAGGCGGATGCATGGGGCGGGTCCGCACGACCTTTCATCCTCGTCAACATCCTGGTTCACCTGCTCAATGCGGGCCTGCTTTCGTGGGCTCTGTACCGGCTCGCTGTCCTGAGCCGTGTTCCGGAACACGGACGCGCTTTCGCGGCGATCGCGGCCGCTGCGATATGGCTCTTCATGCCGCTGCTCGCCTCCGCATCCCTGATGGTCATCCAGCGGATGACGACCCTCTCCGCGACCTTCGTTCTGCTCGGCCTGGCCGGATACCTGCACGCGCGCACGGACCTGGAACGATCATCGCGCCGGTCGCTCGTGCTCATGAGCGCTTGCCTCGTGATTGCGACGGCCCTCGCGGCTTTCACGAAAGAGAGTGGAGCGCTTTTGCCGGTTTACGTGCTGGTGCTCGAGGCGACGGTGTTGACCCGTCCGGCAGGCCTGGGCGCCCGATGGGCGATCTGGAAAACGGCTTTCCTGGTCCTGCCTGCGGCGGCGATCGCGGCCTATATCGCTGTGCGCGTGCCGTACGGTCCGTCCACGGTGCTGAGCCGTGATTTCACGGGATGGGAGCGGCTCATCACCGAAGCGGGCATCCTGTGGCAGTACCTGTTCAACGCGCTCGTCCCGCGGCCAGGTGTGTTCGGGCCGTTTCACGATGGTTACCCGGTGGCCAGGACGGTCTTTGATCCATTCGCGCTCGCGGCAATCGTCGCCTGGATCGCGCTGGCCGGTATGGCAATTTTTCTTCGCCGTGCCCGCCCGTTCTTCGCGCTCGCAGTTCTCTGGTTCCTGGCGGGACATGCCATCGAATCGACGCTCGTGCCCCTGGAGCTTTATTTCGAGCACCGCAATTACCTGCCGGTCGTCGGGCCGCTGTTCGCCCTCTGCGCCGCGCTGACCCATGTGCGTTCCGAGCACCGGCGGCTCGTGGTCGCGGGCATCACCGCGTATGCACTGGTCAATGCGGCGGTACTGTTCAGCAACACCTCCCTTTGGGGAAATCCGCCCCTGGCAGCCGTCTATTGGCAGCAGAAATTCCCGGATTCGGTTCGTGCTGCCACGAACGTCGCAGAGTACCGGTTGCGTACCGAAGGGCCGCGGGGCGCGCTGCAAACCCTGAGAAGCATCGTCGATCGGAACCCGTCGAAAGCCTATCTTCTGATCCCTGCGCTGAGTCTCTCCTGTATCGCGGCGCCGCAGGCGGAGCATGCAAGGGAGCTCGACGAGCTTCCACAGCTGCTTCCCCGTACGGACTTTTCGTACACGGTCGGCACGATGCTGTCCGACCTGTACACGACTGCGAGAAAGGTCGATTGCCGGGGCGTGAGTGGCGCGGCAGTCATGAACCTGGCGAAGGTACTGATGGAGAACCCAAGGTACAGCGGGAATGGTGGATATAAAAGACTGCACCACGAGTTGCTGGCGCGCGTGCTGCGCGATGAAGGCGAGTATGCGCAGGCGATCGCTCACCTCGAGCATGCCCTGGAATTCGGGCGCGGTGCGGATTTGAACATGATGATCGTGACGACGTACGCCGACGCGAAAGACTACGAAGCCGCCCGGGAGCACATCGCGGCGGCCCGGCACAACCCGCCGCGCAATCCGCTGAGGCGATTTGTCTGGGAGAGCGGGCTGGACGAGCTCCAGAAGTACGTCGCAATACTCGATTCGGCCAACGGGACGGCGGGTTCCGGGGTGAAAGTGCAGTGAGCTCGGGCGAGTCGTCCCTGTCGGTCATCATACCGGCCAAGAACGAGGCCCGGGCAATCGGTGACATCGTTTCGCGGGTACGCAGGGAATTTCCGACGGCTGAGATCATCGTCGTCGACGACGGATCGACGGACGGCACCGGAAAAATCGCAGCGGACGCCAGCGCGAAGGTCATCCGTCACCCCGAAAGCCTTGGTAACGGCGCGGCCGTCAAGAGCGGGGCGCGCGCGGCCTCCGGCGAGATACTCTGCTTCATGGATGCCGATGGCCAGCACGACCCGTCAGACATCGATCGCCTCCTCGGAAAACTGGAGGAGGGCTACGACATGGCCGTAGGGGCCCGCGACTCGGGATCCCACGCGAGCGTCGGTCGGTACTTCGCCAATGGATTCTATAACCGTCTTGCGTCGCTGATCAGCGGGCGAGCGATCCTCGACCTGACCTCCGGATTCCGCGTCGTTCGAGGGCATTTGTTCAAACGATTCCTTTACCTCCTCCCCAACGGGTTTTCCTATCCGACCACGATAACGATGGCCTTTCTCCGCACCGGCTATCCGGTCTGCTTCGTGCCGATAAGTTCGGAGAAGCGCATAGGCAAGAGCCATATTCGACCGGTACGGGATGGTCTGCGATTCCTCGCAATCATCTTCAAGATCGCGACACTTTATGCGCCGTTGAAGGTCTTCCTTCCGATCAGCGGGGTGTTCTTCGCGACGGGTGTCGGATATTACGCCTACACCTACATCACTATGGGCAGGTTCACCAACATGAGCCTGCTTGTGTTCAGCGCCGCGGTAATCATCTTTTTGATCGGATTGATCTCGGAGCAGATCACGGCGTTGACCTACAGCAAGTCCTGACTGCCAGCGTGATGCCCGCCAGCCCAGGGAAGCCCAAGGTCCTGGTTCTGACCTCGACCTTTCCCAGGTCCGGAAGCGATACGGAGCCCCGTTTCATTTTCGACCTGTGCCGGAATCTGCTGGATCTCGCTGAGCTCCGGGTTGTCGCTCCGCACGCGCCGGGTGCCCGATTGACCGAGACGATCGACGGCGTATCCGTCACGAGATTCCGCTACTTCGTGCCTCGATGGCAGGCGATCGCATACGAAGGCGGCATTGTGTCCCGGCTCCGGCAGAACCGCTGGCGCCTGCTGCAGCTGCCCTTCTTTTTTGCCGCAAACTGGCTTGCCGTTCGGACACTCATTCGCGAATGGCGGCCGGATATCATTCACGCCCATTGGATCGTTCCACAAGGGCTCATTGCCTGTCTTTGCACGCGGGAAATCCCGATACTCTGTACGAGCCACGGCGGCGATCTGTTCGGGTTGCAGGGTTATTGGTTCAAGAAAGTCAAAGCCTGGGTTTTGAAGCGCTGCAGCGGAGTCACCGTCGTCAGCGAGAGTATGGTCGGTCCGGTCAGGACGCTGGCGCCCGACGCGACAGTTGACGTCATACCGATGGGAACGGATCTGAGCAGGCTGTTCGTACCCCCCGCGTCTTCCTCGGCCCGCGGGACGCGAGAGCTGGTATTTGTCGGACGACTGGTGGAAAAGAAGGGGGTGGGAGTACTCATCGCCGCTTTCGAGAGGGTAGTTTCGCAGGTTCCGGACCTCGAGCTGAAGATCATTGGGGACGGGCCCCTCATGGCGGATCTCCAGGCTGATGTGACGAGGCGGGGCCTGGCACAAAGCGTGTCGTTTGCGGGAAGTCTTTCGCACCAGGAGATTGCCGAAGCCTTTCGTCGGGCCACTATTGCCCTGTTTCCATTCGTCGTTGCGAGAGATGGTGACCGCGAGGGGTTTGGCCTGGTGGTCGTCGAAGCCATGGGCTGTGGTTGTCCCGTTATCGCCAGCGACATCCCCGCGGTGCGGCAATCGACGACACACGAAGTGACCGGCCTCCTGACGCCGCCAGGAGACGTTGAAGCATTGGCGCAGGCCATTGAGCGCCTTCTCTCGGACGGTGACCTTCGCGCAGAGCTCGCAAGCAATGCGAACAGCTCGGCAAAGCGGCGCTTCGACTGGGGGATCATCGCTGCCGGATACCATCAAGCGTTGCAAGCAGCGCTTGGCCGGTCGCGCCCGGTCTGAATCCAGGGCGGGCAAGGACTATTTGCCGTGAGGATAGTCAGTCCGATGCCCTCGGGAAGCGGTGCGATTCAGGTCCATCGCATGCTGGCACAGCGGCTTCAGAATTACACGGTTGTACCGTTTCATCCGAGGCTGACCTACTGCCCGCCGCTGATTCCGCTGCTGACAGATATTCCCGCGGGAGACCTGATCCACACGACGCCCGATTACGCGAGGTTCTACGCCAAACCGCATGCACGGCTCGTGGTGACTTTCCACAACTTCGTGCTTGACAAGGAAATGCGCCCGCACAGCTCATTGCTGCAACGAATCCACTACTCGACGGATCTCAGCTGGTGGACGAAGTGGGCGGTCCGGCATGCCGACCGGATTACCGCGGTCAGTGAGTACACTGCAGACCTGGTCAGGCGCGAGCTGAATTGTCAGCGCGAGATTGTCGTCATTCCGAATGGAATCGATACCGGTCACTTCTGCCCTGCCGGCACCCGCCCTGCAGGCGGAAACCTGCGGCTTTTGTTTGCCGGAAACCCTACGCGCCGTAAGGGTGCGCACTGGTTGCCGGCGCTGGCGAGGGCCGTCAGTGGTTGCGCGACGATTTTGTGCACGAGCGGCTCCAGGGACGAATCAGCAGCTGAGCTGCAAAGGGCAGGAATCAGGATGCTGGGCAGTATCCGCTATGACGACATGCCTGACCTCTACCGGTCGGTCGATGCGCTGTTGTTGCCGACCGTTCGGGAGGGCGACAGCCTGGCGGTGCTGGAGGCGATGAGCTCGGGGCTGCCCGTGGTGGCCAGCGACTGCTCGAGCCTGCCGGAACGGGTTGTGCCCGGTAAAGGCGGGTTCCTGTGTCGCGTCGGCGACATCGATGAATTCGCGGAGGCAATCAGGCAATTACAGGACCCGGTGCTCCGGCGGGCAATGGGCGAGTTCAATCGCGCTATGGCCATCGCAAACTTCAGCAGCCAGAAAATGGCCGCGCGCTACCGGGAAGTCTTCGACGAGGCCATGTAGGGCGTCCGCTCGCCCAGGCGCGTCACTCGCGGATGGCGACGAAAACCTGTTCGGAGCCAAACCGCTGCAGTTTGGCCTTGGCCGCCAGCTGCTCGGCGCGCAACTGCGCTTCGCGACCGAGAAGCGCTTTCCCGCCCCAGGTGGGGATGACCCGGAATCCCGCCCAGGTGAGGACCCGGAAGCCACACTGTGACAACATCTGTGTCATTTCCGCAGTGGAAAGATGGTTGTGTCGTGTCCGGAGCAATCTGTTCGCGGCAATCGTCACGAGTCCCCGAACGCTGCCTGAGTGCATGTGATTGTTGCCGATCAGCACTGAGCCCGGGCGCATGTGTGCATGCAACCAGCTGAGAGCCGCGATCGAAAGCTCTTTTTCGGCATTCAGCAAGAATCGAAACAGTGTGACGCAGTCGAATGAGCCGACTACGTCATCCTGTCCGCTGGTTACGTCCATGCAGTAGAACCGGGCAGTCGGTACCCGCTCTCGCGCCACCGAGAGCATGTCCTCGGAGATATCTATCCCGACACACGTCTCGAAATGCTCCGCGCCGACTTTCAGCAACCGGCCGGTTCCGCATGCAAAATCCAGAAAGGCCTCGCCGCCTCTGGCGCGGCAGTTTTCCATCTGTCTTGCCACATACGGCCTGACAAAGTGCTTCCAGATCACCGCATCCATTTTCCTGGAATGGATGCGGTCATACTCTGTGCCTCTGTTCTCGCCAATGTGACTGGAGCGGTAGGATTTCAACTCCATGCCGATTTCTCTTCGAGTGACCTGATTCTGCTTTCGGTCAGAACTGCCTTGACGCTTCCGACGAAGCGATTGATGCGGTGCGGATAGGCATTGACGTATGTGTCCGCAATGCGCCGGCTGAGCTTCAGGACATCCTGCTTGATGGAACCTGCTTGAAAGTAAGCGAGGTAGGCATCCACGAGCAGATGGGCCAGCTCAATCAAACGATCTTCCCTGAGCGACAGCAACTGAAATAAGGGATAGCTTATCAGCAGGCTCATGTGCAGGGTGGCGAGATCCACCGCTCCATTGGCAACCAGGTACCGGGTTGGCCCGAACATCCAGGGGGACTGAATGGGATCCAACAGAACGATGCGATGGTCGGCGCCGAGAAACAAATTGCCATGCCAACAGTCACCATAGAAGATTCCCGTGGGCAATCGGCCGTTCATTCTTCGCTTCTCTTCTATTCGGATGCCGACGCTTTCCAGGGGAAAAGTCGGCACGTTCAGCTGTTTTCGGAAGGTGTTCGCGCTTTGCTCGTGCAGCCTCGCCACGACGATGGCGACTTGCTGAAAGGCGGAAGGCAGATCCACGCAGCGTTGGCGCAGAATCGGTTGGAGACCCGGCAGGTACTCGTACGTGATGCATTGATGTGCCGTATCCAACGCGATTGGCTTGGGCGTGGTGGCGCCGGGAATCGTTGTGATCAGCTGCCAGAACAGGTTGACCTTGTCCCAGTCGTCCCTGACGGCAGCGCCATGCACTTTTTGCATGATATCGCCGCGACGCCTGATGCGTTTCATCTGCAATGTCATCTTTACTTTAAAGTGCAGACAGAACGGATCTGCAAGACATACAAGGATGCGAGCAGTGCCTCGGCAAAAGCGCATGACCACGCGGCGGCAACCCAATCAAAGCGGGGAATGAGGTAGAGGTTGCACACGAGTGCAACTGCCGCCACCGACCACTGTATTCGGCTTCGGGCGTTCAGGCGGTCCACTGCGGCCAGCCCCTGCTCGGCTACCACGCGACAAGACATGAAAAATGCCAGAAGAGACAAGGACGAAAGGGCGCCGACCGGCAAACTCGTGGGCTTCCCCAGGATCAGCGAAACGAGATCCGGAAGGAACAGCCACATGATTACGCCAACGACCAGACCATGCGCAGCGGCGGCGGCGATTATCGCCAGTGCGCGGCGTGCGGAGGCATTGGCGCCGGTCGTGCGGGTCAGGGAATAGAGGGAACCGATTGTGACGTTGATCAAGTTGACGATCGGGAGCGCGGCCAGGGTGACAATGCGGTAGCAGAGCGCATAAAGACCGGCGCTCAGAGCGCTGGCAAGGCCCAACACCAGGGCCTTGTCCAGCTCCGAGGTAAGGCGCGTCGATATGGCTCCGCCCGCAAAGTGCAGGCCGTCGACAAGGTCCGATTTCGTGTTGAAGCGGCCATTCATTCGGGGAATCGTGAAAGTCGTCCGGGCCGCCAGAACGCGGACTGAGAACGCAAACGACAATATGCTCGAGACGAGGTAGAGCCAGGCCCACTGCCGGGGATCGAGAGCAGCGGTCATGAACAGCGCCGGAAGGAGCACAGCCAGCCGAGACAGGGAATTGGAAAGGCGAACGTTGGCCATGCCCATGAATGAGCCGATCCCCTGGAGGATTTTTGCGATCAGCTCCGTGGATCGGAGGAAAAGGAATTCCGATGCAAGAATGAGCAGCGTGGTCAGGAGGTCGAAGGACTCTGAAAACCACCATTGGCCGGCAACGCAGGCGACAATTCCCAAAGGGACGCTCGTCAGGAGCGTAAGCAGAAGGCCACGCCAGAAGGCGCCGGCGGGCGCCGCCTTTCCGCTGGCGACCTCCCTGAGAGCGACGAAATCGAAGCCCACCCCGGCAAGAGGGCCGAGGACGAGGGAAACGGCGACTATCGCCGAAACAAGCCCGTAGCCATCCGTACCGAGCAGGCGCACGCTGGCTACCATTACGGCGCTCTGACAGGCCAGCCTCAGCACCGTGACAGCCGTCGTCTTGGCGGTCTCCAAGGCGACGGAGCTGCTGCTGCGTTCCAGAGTGCGTTCCATCCAGATCTCCCCCGGGGGCGTTCCGCACTCTATAGAAACCACGGGCTTTGTACAGGGACCCACGTCATGCGTCGGGGTGCGGGGCAGGCGATCGTCCGCGACGGAAGCAAGGCGCTCCTCAAGACGAGGTCGGTATCGGGTTGCGTCGCCCGCGCTGTCCGGACGCGGCGCAGGGAGGGATCGTGCCCGGTAAGATCTCGTCCCTCAGTGAGCGTGGCCGTGCTGCAGGATTTTCAGGACGTTCACGGAACAGTCCGCAACGACGAGACTTGCGAAGTTCCCGCCTGCGATCCGGCCGTATCCGTCCACGCCGATGAACGAGGCCGGATTGCCGCTGCCCATCCTGACCGCCGCCGGGAGCTCCACCTTCACCAGATTGACTGCGCGTCGGATTGCGGTGGCCATGTCCATGTCGGAGCCAGCCAGTGTCCCCGTGCCGTCGAAGCACGCTCCGTCACGGGCTGTTATGCGTTTGCCGAGAAGGCTGAACGTCTTGATCGATGCCCCCACGCTCGGCATCGCGTCCGTCACGAGGATGAACCGGTCGTGCCGCTTGACCCGCATCGCGAGCCGCAGCACCACCGGATCCACGTGGTGCCCGTCGACGATGATGCTGCACCAGCTGTTCTCGTCCTCGAGCGCCGCGCCTACGACGCCCGGCTCGCGCACCGTGAGCTGTGACATCGCGTTGAACAGGTGCGTGAACCCGGTGAGCCCGGCGGCGAGCGCCTCCCTGACCTGGGCGTAAGTCGCATCGCTGTGCCCGGCGGACACGATCACGCCGGCCCCGGTGAGCGCGCGGATCATCTCCGGCGTGGTCTTCTCCGGGGCCAGCGTGATCAGCGTCCTGCCGCCGGTCGGCGTCGTGAGCAGCCGGAACGCCGCCTCGTCGAGCGTGCGGATCTTGCTGGCGTCGTGCACGCCGCGCCGTGCTTCGTTCAGGAAGGGGCCCTCGATGTGCAGGCCCAGCACTCCGGGTACGCCCCTGGCGATCGCCTCGCGCGTGGCAGCCATTGCTTCGGCAACGACGTCGAGATCGTCGCTCACCAGCGTCGGCAGGAAGCCGGTCGTGCCGAACTGCCGGTGCACGCGGCCGATTTCCGCGATCGCCTCGACCGTCGGTGTCTCGTTGAACAGCACGCCGCCGCCGCCGTTGACCTGTATGTCGATGAACCCCGGAAGCAGCAGGTTGCCCTCGAGATCGACGATTTCCGCACCGCGCAGGCGCACAGCCTCGCGCGGCGCGACTTCCGCGATGCGCTCGCCTTCGACGACGACGGCCAGCCCCTCCTCGAGGCCGGCATCGGTCAGCACGCGGCCGTTGACGAAAGCCGTCCGCATCAGAAGGTTTCCGTGACCTTGCTGAGATGCGCCGGATGGTCGGGGTCGCGCCCGCGCGCGATCGCCAGTGCGGTGATCATCCGGTAGAAAGCCTGGATGTGCGTGAGCGGCTGAAGCTCCGGCCGGGCCGGCACGAACGGCAGCACCGTTCCACCGGAGTCCTCCAGGCCGGCCGCCAGCACGTCCGCCCCGCGCCCGGACAGGTCGCGAGCCAGCGCGCGCACGTCCTCGAGCGTGCCGTCGGCCTGTGCGAGCACGAGCACCGGGAAGCCGCTGTTCACGAGTGCCAGCGGTCCGTGCCGCAGCTCCGCGGCGCTGAACGCCTCGGCGTGCTGCCCGCAGGTTTCCTTCAGCTTGAGCGCCGCTTCCTGCGCCGCACCCAGCCCGAGACCCCGGCCGACGACATACAGGCTCTCGCGATCGCGCAGCCGCTCGACCGCCGCCGACCAGTCGAGCCCCCAGGCCCGGCGCAGCAGCGAGGGCAACGCATCGATGCCGTCGAGCAAGGCGGAATCGTCCGCCCAGTGGGCGACGAGCTGTGCAATCGCGCTCAGGGAAGCAATGAAGGACTTCGTGGCCGCGACGCCGGCTTCCGGGCCTGCGCAGAGCGGCACCGTGTATTGCGCGAGCGCGGCGAGCGGCGAGCTTTCCTCGTTCACCAGCGCAACCGTGCACGCGCCGGCGGCCCGCGCCGCTCGCACGGTCTCGAGCAGGTCGGGGCTCCGCCCCGATTGCGAGATCGCGAGCAGCATGCCGCCGCGCAGGTGCGAGCTCTTCGCGTATTGCGAAGCCACCGACGGCGCGGCCGATGACGTGAGAATCCCGAGCTTCGTCTCGACCAGGTACTTCGCATAGGTGGCGGCGTGGTCGGAGCTGCCGCGCGCCACCGTGATGAACGCGGCCCGCGAGCGCGCCCCGCGATCGGAGGCGATACGGCGCAGCACGTCGGGCAGCCGCTCGAGCTGCCGCTCGACCGCCAGCGCGGCTTCGGACGCCTCGAGGAACGTCCTCGTTTCTTCGGGCATCAGGGACAGTGAATCAGGCACGTTCTCATTCCCTTGCCATGCCGGCGGGTAGGGTCGCACGTCTCTTTCCGCAGGTAGCGGGCGTTCGCCGTGTCTGCTGCAGGCCACTAGGTGGCGTCGGTCAGCTCCGCGACGAAATCGTAGGTGTCGCCGCGGTAATACGATTGCGAGAATTCGACCGCGCGCCGGTCGGCGAGGAACCCGAGCCGCTCCACCAGCAGACCCGCGTCGCGCTCCTTCGCGCCGAGAAGCTTGGCCTGCTCCGCGGTGAGCAGCACCGCTCGCAGCCGCTGCAGCGCGCGCACCGGCCGGTTGCCGGCCCGCTCCAGCGCCTCGTAAAGGGACGAGTCGACGGCATCCACGGATTCCAGGCAGGACGCGGCCACCGTCGCGTACTCGATCGCCATCGGCGCATCGTCCGCGTAGCGGACGCGGTGGAACCGGTACACCGGCGTGCCCGGGCTCAGTCGCAGGGCCAGCGCCTCCTCCGGCGTGACCGTGCCGGCACCGCGGTGCAGCCACACACTGCGCGGGTTGCGCCCGCGTGCCCGCATGTCCTCGGAGAAGGACGTCAGCTTCGAGAAATTCTTCTCCACCCTGGGACGCACGAAGGTTCCCGAGCCGTGCTGGCGCACCAGCAGGCCTTCGCCCACCAGCCCGTCGATGGCCTTGCGCACGGTGATCCGCGAGACCCCGAAGCTCTCCGCCAGCTCCCTTTCGGCGGGCAGCGCGTCGTCGGCATCGAGGACCCGTTTCTCGATCGCCTCCCGCAGCACGCGCTGCAGCTGCTGATAGAGGGGCAGGGCGCTGCTCTGGTCGAGGGGTCCGAGGATGGCGGCTAGCGAGGTCACGATGTGCTCCGGCGTGGTCTGTCACGATATTACCAATGCCATACCACTTTTTGCAATGGCTTATTGATTTCCCGGCCTAATTCGCTATTGGTATCCAACAGGGCTGGAAAAGCGTCTTTTATGGTATTATAGTGGTCTCTGAGTGGTTACTTATTGGTTTACGGAACGGGGGATCTCCGCTCATGAACACCGAAAGATCAACGCCGGTCGTCGCCCTCCTGGTCAGCCTGCTGGCCGCGCCGGTCTATGGGCAGCAGGCCGGCCCGTCACAGGACGGCGACCTCGACACCATCACGGTGCTCGGCATCCGCGGCAGCCTCGAGCAGGCGCTCGAGGCGAAGCGCAATGCCAACGCCGTCGTCGAAGCGCTGAGCGCCGAGGACCTCGGCGAATTCCCGAATACGAACGTCGCCGAGGCGATGACGCAGATCCCCGGCGTCGCGATCGACCGCCGCTTCGGCCAGGGCGAGCGGGTCAGCATCGACGGCACGGATCCGAGCCTCAACCTCACGTTCCTCGACGGCCACCCGGTGGCGCAGTCGATCTGGCTCTTCGGCGAGCAGCCGAACCGGGGCTTCGACCAGACCCAGATTGCCTCCGAGATCATCGGCCGCATCGAGGTGTTCAAATCACCCGAAGCGCGGCTGCCCGAAGGCAGTCTCGGCGGCACCGTGCTGATGCACACGCGCCGGCCGCTCGACCTGCCGGCGAACATCTTCACCGGGACCTTCGGCTACAACTACAACGACCAGGCGAGCGAAGGGAAGCCGAGCATCTCCGCGCTCTACAGCTTCAAGGACCCCACGGAAACCTGGGGCGTCGCCATCGCCGCGCAGCACTACGAGGAACAGGTCGATCGCCAGGGCTCGGAGATATTCGGTTACGTCCCGGCGTCCACGTTCCCGAACGCGGCGGGTGTGGATGCCGACGCGCAGGTGCCGAATTTCGTCAACGCGGCGTGGTTCCAGCAGACCCGCAAGCGCGACAGCATCATTGCCAACCTGCAGATCCGGCCCGGCGAAGCCCTGGAGCTCAACCTGAGCGGCTTGTACATCAGCGAGGACTTCGCCAACTACAACCAGTCGATGTACAACTTCCTCTCCCTGCGGGCGGACGAGATCGACCAGCTCACCGTCGGCGCCGGCGGGATCGTCACCGGTGGCCACGCCGGCCCCGGCAGCCTCGTGTTCTACGACAACAACGCGCGCGCTTCCGAGCCCACTACGCGGGGACTCGACCTGCAGGGCGCCTGGTACGGCGACGGCTGGACGCTGTCCGGCCAGGTCGGCCGCAGCAAGGCCGACAACGACCTCAAGCAGTGGTTCATCGAGCCCGCCTTCACCGGCGGCTTCAGCTGGGACATTGACGAGGGGCTGACCTTCGACGATCCGGACGCTGCGCGCGATCCGGCAAACTGGCGCTCCGAAGGCTTCTTCGGCAACCACGGCATTTTCTCGACCGAGGCCGAGGACAATTACGCGCAGCTCGATTTCAGCTGGGAGCTCGACGGCATGTTCGACGAGCTGCTCGTCGGCGTGCGCCGCCACGAGCACCAGGAGGACTTCTCGCTGAACGTCTGGGGCATTCCCGCCGTCGGGGACCTGTCGCAAACCGGCACGATCGGGCTGACCGATATCCGGGGTTTCACGCCGGATCACGGCCAGCACCTCTACGTGGGCCGCGACAACGTCGTCAACTGGGTCACAAACAGCCCGCCGAACTTCGCGAACCCGGATGCGGCGAGCTTCCTCAACAACACCTACTCGATCGAGCAGACCAACACCTCGGCCTATGCGCAGCTCGACTTCGGCAGCGAAGAGCGCCTGCGCGGCAACGTCGGCGTGCGGTTCGTGAATGCCGAGATCGAAAGCACGGCCTTCAACCTGGGCAGCGACACGCCGGTGCTGCCGGCACTGCCGGAATGGCTGGTGACGCAGAAGAACGACGACGACTACGTGCTGCCGTCGCTCAACCTCGCGTTCGACGCCACCGACGATGTCGTGCTGCGCTTCGCCGTGGCCAGGGTGGTCGCCTGGGCACCGTACAACCAGATGGCGCCGAACACCTTCCTGAACGACACCACGCTCACCGGCAGCGGCGGCAACGCGGACCTCGGACCGTACGAGTCCACGAACTACAACGTCGCGGCCGAGTGGTACTTCGCGGACGAATCGGTAGTCGCGGCTTCGGTGTTCTACAAGGACATCGACAACTTCATCGAAAGCGACGCGGCCACCGAGCGCCTGTTCAACTCGATCAGCGACGACCCCGATCCGACGGCGTTCGAAAACCTGGTCGCCACCGGGGCGTGCACCGCGGATGGATTCTGCAAGTACAGCATCCTGCGTCCGCGCAACGCCGGCAGCGGCGAGATCAAGGGCTTGAACCTGAGCTGGCAGCAGCCGTTCGGCGACACCGGGTTCGGCATCGTCGCCAACTACACCTTTGCCGACGGTGAGACGGCGGCCGGCAACGACCTGCCGTTCCAGTCCGAGCACCAGTACAACGTGAGCCCGTACTACGAGAAGGACCCGTTCAGCGCGCGCCTGACCTACGGCTGGCGCAGCGAATACCTGGCGGGAGGCTTCGTCGCCGGCGCGCCGCCGGTGAGCGTCGACGGGTACGCCGACCTCGGTATGAGCCTCGGCTGGACGTTCAACGACACCGTGCAGCTCAACTTCGACGCGCAGAACCTGCTGGACGAGAAGTACTTCCAGTACTTCGGTGAGGCGTTCCAGCCGGCCAACCGCTACCGGACCGGGCGCCGTTACCAGCTCTCGGTGCAGCTGAACTTCGGGTCGCGCCGATAACCTGCGAGCGTAAGGCGGGCCCGCACGGCGGGCCCGCCGTTTT
>CAZBGV010000086.1:0-14653 GCA_964491485.1 uncultured Woeseiaceae bacterium | reverse complement strand
ACCAACTACATCGATGACCAGTCCGAGCCGGAAATCGGGCGCTACGTCTTCGCCTATACCATCACCATCTCCAACCTCGGCAGCACGCCCGCGCGCCTGCTCAGCCGCCACTGGGTGATTACCGACGCGAACGGCAAGGTGCAGGAAGTGCGCGGGGACGGCGTGGTCGGCGAGCAGCCGTACCTGCATCCCGGCGAGCGGTTCCGCTATTCGAGCGGCGCGATCCTCGAGACGCCGGTCGGCGCCATGCAGGGGAGCTACCGCATGGAGGCCGACAACGGCGTGAGCTTCGACGCTCCCATCCCGCCCTTCACGCTCGCGGTTCCCGGCGTCCTGCACTAGGCCATAGCTCCCGGGCGCCATGTCGGTCTACGCCATCGGCGACATCCAGGGCTGCTACGACCCGTTCCGTCGCCTGCTCGACCGGCTCGGGTTCGATCCCGGCCGCGACCGCCTGTGGCTGACCGGCGATCTCGTCAATCGCGGACCGCAATCGCTCGAGGTGCTGCGTTTCGTGCGCGGGCTCGGCGACGTGGTCACGACCGTGCTCGGCAACCACGACCTGCACCTGATCGCGATGGCAGAGGGCACGCAAGCGGCGCCCGAGCCGGACCCGTCCCTGGAGCCGGTGCTGCTAGCGCCCGACCGCGAGGAGCTGGTCACGTGGCTGCGCGCGCGGCCGCTCGCGCACTACGACGAGAAACGCCACACGCTGATGGTGCATGCCGGCCTGCCGCCGGAGTGGACCGTGAAGAAAGCGCTGAAGCGCGCCGCGGAAGTCGAGGCCGTCCTGCGCGGCGACGATTACCGACGCTTCGTCGCGAAGCTCTACGGCAATACGCCCAGCCGCTGGTCGGGTGAGCTCGAGGGCAACAAGCGCCTGCGCTATATCGTGAACGCGCTCACGCGCATGCGCATGGTCGGCAAGGACGGCCGGCTCGACTTCTCGCACAAGGGTCCGCCGGCCGATGCGAAGAAAGGCCTCACGCCGTGGTACGCCGTTCCAGATGCCCGCTGGCGCGGCACACGCATCGTCTTCGGCCACTGGTCGGCGCTCGGCCTGATGATCGGCCCGGACGTCATCGGTCTCGATTCCGGCTGCGTCTGGAACCGCGAGCTCACCGCGGTACGCCTCGGCAAGCGGCCGAAGGTCACGCAGGTCGATTGCCGCGACGTGTAGCCGCCACGCCTTCAGAGCTCGCGGATCCGGCTCACGGTCATGACGCGGTCGATGCGTTCGCCGTTCCAGCAGTAGCGGAAATGCTGCCCCTGGGCGGGGAGCGAGACCGCGCGGGGACGGAAGGCGGCAATGCATTCGCCGTCCTTCTGCCGCGCGCTCCGGTACAGCAGCCCGAACGCGCCGGCGTCGCGACGCCGGCTCCCGAAAGCCTGGCAGACGGGCCAGGTCGCGAGATCCGGATCCTGCAGGTGCGCGAAGCGCCGGCCCCGGATGTCCTCGAGCGCCGCCTCGACGGTGCCGACGTAACAGCGCATGTCGAGCTCGATCGGCTCCTCGTCGGTGTCGCGCAACCGGCGCTCGCTGTGGAAGACCGTTTCCGCAATGGCGGTGTCCAGGTCACGCCCGGCGTAGTACACACCGTAAGCGCCGGCGCTGAAGCGGCTCGCGCGGCCGATGTGCGTGAACGCCGCCATGACCACCGATGCGCCCGGCCCGGTCACCCATTCCTCTTTCGGCACCAGGTACAGGTTGCCGGCCTGCGCATTCAGGCGGTCGTTGGTCAGCGATTCGATTGCGTACAGCACCTCGAGCTCTTCGGCCGCGACGAGAGTTTCGAACAGGGCAACGGGCGGAAAAATCGACGGAACGATCCGGTACTGCGTCGTGCCGGCGATATTGCGGCGCCGCGGCGCCTCAGCCACGCCACGCGTCCAGGTAGCGGCGGACCTGGTAGAGGTCGTCTACCTGGCCCTGCAGCATGACGTCGAGCGCCGACGCGCCGCCGAACGCCTTGTTCGGCCGCTTGATCCAGGCGGCGGCGCGCTCTCGCACGGGCAGCAGGATGTTGATCGCCTTGTAGATCCCGACGAGCACGCTGATCCGTTCCAGCGTGTCCCGCGGGAGGCCGGCGACCTTGCCCGCCCGCCAGCGATAAAACGTCCGCTGGCTGGGCGCTCCCAGCAGCGTGACCTGCTCCTCGCGCCCGAGGCCCCACTCGGCCGCGAGATTGAAAAACGCCTTGAGGGCGACGGCGTCCACCCGCGACGGATCGAACGCCTCGAGAGGACGTGGCTCCGGTGAAGTCTTCCTGAGGGTCGCCGCTTTTGCCATATGCGTCAGAATACTCTTTTCTGCGCCATTTGGCAAAGCCGGCCTGCACTCTGCAGTGCTTCGGGAAGAACACTGGTCAGCGGTCTTCCCCGCCGGGCGGGTTGCTCTCCGCCGGGCCGACGCGCCAGGTGAAGCCGATGCCGAAGAACAGGAGGTCGTAGTTCCAAGGCTCAGCACCGAGCGACAGCAGGACCGGCACGGTATCCGGCGCGACACCGTCCAGAGCCCAGTCGTCCATGTCGATGGTGTCCCAGCGCAGGCGGGCGCCGATGGAGAGGCGCGCCGATCGCGTCCAGTCGAGCTCCAGGCGCAGCGAGCTCATCTCGCTCACGAGATCCGGGAACGCGCTGAATCCCCCCGACAACGAGCGCGTCGCGATTTCGGTCCTGCCGGTCGCGCGCGTGTAGTCGAGCGTGAGATCCACGTTGTCCGCGATCTGCCGCAGACGCATGCCGGCGCCGGCGCTCACGAAGCGGTCGCTGACGCCGGCGGACCAGTCCGGCAGGCCGAACGATTCACTGCCCCGTTGCTCCGAGTCGATGCGCTCGTAGCCGCCGTGCACGTAGAAAAAGCGCCTCGCGTTCAGCGCATAGCTCAGGTCTCCGGCGACGCGCAGGTCATCTCCTTCCGTGAGCCCGACGAGCGACTTCGTGTACTCGTCCTCGGCCCAGGTGACGTCCAGGGAAAATGAAAGCGGCCTGTCCGGCACGGCGCCGCTCACATCCAGCTCGCCGAAGCGGCGATAGCGGTAGGCGAGATTGTACTTGCGCAGCAGCGGGTTCTGGCCGAAGGCCGCGGCGAAGTTCTCGTCGTAGCGTCCGATGTCGCGTTCGGACGTGCCGCCCCGGGTCCTGATCTCGAGCAGCGAATTCGGCCGCCACTCGAGCAGCGCCCAGCCGCTGTCCTCGGTTTGCGAAGCGACCGCCTGGCGATCGCGATCGGTAGCGAGGCGTTCGACGCCGCCGCCGAGGGTGAGCGATCGCGACAGGTTGTAGCGTGCGTCGGCTGCAAACGCGGTCCTGCGGTACCCGTATGGCACGTTCTGCTCGGGGTCGCCCGAATTGAAGGTATCGACGATGACGCGGGTCCAGGTGTCGACGGGCGTCCGGTTGTCCCGGTCGTCGAGACGCCACGACAGGCTGACGCGGCCTTTCGCAAGCGGGCGCGTCGAGAGCGTGAGCGCGGCATGGGTCGTATCGATCCTGCCGTCCAGGCGCTGCCTCGGCAGCGGCGCCTGCGGCACGGCCGGGTTGCTGCCGTAGGGCAGCAACAGGTCATCCTGCTGCGTGCGTCCGCCGGCAACGTTGAAGGCGAAGACCGTGTCGTGGCCGTCGAAGCGCCAGGCACCTGCCAGTGCGAGCTGCTGGAAGACATTGTCGGGCGGGTGCGCCTCGACGCCGGTCTCCGAGCCCGGGGCGGACGTGAACGGCGTCTCCCACGCCAGCCCGGGATGGGTATTCCGGAAGAACGACCCGAAATACGAGAGCTCGACCCAGCCCCTCTCGAGCGTGTACCGCAATCCGGCCTCGGCCTCGTCGGTCGCATAGTCGAACGGTGCCGGCAGCAAACTCGACTGCGTAAACCAGGGGCCGCCGGCGATGCGCAATCCGTCGCGCGCCCGCCGCCGGTAATCGGCGGAGAGCCGCCAGCCGGCCCGGGGGACATAATCGGCACCGAGCTCCAGCGTCCGGCGATCGCTTGCGATGTCGCGCTCGCGGAGTGTGCTCTCCAGCGCCGTGAACCCTCCGGTGGTCGGCGCGCGCACCCAGCCGGCCGGCAGCGCGAGCCCGTCGTCCGGCGCCGCGACGAACACCGTTTCGCTCGTGTCGGACACGCGGCGCGGCAGCTCGCGGTAATCGAGTCTGAGCTCGTAGAGCCCCTGCCGGCCACCGACGACGGCGAGATGGCGGGCATCGACGGCCAGATCCTCGATCTGCCACCGGAGCTGCCGGCTGCCGAAGACGGACAACCCGTGGCCCTGGACGTCGGCGTAGGCGCCTTGCTCGTCGTACCCGCTCGCATCGCCGAACCAGGCCGAATCATCGCTGACATAGCTCGCGCCGGCCGTCACATCGGCCTGGTGTCCCTTTGCGAACGGGCAGTACTGGCACACCCAGGAGCTCGTGTCCGGCGGCTCGGCCGCAGAGAGCGGCGGACACGCGGCGAGCCCCGCGAGGACTCCAACAACGGATGCCGGCACGTATCTCACGGTGTACCTCGCGCTAGCGCATGAGCCGCGACCCGGACGGATGATTCGAGCCGTGCACCTGTGTGTGGCAGTTCAGGCAGCTGTTACCGAGCAGGTATTGCGACGGAATCACTGCGGCGACGCCCTCGGCGTCGTGCACGATGCCGGGATGACCGGCTTCGGCGTGGCAGCCCTGGCACAGGAGCGGCGCGCGCCGCACGAGCATCCCGGGTTGATTGGAGCCGTGCGGTGAATGACAGAGCGTGCAATCCTCGCTCGCGGGCTGGTGCTCCCAGAGATACGGCCCTCGCTTTTCGGCGTGGCACGTGTAACAGGTCTCGTTGATCGTCCGCTGCACCAGCTGTCCGTCGGTCGTCTCGCCGTGCGGGCTGTGGCAGCCGGTGCAGGCCATCCCGCCATCGTCGACCGGGTGTGCGAACGCCTTCAGCGTCTCATTGCGCTCGCGTCGATGACAGTTGGCGCAGACCTCCGGCTGCGTGGCGGTCCGGAGCACGGGATCCGCGCCGCCGTGGCTCGTGTGGCAATCGGCGCAGGCGACGTCGTTCAGGTCGTGCGGGCCTCCGTGCCACCCGAAGCCGAGGTCGGGGGCATGACAGCCGGTGCACATGGCGTTCTGCACCGCGACCGCCGTGGGCTCACCGGAACCGAAGCGCACCACCGGCGGGCGTTCCTCGCCGCGCCGGACCCGCGCCGCATGGCTTCCGCCCGGACCGTGGCAGGCCTCGCACTGCAATTGGCCCTGGCCGAAAGGCCCGCGCGGGTCCGTCGGTACCGCGTGCGGGCCGGCGAACAGCGCAAGCGTCCCCGGATCGTCGTGACAGCCGAGGCACGTGTCAGCGCCGTCCCGGCTGTAGGGCACGCCCTCCTCGCTCGCCGCACCCGCGAGCACTGCCATGCAGCCGAAAATGCCGGCGAGCCGGCGCATCGTGACAGGGCTCCGCGGCATGTCGCTCCCGTTGGCCTAGTTGAACTCGAAACCGCCGACGCCGTGCATTTCCTTGACGTCCGCGATCCGTCCTTTCCCGTGGCAGACGTTGCAGGTTTCCGTCGAAGCGGAGATCAGCGAACCGTCGGCGGACTTGCGCGCATCGAAGTCACCGCCGTTCTGCAGCATATGCTGGAACGCGAGAGGATCCGTGTGGCACGTCGAGCACACCGCCGCGTTCGGCGAAATCACCACGTCGTCCGTCACGTCGGCAGGATCGTTCACGTCGACCGTCGAACCCGGCACCGTCGCCGGGTCCACGGGGTAATAGGTATCCGGGCGATGGCAGCCTTCGCAGTTGTTCAGCCGTCCGGGATAGGCCACTTCGAAAACGTGAACACTGCTGTTGAACCCGCACACGTCGACCGGCACGCCGATGGTGCCGGATGCATGGATGGAATGGATCAGCCGCTTGAAATCGATCGACTGGTCGTCGCCACCCGCTTCGGACAGGCAAGGTTCACCCGTGCGCATGGCGAAATCGGTCATACTCGGGTTGTGGCAGGTCACGCACACGTCGGGGTTGTCGGTGCGATTGTTGCCGTGCAGCGAGAGCTGGTTGTGGCAGTCGTTGCATTTCGCGATGTCGACCGGCTGCCGCCGGGCCTCTGCTTCGGCGTCGGTGATCGGTGCATAGCTCACGGCGCTGGTGACTGCGATCCGATCGATGACGCCGTCGCCGTCGGCGTCGAGGGCCGGGTGGCCTTCGACGACCACCGCCGCCGAACCCGTCGCCGTCGCCGGTATGGCCACCGCGGACGTGACCGTGAAACTGCCGTCACCGTTGTCGGCCGAGCTGCCGCCGCAGGCGACGAGCGGATTCAGCATGATCGGCAGTGCCGGCGGGCCGCCACTGTCGCGGTTCGTGTAATCGGTCGTACTCCAGGCAATATTGACCGACAGCCGGCTGGCGCCGCCGGCACACTGGGTGAACGGCGCATCCGCGTGCAGGTCGTACGGGCGGTCGCCGTTGGTCGGGTCGGTGACGGAGATCCGCACGGCCGGGAGCTCGCCCGGGGCGGTGCCGCTGATCTCGAGGATGTTGTAGGCGAATTTCTCACCCGCGGTCCGGGTCCTGACCTCGTGTGCGACCGGCACTTGTACCAGCCGGCCCTGCGCGTTGGTCACGCTGCCGCCGGGGCCGTGGCAGTCGATGCACTGCGTGTCGTCCGTGAAATTGAACCCGCCGGGATGCACGCCGTCCTCGATCGCGAAATCATGGCCGTTGCCGGCGACGCCGTCGTCGAAGTGGCAGGTGCCGCAGGCCGCCCGGTTCGGCACCAGCCGCCAGTTGCTCGCCTGCGGAGTCCGCGGGTCGTCTTCGTTGTGGCAGGTCCGGCAGTTGCGGATATCCTGCGGGAACGCGACGTCGGCCCAGTTGTGCTCCTCGCCCCCGAAGCCGATGATCGAGTAGTCCGGGCGCGCCGCGTGGATGTTGTGCACGAGGCGAGTGAAATCGATGGTGTTGCCGGTGTCGCCGTCGATGGACGATGGATTGTGGCAGGCCACGCAGTACTCGACGTCGAAGCGTGCACCACCGTGCATGGCCAGCCTGTCGTGGCAGGCGTTGCAGGTGCCGGTGCCGACGATCAGGCGCGTGAACAGAGGCTCGCCGCCCGTCGGCAGGAAATCGAAGGGTGTGTTGTCGGCGGGGATGTTCTCCTCGGCGAAGCCCCCCGTGGAAGTGCGGATCTCGATGCCGATGCGATGCGTCCTGGTGGGATCGAACTCGGGACCGCCCGGGTAATCCGTCAGCCTTCGCGCAAACGTGTACGTGTACACGCCCCCTCCGCTTTCCTCGAACGTGCCGGCGGTACCGGGCTCGGTATTCGCCTGGGCGTTCGGCATGCCGCCGCTCTCGCGGGTCACGTAGGATTGCCACTCGCTCGAGCCGCCGTTGCGGCCCGGTCTCAGCTGGGAAATTACGAAACCGACGTTGGCCGCCGGCAGGCCGGTGAGCCCCTGCGCCAGGTCGTCGGTGAGTACGAAGGTCACGGTCGGAGCGCCGCCGCCGCCCGGAACTTCCACCTCGGAAATCGCGACGTTGATCTTGTCAGCGGACGTGATCGGCACGCCGCTACCGGAGGGCCCCGGAGGGCCGGGCGGACCCGATGGCCCTCCCGGTCCCGCCGGCCCCGGCGGACCGGGCTCACCGTCGCTGCCACTGCATGCCGTGAGCAGCAGTGCCAGCCCCGCAAACAGCGCGAGTCGCGCACAGGATCCCCGCATGATCGCCATCGGTCTTCACCTCGTCCGGTCGAGACAAAGGCGGAACGTTATTAGTGAGCGCGTCTGGCCTGAGCCGATTATGAAACCGCGCGCGCATTGCTCTTATACGTACACAACGCAAATCCGGCGGTACGTGGAACCCCTTATGGAACGCACGAGTGGGAGACCGGTATTTAATGTGGCTGTCGGCGTAGCCGGGGAGTCGCTCATGAGGTACTTCATCGCAGGTAGCCTGGCCCTTCTTGTGCTTCCGCTGCTTTCACCCGCCACCCGGGCAGACGTCTCCGAGCTCGCTGGAGAATGCGACCAGTGCCACGGCACGGACGGCATCAGCAAAGAAGACGACGTGCCCACCATTGCCGGCATCTCCGCGTTCGTCATCGAGGACTACCTGCTGACGTACCAGGACCGCGGGCGGCCTTGCCACGAAACCCGGTATCGCGCGGGCGACCTCGACCGGCCCGCGACCAGCATGTGCGACATCGCCGAGCGGCTGAGCGAGGAGCAGGTTTCCGAAATCGCGCAGTACTACTCGGAGAAGGAGTTCATACCGGCAAAGCAGGAGTTCGATCCTGCGAAAGCAGCCGCGGGCGCCGCCGTGCACCGGCGCGCTTGCGAGAAGTGCCACACCGACAACGCCAGCAATCCCGAAGACGATGCCGGGATCATGGCGGGTCAATGGATGCCCTACCTGCGACAGGTCTTCGCCGACTTTTCGAGCGGCGAGCGCCAGATAGCAGAAAACAGGATGCGCGAGAAATTCGAGGCGCTGAGCGACGAGGAAAAGGAAAACCTCGTCCACTTTTATGGCAGCCTGCAGTGATTCGCCTGTCGCCCTGACGACCGGGCCGCCGAGCCGCGCAACATGAACAACGGGCAGCAGCCACATGGCTTCTGGCGCAGGCTCTGGCGGCTCCCGCGGCGGCGCTGGATGCTCGGGATTCCGGCCGGCGGCTACCTGATGGTGCTCGTCGGAACAGGCCTCTGGGGCGGATTCAACGCGGCGCTCGAGCTGACCAACACCGAAACTTTCTGCACCTCGTGTCACGAGATGCGAGACAACGTCTTTGCCGAGTACAAGAACACGATCCACTACTCGAACCGCACCGGCGTGCGCGCCACCTGCCCCGACTGCCACGTCCCCAAAGCATGGGGCGACAAGGTACTGCGCAAGGCCAGCGCCACCATGAACGAGCTGCCGAACTGGGCGCTCGGCACGATAGACACCCGCGAGAAATTCCAGGCGCTGCGGCTCGAGATGGCCACTCACGAGTGGCAGCGCCTCAAGACCAACGACTCCCTCGAATGCCGCAACTGCCACGAGCTGGACCACATGGATCTGGAGCGACAGGGACGCAGTGCCAGCCGCAAGCACGTTCCGGAGCGCGTCCGCGAGCGCGGCGAAACCTGCATCGACTGCCACCAGGGCATCGCGCACGAGCTGCCGGAGGGCTGGGAAAGCGTTCCGCTCTGGGCAGGCAGCTGAGCGGGCCCACCCCGGCGACAATGCCACTCGTCGGGTGGGAATACACCAGCGTCCGCCGCGCAATTGGCCGGTCTCGGGCAGGCACGGTAAACTGCCTTCATTGAATCCTGCCGCAGGGCCACCGGAGTCGAATGCGCGGTCGAGAAGGTATTCTTTCCAGGACGGCACCGCCACCCGTCGGGGCTTACCCGCACGCGCGACGGGCCGGAAACCTGCTGTTTCTGTCCGGTATCGGCCCACGCTCGCCCGATGGCAACGCCATCCCGGAGGATTTTGCCGTCCAGTGCCACGCGGTCTTCGCCAACGTCCGCGCCGTGCTGGAAAGCGCCGGCCTGGAGCTCGCCAACCTGGTCGACGTGACCGTCTTTCTCACGAACATCGAACGCGATTTCGCAACCTTCAACTCCATTTACGGCGAGTATTTCAGCGTCGCCGACGGTCCCTGCCGCACTACCGTCGAAGTCAGGCGCCTGCCGACGCCGATTGCGATCGAGCTCAAGTGCATTGCGGCAGTGCCGACGTAGCGTTGACGGACGAAGCCATGCAATCGCTCACTTCCTTCAATTTCCAGCAGTGGATCGACGAGCACCGGCACCTGCTCGCGCCGCCTGTGTGCAACCAGCAGGTCTTCGAGGAGAACGATTTCATCGTGATGGTGGTCGGCGGGCCGAACTCGCGCACCGACTATCACTACGACGAAGGTCCCGAGCTCTTCTACCAGCTCGAAGGCGAGATGCTCCTGAAGACCATCCAGGACGGGAAGCGCGTGGATATCCCGATCCGCGCCGGCGAGATGCTGCTCCTGCCGCCGCGCGTGCCGCACTCGCCGCAGCGCTACGCGGACAGTGTCGGCCTGGTCATCGAGCGCAAGCGCAACCCGGACGAGCTCGACGGTTTCATGTGGTTCTGCGACAACTGCCAGAACAAGCTGTACGAGGAGTACCTGTACGTCGACGACATCGTCGGGCAGCTGCCGCCGATCTTCGAGCGGTTCTACGGGTCGGTGGAGAACCGGACTTGTGACAAGTGCGGGAGCGTCATGCCGCAGCCGCGGGAACGGAAGGCGTGACGCGGGTCTGGTCGCCCGCACGGCGGGCTCCTACGGCGACACGGGCATGCGACGGCCGCGGGGGTCGGCGCACGTGAAGATCGGATCCGGCAGCCCGGTCCGATGAAGATCGACATCCACACGCACATCCTGCCGGGGAACTGGCCGAATCTTTCCAGGCGCTACGGCTACGGCGGCTTCGTGCAGCTCGAGCATCACGGGCCCGGCTGCGCTCGCATGCTGATCGACGGCAAGGAATTCCGCGTCATCGAGTCGAACTGCTGGGATCCTTCCGTGCGCCTCGCCGATTGCGACGCGTGCGCGGTCGACGTGCAGGTGCTCTCGACCGTGCCCGTCATGTTCAGCTACTGGGCGAAGCCCGCGGACACCGCCGATCTCGCGCGCCTGCTGAACGACCACATCGCGGGCGTCGTCGCCGATCACCCGCGGCGGTTCATCGGCCTCGGCACGCTGCCGATGCAGGACGCCGATCTCGCCGTGCGCGAGCTGGAGCGCTGCAAGCGCTCCCTCGGCCTGGCCGGCGTGGAGATCGGCACCCACGTGAACGGCTGGAACCTGGACGACGAGCGCGTCTTCCCCGTGCTCGAAGCCGCGGCCGAGCTCGGCGCCGCGGTGTTCGTGCACCCGTGGCAGATGCTCGGCCGCGAGCGCATGGGGCTCTACTGGCTGCCGTGGCTGGTCGGCATGCCGACGGAAACCGCGCTGTCCATCTGCTCGCTCATCTTCGGCGGTGTGTTCGAGCGGCTGCCCGGCCTGCGTGTCGCCTTCGCGCACGGCGGCGGCGCATTCCCCGGGCTCATCGGCCGCGTCGAGCACGGCTTCAACGTGCGCCCGGACATCGTCGCGACCCGCAACGAACGCAATCCGCGCGACTACCTCGGCCGCTTCTGGGTCGACTCGCTGGTGCACGAGCCCGCGATGCTGCGTTACATGATCGAGCTCATGGGCGCCGGGTGCATCGCGCTCGGCAGCGATTATCCGTTCCCGCTCGGCGAGCACGAACCCGGCAGGATGATCGAATCGATGGGCCTCGACGCCGCGACGTCGGATGCACTCCTCGCCGGCGCCGCCCTGCGCTGGCTGGACCTGCCGCGGAGCGATTACGCGTGAGCGGAGCGCTGGCCGGCGGCCGCGAGTTCGAGCCCGGACTCGATTTCGCACGCGCCATGGACGAGCGCGACCCGCTGCGGGGCTTCCGCGAGGAGTTCAACTTCCCGCCGGCGCGCGACGGCTGCGAGCCGGTCTACTTCTGCGGCAACTCGCTCGGCCTGCAGCCGAAGCTCGCGGCGCGTTACGTGCAGGAGGAGCTCGAGGACTGGGCGAATCTCGCGGTCGACGGACACTTTCGCGCGCGGCGTCCCTGGCTGCCCTACCATCGGCTCGCGACGCCCGGTCTCGCCCAGCTTACCGGAGCGCTGGAAACGGAAGTCGTGGCGATGAACACGCTCACGGTCAACCTGCACCTGCTGATGGCGAGCTTCTACCGCCCGGAAGGCAGCCGCCGCAAGATCGTCATCGAATCGACGGCTTTTCCCTCGGACCGCTTTGCCGCCGCGTCTCAGATCCGGTTCCACGGGTTCGAGCCGGCCGAAGCGCTGGTCGAATGGCGGCCGCGCGAGGATGCCGCGTTGCACCTGGAGGATCTCGCCGCTCTGATCGAGGCGCACGCCGGCGAAATTGCCCTCCTCCTCCTGCCCGGCGTCCAGTACCTGAACGGACAGGTGCTCGACATGCAAAGCGTCTGCCGCCTGGCGCGCGATCGCGGCTGCGCCGTCGGCCTCGATCTCGCGCACGCCATCGGCAACGTGCCGCTCGCGCTGCACGACTGGGGCCCGGATTTTGCGGCCTGGTGCAGCTACAAGTACCTGAATGCGGGGCCCGGTGCCCTCGGCGGCGCGTTCGTCCACGCACGGCATCTCGGCGCCCACGGCGCACGGGCGCTGCTCGGCTGGTGGGGACACGACGAGGCAACCCGTTTCGAGATGGCGCCGACGTTCCGGCCCGCACCCGGCGCGGAGCGCTGGCAGCTCAGCAACCCGCCGATTCTGTCACTGGCGCCCGTGCTCGCCTCGCTCGAGATCTTCGGACGGGCGGGCATGCCGCAGTTGCGCGAGAAGTCGCTGCAGCTCACCGGGTACCTGGACTTCCTGATCCGGCATCACATGGAAGACCGGATCCGCTCGATCACTCCCGCGGACGCGCGCGGTTGCCAGCTCTCGCTCGTGATCGAGGACCGGCACATCGATGCGCGCTCCCTGTTCCGGCGCCTGGAAAACCGGCACGTGATCGCCGACTGGCGTGAGCCGAACGTCATCCGCGTCGCGCCCGTGCCGCTGTACAACCGCTTCGAGGACGTGCACCAGTTCGCCGAGCGGCTCGCGTCCGCCGTGCGCGAGGAGTCCGGCGCCGCATGACGGCCGGCATGTCGCGGGACGTTTCGATCGTCGGCGCGGGCCTCTGCGGCCCGTTGCTCGCCGTCCTGCTCGCGCGGCGCGGCTTGCGCGTCACGCTGTACGAGCGCGGTCCGGATCCGCGGCAGGCGGCGCCTGCCGGCGGCCGCTCGATCAACCTCGCGCTGGCGGCGCGCGGCATCGCCGCCCTGGAGCAGGCCGGGCTGATGGATGCCGTGCGGCCGCTGCTGATCCCGATGCGCGGGCGGCGCATCCACGACGAGCAGGGGCGTACGGAGCTCCTGCCCTACGGGCAACGCGAGCACGAGGTCATCCATTCCGTTGCGCGCGCGGCCCTGAACCGGCTGCTGGTCGAGGCCGCCGCCGGACACGGTGTGATTGTCCGGTTCGGCCACGAAGCCGTGGGTATCGAGCGCGGCGGCGTGCAACTGATGGAGCCGGCGCGCGAGCGCACGGTGACGGTTCGGCCGCCCGTCATCGCCGCGGACGGCGCGGGCTCAGCCGTGCGGCGCGCGCTCGACGCCGACGGGCAGCTCGGTGCGACCGAGGCGCTGCTGCCGCACAGCTACAAGGAGCTGACGCTGCCGCCCGGGCCCGGCGGTGCTTTCCGTCTCGACCGCAACGCGCTGCACATCTGGCCGCGCGGCGGATTCATGCTCATCGCGCTGCCCAACCCGGCGGGCGACTTCACGTGCACGCTTTTCCTGGCGAACGAAGGCACGCCCTCGTTCGCCGAGCTCACCGGCGCGGACGAGGTGAACGCCTTCTTCCGCCGCTGGTTTGGCGACGTCGCAGACCTCATCCCGGATCTCTCCGCGACGTTCCTGCGCAACCCGCTGGGCGTGCTCGGCACGGTGCGCTGCCGGCGCTGGCACGCCGGCGAGGTGCTGCTCGTCGGCGACGCGGCGCACGCGATCGTGCCGTTTCACGGCCAGGGCATGAACGCGGCGTTCGAGGACTGCGCGCTGCTCGACCGCATCGTCGGAGAAGAGCGCAGCTGGGGCGCGGCGTTTGCACGCTTCGAGTCGGAGCAGCTGCCGAACGCGAACGCGATCGCCGACATGGCACTCGAGAACTACGTCGAGATGCGCGACACCGTGCGCGACCCGAAATTCGCGCTCCAGAAGCAGCTCTCGTTCGAGCTGGAGCGCCGCCTGCCGGAGCGGTTCATCCCGCGCTACTCGATGGTGATGTTCCACGCCGACATCCCGTACGCCGTCGCCCAGCGCCGCGGCGCGATACAACAGACACTCCTCGACGAGCTGACCCGCGGCGCCGACAGGCTGGACGACATCGACCTCGAGGCCGCCGCGGCGCTGGTCCGCGATCGCCTGCCGCTTCTTTCCTAGCTTCCGCCCCCGAGCGGGTCAAACCGCAAGCTCCGTTCCATGCGCCTCTGGTCGCTACATCCGCGCTATCTGGACACGCAAGGGCTCGTCGCCGTCTGGCGCGAGGGCCTGCTCGCGCAGGCGGTCGTCGCGGGCAGGACGCGCGGCTACCGGCGGCACCCGCAGCTCCGGCGCTTCAGCGAAACGCCGATTCCCGAACACTGTGTCGCTGCCTATCTCGAGTGCATCCACGCGGAAGCCGCGCGCCGCGGCTACCGCTTCAACTCGCGACGGATCGGTCCGGGCAGAGTGGCCGCGGGCTTCCTGTCCATCACCGACGGCCAGCTCGAGTACGAGTGGCTCCATCTCGGGAAAAAGCTGGCGGCACGCGACCCGCGGTGGCTGGCGCGATTCAGGGACGTCACGTTGCCGGACCCGCACCCCTTGTTTCGGGTCGTGCCGGGCGATGTGGCAAGTTGGGAGACAGGGCGCCGGCCCGATCCGGCTCACTGAAGTCAGGGTCGCCGGCGGCATTACACCTCGTCTTGCGCTCCGGTGGGTCAGCAACGGCAATTGACCCATAACACCGGCTATGGTGTATTTGCTTCGAGCATCTGCGTGGAGATCAATCGTGATGTCCAGCGTT